>JAKAYS010000033.1 GCA_021826695.1 Acidobacteriota bacterium | reverse complement strand
CCATTTTGCTTTCTTGCTTTGTGGTTTAGTTAACCTCCGGTTGCACCCGTGGTGTAAAAATCGGCGTTATAGCCGCTTCAGGTTTGGTAGGCACTATCTAGTGTCCACTGCGCCGAGGCGGGACGAGTTGCACCCAGAACGAATAAGAGTGCAATGAACACGAACCACATATCTCGCGCATGATGTAGCATTCCGATAATTCTTGTTGTCATATGTTCCTCCATGGGTTTCTATGGTTTGTTTCTTTGTTGGTCAGTGCCCATGATTCGCGCGGTAACGATCTCATGAGGATGAAGAGTGAACGCGAAGCCGTTGGTTCCCACCAGCGAAAGCGGCTTTTGATTTCTTTCGACTGCATCCGTCTGCCATGCCCGCTGTAGTTGCAACAGGGGAGTTTTGACCGTAATCGTCCGTGTGGTTCCGCCCAGGTCGAGAAAGCGAAGGATGGTGCCGTTGCCGTCCTCGGCAGGTTTCCAGGTATCGAGCAGCAGGTTCGGATCCTTCACATCGAGGAAGCTGTCTTGTTCGCCACTGAGTGGACGCGGTAGGTTCATCGCTTTGTCCTGGGAAGTGACCTTGTCGTGTTCCAGTGGCGTCATCTCCTCCCAGCCCATGCGGCTCAGTTCTGTAACATTCGTCGACGGCGCGCTTGTGATGACATATCGAAAGCGGAAGTGTCCACCTTGTTCAGCGCGATAATTTGTGTGCCAGTAATTATTCATGGCGTAGGAGAAGATCGTTCCAGAACGCTCGCCAAATTGTGTTGGCCACGCGCCGCGATTGATATCGCCCAGTGTAACTAGAGGTGCATCGAGGGGCATTACAGTTGCCGATACTCCGTTCTGCTGTACCGAGACCCAATGCTGCACGGAGAACCATTCACGACCTGCTCCCGGGTACATATCTTTCGCCGGATCGACCACGCCGGTCTGGATTTCATACTGAAACTGCGGCTTCCGCATGGCAAAAGGAAACGCAAAATATACGGCTTCCTTGGTATCGGCTTCCTTCTTGTCAACATCTTCTACAAACTCGATTTTTTTCTCCTGGTCGAAGAGTTGAATCTCAGTGGCGATGGTCGGCGTGTTTGTGTCTGTGCTCTCCATTCGGGCAACCAAGCCATAAGGTGTGCGCGTGACCGAGATTAGTTTGCCATTTTGAGATGGATGAACCTGTAGGACCGGATTGGAACCTCGACCACCGCCCGTCACATAGAGATACTGGCCGAATCGATAGGTGCTTTGCGAATTTACTAACTCGCGCTGCAACTGCTTGTCATAAATGCTGCGCGCGGCTCCGGTGGCTGTGTCCAGAGTTACGCGATAGTACGGGCTTTCGAGCACTGCCGTATGAGTGGCGACAACAGGAGCTGGTGATTTCTCCTCAGGCCGCAGTTGGAAGACTTTATACCCCACTGCGGGAACATCCTGCGCGACAAACCTTACATGACGGAAGTGATTGCCGCTACCAAGCACTTCATAAGGGACCACCTGGCCGGTCGCTGGATCGAAGATCTCCTGATGGCTGTTCAGGTCGAGCGACACGAAGCCGCTTCGCTTCCAGTTCAACGTGTTAAAGACGATCAGGCTGTTTTTTCCTGTCGAGATGGAATCTGCAACACTCGCCATGCTATTGCGAGCGATGAAATCGGCTAGTGCATGTGCGTCGATTGCGTACTGTTCCTTCACCGCTAGCTGCTTGACAGCTTCCATACTCGTCGGATCGGACACACTATTATGCGATGTCCAAGTGTGCTCATCCATGAGCACGATGTTGGTCCACATTCTGTCCAGGTCGATTTTGTCCGCAGCCAAACGCGAGTTAACCAACGAGGTCAACGTAGCTAACTTCTCGGCGGACAGTCCACGGCTTTCGTTCCGGCGTTCCATGGCCGCATAGTAAGCATCCGACGCAATGCCGTCCTCCCAGTAAGGACCGCCATCTCCACGGATCGTCGGAATGTCGTTGCCGAACTGCTGCGCGATGTTTTTCAGCGCATAGTGAAAGCCGGAATACTGTAAGTGGGGATACGCATACATGCTGTTCCACTGCTCGGCCAGAGTAGCTTGCTGTGGGAATAAATCGGTGTTTTCCACCTGCGTACCATAAAGGATGGTGGCATTTGCACGATAGCTAAGCTGCTCATACTGCTGTAAAAATAGCGGCAGTGTGTAGTAGGCCGCCGACAACATAGGCGGTAAGCCGAACATCATTTGCATCTGCTGATACATCCGCGAGTACCAGAACAATATCTTCTGCCCGTCTGGGCCTTCCCACCAAAACGGAGAATTTTCGTTCAGTCGTCCTTCTCGTAGCACAGGGGCACGAAAGTTATTGCTGCCAGAAACCAAATAGGTGATTCCTGCGGAGGCCAGGATGGAAGCATACGACCACGAGTAGGAGGGGACATCCGTAATGTTGGCGTAGTTAAAGGGTGTTCCGTGGGTTCGGCTGAAATTGGCGCTAGGATAGAGCGATCGAATCAACGTCTCTGCCGTGGGGAAACCGGTGAGCAAATTGGCATATTGGGCCGGAACAAATAGCTGCTTCTTCTGGATGGCCGCAATTGCACGCTGCCGATCAACTGGCTTGCGTGTTTTCATAAATTGCTCCAGGTTCCATTCTCCATCCATGCTGAAACGAAAGTCGGGATGTTGTGCCGTCAGGTCCATGGCTTCATCGATGACCCGGCTTTGAATGGCAGCTACTTTGGCCTGGTAATCCGAATATCCAACATCGAGATGGATATGAGGCACGATGAATACGGTCCACTTTTTTGCCGGATCGATCCATTGTTCTTCGCGCTGCGCATGTCCGCCAGCTTTCCAGGTCAATCTCGCATGTGTGTGTGGAGAAAACTCTGGCACATCAAATGCCAATTGTTCCTCGCCAAAATCTTGGTTCCCCTGAATTTTTTGACTATAGTCTTTCCCAGCGATCTTTAGATCTACGCTACTTCCGGCCTTCAGAGGCTTTGCATAACGGATAACAACATCCACAACCTCGTCAAGCTGATCCAACCTCCGTTGATAGTAGACGGTGGGAAAAATATCGGCGGATGACGCTAAACCATGCAAGTCTTTCGTATCCCGGTCTAGCTCGATCGCGTCATAGGTCAGACTTGCATTGGGCACGACCTTGTCGGCATCTTCAATGACTTGCAGTTCGATCTTATTCGTACCAAGATGCAGGTAGCTACCGGGAAAATTGAACGCAACATCTGCATGCGAGCTGGCTGGGCTTTGGCCATTCGCAAAATCGATTTCTGGATGCAGATAAAACCTTCCTTGTTTACCGTTAATGCCGATGCACAAATTCGGGACGCTGCGGCTTTCGATCAACAGAGAAATTCGTAGTCGGTAGGCAAGCGCGGGAGAACGTGCCAAAGAAAAAGTGATGGTGCGCGGAGCTTTAGGAATATTCGCCGCGCGTGCAGATGCATTTGAGTGGAGTACCACTGCTGGCTGTGCAGCATACCAGTCTTTCGCGGGGTCACTCTGACCGATGATGAAATTGACCGGTTGGTTAGGCGCCCCGCGGTTAAAACCAGCAGAAGAACGATCGAATACTCCGATTTGGAACACTTTTAAGGGATTGTCTTTGGATTGGGCGCCGGCAGGCAGGCACAGTGCAACCATAATAAACACGAAAAATACTTTTCTTGATAGCGCCATAGATTCCTCGTCGAGAGCAGAGCCGGAATTGCCATCTTGTCTTTCCGGCTCTTTCTCAACTTCGCAAGACTCATGATTTTCAGAAATTAAATTTCAAGGACAACTCTCCAATGCGTGGATCGCTGGCACTCGTGATTCGGCCAAAGTTTCCCGACCCAAATGCTGTATCTGGCCCATTCGGATTGGTATGGTTAAAGGCGTTGAAGAACTCAGCCCGGAATTGAAGGGTCGATTGCCTATAAACCGGAAAAAGTTTATAGAGCGCCATGTTAGAGACGATGAGGCCAGGGCCTCGGAGGGTATTGTCTCCAACATCTCCAAAGAAGCCAGGAGCAGGTTGTACAAATGAATTCGTGCTGAACCATAAATCTCCCGGGGTCTTCCATTTTTTGGGATAAGTTACCGGAGCGATCTGATTTGGACGGCTCGCCAGGCCGGTATGCGCAACAGACAAACCCAGTGTTCCAAAACCGCCACTTTGAACGATGGTCATGTCGGAGTATTGCCACCCGCCAAGTACGGTGCGCTCCCATCTAGACGCTCTCTGGAGCCGGGGCAAAGTGTAGATTACGCTGACGGTAAATACCTGAGGAACACCGTTGCTTTCATATGCCTTCCGTATGTCGTAGGCATTCTGAATACCGCCAATATCTCTCTGGTGAGACCAGGTATAGGCTGCGGTCAGATATAGATTATTTCCTGCATGATGCTGTAGGCCAAGCTCCAAAGCATTCCAGTTCGACCAGTTTATGGGTTGGGAATAGGGTATGTTGGAATATCCCTGGTAGGGCGCGAAGTAGGCGTTGGCATAATTTCCAGTATTGAGAAGCGGATTGAAATCGTACCCGCCAACTGGCTTCGGTTGATTGATATTCGGCGATAGCGAACCGTATCGCGTGCTGTCTCCGGCCCCGGCAATCGACGCCAGCCAATTTTCTCCGAACTGTTGCTGCCAGCTCAAACTGTATGATTGAATCTGTGTTGCTTGATAGTTCTGCAAATTCTCTCCGCTAGTTCCAGGGGCGGTCAACGGAGCGGCGCCGCTCCCGGCTGGATCGCTGAAGTTGGCGTTGATTAGACTCACCTGTTGTATTAGTGGAGGATTGACACATCCCGATCCGCAATTGTCTTCAGTATTTTTGTCGTATGTAATACCGTAGCCGCCACGTAGGGATGTTCGCCCATTGCCGAAGACATCCAGCGCAAAGCCAGCTACTGGAGCCCAATAATAGTTATGAGTGTTTGTCAGGTTCAACGGGACCCCATTTTTCCCGTTGACGATCATTCCATTTCCAGGATTGTAGCCAGGAGTTGCAGTTATTATGCCTTTTGTCGACACGATCGGCGCATTTGCAGGATTGAACTGTGCGATCTGGAAAACGGCAGAGGTGCCCGCCTGAGTAGCAGTCCCTGGCATATAGAGCCATCGCAATCCGGCAGTGATAGTTAGGCGCTGTGTCGCCTTCCATTCGTCCTCAATATATGGGGTTGCGACGGGAGCGTACATGTGCTTGCGAAAGGCTGTATTTCCCTGGCTGAATGAGCTTGAATCCCCAAGAAGATAGTCGGCCATTGGGTTGCCAGTAAACTGGCCATTAAAGAAGAAGCCTCCATTACTGAGTGGACCGCCCGTGTTCCATTGACGGTCATGCGCATCCACAAAGATGAAGCCCGCCTCCAGATAGTGTTTCCCGCGCAGCCATCCCCAATCGTCTGCTATGGTTTCGACCAGGCTCGTTGCCCGTGGAATGATGCAACAAGAACTGGCCCCGAATTGCGACCACCCCCCCGCAATCCCAACATGCGGAATGTAGTTTTGTAGAAATCCTCCCGTGTAAGGAAGAGACTGATGAAGCCCCGGTACTTGAGATATCAGCCGGATTCCTCCCAAATCGTGGTTTTCCACCAAATTATTCATGGCAACGCCGGTTTGATTGGTCATAGTCGGCGAGAGAATCTGGGTGAGCCGGACCTGTGCGATCTGGGCCGTGGAATCGAACACGTCATAGTTGTTCGAAAACGGAGATCCCATTCGCGCGGCACTCGGACTGGTGCTTGTATTTCCCTCATAAAAATATTCGCCGGTCAATCGCAGGCCAGGTGTAAAGTTATGATCGATCTTGCCCTCGATATCCATCTGGTCGGTAAGGAATGGGTTGGTGTTTACATAATTGTTGAAGATTCCGGTCTGGTCGTTCGGCAACGGCACCAGCGCATTGACAAAAGCTAGAGCACTCGGATTGATCCTGGAAATCGGGATCTGATTGTTTGGGAAACATGCTGCCTGAGAAGTTGCGTTGCAGGCCCCGCTCTTGGTCGGGTCCTTCAGCCATCCACCATTTGCCCTGGTCAGATATGGAGATCCTGAGCCAGCCGCCGGAAATGTTCCTGCCCGCATCAGTGCCGTTGCTGCGGAGCCTGTCTTAACCGACTCCTCCTTCTCCCGCACAAATTGCTGATTGAAGTAAAAGAAGGTTTTTTTCTTGCTGGAGTTGTAGAGCTTTGGGATAAACAATGGGCCACCAAGGTTCCACCCAAAAATGTTCCACTCCTCCGGAGGGACGCCTTTGCTGACCGGAACAAAATAGTTGCGAGTGTCCAGGAAAGTATTGCGTAAAAACTCCCAGGCCCCGCCGTGAAAATTATCGGTGCCGCTCTTGGTCTGCACCATGATCGTGCCAGTTCCCCTCAAGGTGTACTTGGCGCTGTAATTGTTCTGGAGCACCTTGATCTGCGCAATTTCATCAGGATTCGGAATGATCGTTTCCTGGTTATGCTCAACAGTATCGAAGTTCCAGACCCCATCAAGGGTATATAGCGATCCGCCCAGTCCCGCTCCATTGACGTTAATGGAGTTGTCTGTAAGAAATCCTCCAGATCCATAAGCCCCATTTGCGGGGGTAATGGTAACACCCGGCATCAACTGTCCAAGCTGTTGATAGTTTCTTCCATTTAAAGGAAGGTCCTCGACCTCGCGCCCGGAAACAGTATTGGAGATTTCGCTGGTTGTTGTCTGTACCTGTGCCAGACTCCCTGTCACCGTGACGGTGCTGCTTATCGAGCCTGGTTTTAATGTCGCATGGACAGTATAGGTACCCGTCGGCTCTAGATATATGCCAATTTCTTTGTAGGAAGTGAAGCCTGGACTGCTCACCGTCACGTCGTAGTTTCCAGTATTCAGGCCTGCTTGTGAGAAGCTGCCGTCGGAATTCGAAATTGTCGTAGTAATAGTTCTTGTTCCAACGTCGGTGATCGTTATAGCGGCACCCTTTATGACCGATCCCGATTGATCGACCACCGTGCCGTTGATGGTCCCCGTGTTCATCAATTGCGCGAGACACAGCGGCTTGCTCACCCACAACAATATGATGAACGAAACAACCACTGCTATCCGGCCATAGTAGGCCCTGTTGGCCCCGAGTCCGATCCTCTGATGTTCCTTTGTCATTTTAGTTACCTGTTTCATTCCGCCTCCTCGTTGCGAAGATTTCCTAAAAATAGCGAGCCGATTGCTAGTAAAACTTTGGACTGTGAAAATATATATTGCAATCGATTAAGATTCACGCAAGACTCCCCCACGACAAACTTATTGCATTCCCCATACCCTCTTCGTTTCTATGCGGGCTTGTCAATGTCTTTCACCTGTGTTTTCCTGTAACTTGACAGGGTGCCACCTGTGAAATATGCTTTGACTTCAATGGGGCGCACACCTCTCGTACTCCAGGTCAGCGAGACTGCGCTGCGGCATCCTCATTGGGTGCTTGTCGAGCGCGTCGCGGCAAGTCGCTACTTTCAGTCTTCTGCGAAGCTCAGGGATTTTCTTTTTTATGTCTCCGACTGTGCCCTCAGGAACGCTCCGGAAGAGGCGACTGAGCAGCACGTCGGGATACGTGTCTTTCAGCGGCCGCCTGGTTACAACTGTGCAGAGGACAACATTGTACGCACGCATGCGCGCTCATTGCGGCAGAAGCTGGCGGAATACTTTCAGAATGAGGGCAGCCAGGAAAAAACGATCATCGAGATTCCCAAAGGACACTATCTGCCTGTCTTCCATTCCGCGATTCCGGCAGTGCCAATGCTGCCCGCCATCGACGCCACGAAGATAGAGTCCAGCAATAGCAAGCTGAAATGGCTGGTCATCGCGCTGTTACTAGGGGTCTGTTTTGCGGTTGCCGGGTGGTGGCACGTGGATCGAGCAGAAAGAGATTCCGCGATCGATCGCTTCTGGGCCCCGTTTTTTGCGAACAACAGCTCGCTTGTCATCTACAGTAACCCCCTCTTTGTCGGCAATGCCACTGACGGATTGCGGTATGCGCCGCCCTCTGACGATTCGACCGCCAACTTGACAGGCAACTATAGTTATACCGGTGTTGGTGAAGTCGTAAGTGTTTACGATCTGAGCCGCCTTTTTGCCAGTTACCACGCGACCTTCACGCTCAAGCGGAGCCTGCTTGTCACATGGGATGAAGCTAAGCTGAAAAATCTGATCTTCATCGGGGCTACACAACAGAATCCAGCGCTGCGTGTAATCTCCGCCACAATGGACTTCACCACTACATGGGGAACGGGTTTCTCTGGGATTGTGAATCACCATCCGAAGCCCGGCGAACCGCTTATCTATTCCCGTCCCGATAATCCGTTAACACGGGATTATGCAATTCTCGCCTTGCTGCCTGGATTCCAGCCCGGACGCAAGTTATTGCTTTTTAGCGGGTTGACGACAATGGGGACGCAGGCAGCGGTGGATTTTGCCTGCCGACCGGAAGATGTAGAGCAACTGTTGCGCTTGGCGGCCCATCCCGATGGGACTATCCACCCCTTTGAAGCCGTGATTGAAACGACGATCGGTGGCGGAGTACCGATTCAAACCAGGCTGGTCACAATCCACGTACATTAGCATAGTTCCCTGATTCGCCACCCGGAAACTGGCTCACGCCTCTTCTCTGCAATTCGGAAGCGCGCGTCGCAGAATTGCAGCTTTGCTGTTACTTTTTGAGACGTACATCCAACGGATACAAGAAAGTCTCGGATATACGAAATCTTGCAGCATCGGCGTGCAACGGATTGATCAGCCTACGCAAACCGGGGTTCGACAATTCCTATTGCATCGAGGCGGCGGCGACAAGCGTATCCAGCGCCGAGGTTTGACGCGTGGCATCGGCTGAATCGAACGGCCCCTGCCACAGAGCGCCGAACTGATAGTTTGATCCTTGATCGTTGTTCCAGATGCTGTTGGCATTGGCATCGATAAACGTCTTGTAGCGCGGATTGGGAGCCACGGCGTACAGGAGCATGAGATTGCGAACGAATACCCCTTTGAATTGTGGCGCATCGCCGCCGGAGACGGATGGATCGACGAGAATGCCGTTGACGGTGAGATTGGCGATGGCGGCGTTGGCGATGGATTCCGCCTGCGGCAGGAGGGCAGGGTCTTGGTCGGCTTTGTAGAGCTGCACCAGGCCTCCCAGAATGACTCCCTGGTTGTAGGTCCATGTGGTTCTGCCATTGTTGACACAGGCGGTCGGGTTGGTCGAGGTCAACCCGTCATTGACGAGATTTTGCGAGTTGATCATGCCGGATGCCTTAAACCAGGTCCACTCTTTCTGGGCCCAGGCGAGGTAGGACGCCGATGCGGTCCCGGTGGTTCTGTTGGCCAGAGAAGCCGCGACGGCGAGGAAGAGCTCGTTGGCGATGGCGTTCTTGTAGTCGGCGGGTTTTTTCCACCAGACGCCGCCGCCGCATGTGGTGGTGTCCCATTCGGTGGAGATGTCGGCGAAGATGGTCTCGGCCATGGTGAGGTAGGCCTGCTTACCGGTCAGATCGTAAGCGTCAATCCACGCCAGCGCCCACCAGCCTTCGTCATCGTCATAGAGATTGAGGAAGTTGGCGTGGGCAGTCTGCGCCTGGGTGAATGTGTTGGCGATGGCGGGGAGATATTGTGTGCTGGCGGTGACTCGGGAGTAGTTGGCGAGTACAGTCATGGCGTTGGCGGCGTTCCACCAGCCGGATGGCGCGGCATAGAGGCCCGAGCTTTGCACGTACCACTGTTGCAGGGTCTGGACGCCGTAGGTTGCCTGCTGAGAATAGCTAGGCGGTGTAACATCTGTGCTGGAAGCACTGCCGCCGCCGCAGGCTGCCACGCCAAACATGCATATCCCGCATAAAAGCGCCATTTGGCTGACGGTTCTTTTCAGCATGAAATAGCCACGATGACCCGACATCATTTTTACCATGATTGTTTTACCATGATTGTTCTCCCGTGCGTAGGGGTAGCGGAAGAGGCAATACTTAAGAATTGAGGATGGAAGAGGCCAGTCTGGCCCCTTCCATCGCCGAAATCGGACAGCGTTGAAGTTTCAGAAGAACAGTTTGAGGGCGAGCTGGCCGAACCTTGGGTTGCTGCGCAATCCGGTAATTTCGCTGAAGTTCTTCAGGTTGGTGAAATTCAGTTGACCGGGATTGCCGAACTGCGGATTGTTCAAGGTATTGAACGTTTCTATGCGAAACTGCAACGTCGTTCCTTTTCCAGTCGCAAATGCTTTGAACACCGAGGAATCCAGGTTGTAAAACCCAGGCCCGCGCACCTGTTCCGCCGGGCTGCCCAGCGGTGAATAATCGGTCTGTCCAATGGCGGTTGCAGCCGGCGGCTGGGCGAATGCATTCGGGTTCAGCCATTGGGTTTGATTGTGTGGGCCGGCATAAGGATTCACGCCTGGAATCAGGTTTGCATTGCAGCCGAAGTCCGAGGTGGTTCCGACCGGGCAGCCCACAGTGAAAGGCTGACCGCTCTGATAGGTATAGATGTAGTTGAAATACCATCCCCCAATCAAGGCATCCTCCCATTTGGGAATATCGCTCAAGAACCGGTTGCCCCGTCCGAAAGGCAGCTCATACTCACCCGAGACGTGGACAAGGTGGGTGGACCTCATCGCACGCTGATGGTGGATGCCAACGAGCGATTTACCAGTGCCGAAGCCATCAAGCGCGCCCGCATGTGGGAGCCTTACAATCTGTTCTGGTTTGAAGAACCTCTGCCGACGGAAGACATCCTCGGCCAGTCGGCTGGCGCGAAACACGAAGGATGCGTTGACCTTCTTTGAACGGCTAAACTTCGCCGGCATCCGGCTCATCGCCGTCAGTCAGGGGATCTTTTCCGACGCAAACATGTCGTACTACCATGGGCCATAGATTTCACAAAGCTACAGCCGCTGCTGGAGCCCTTGGCTGGTATGGTGAGGGTTACCTTTCTGCCGTTGCTTCAACCTTCAAATCAGTCCCAGCTTGGCCAGCACCGGGGCCGGACAGCCCTGCCATGAAGCCTGCGGCTCGTTGCCCAGATACGGCAGGTCTCGTATACCCATCTCGCTGGTGTAGTAGCCGCCCAGCACCAAGTCGCGTAGATGACCAAAAAAAACAACGACGCGGACATCTTCCGGCGCGGCCTTGTGCGGATACGCAATACGGTCGAGGATTTGCTCTTGCTGGCCCGAAGTGCAATCCACAAAGTCCCGATGGAAGGCGCGCCGACACTCCACATCCAGCCACGTCAATCCATATTGGATTTCCGTCAGGAGTTCGCCGCGTTGATAGTCCAGCCAGTCGTCCAGAAACTCCGGAACCCCCGCTTCCGTGGCACTGCCGGAATTTTCATCCGCCGGAAGAATGCAATCACTGAGGACCTGGATCGTCCTCCACTCGTGGGGATTCAACACCTTGGGCTGATAAGTATCCGCAGCCCCATCGCTGGCATGTTCCCCGGCAACGGATGATCCAGGCATCGCCTTCGCTACCTCTGCAGCCAAGGACGCCAATGGCATCCATCCAGCTAAGGGCGCGGCCATCATCATCTTCAGGATGGCGCGGCGTTGGAAACGAAGCGTTCTGTTCGGGGAGTTCTTCTCTTCCACCGCGCCCTCCTGCGATGATGGAATTCCATCGGCGTTAAACATTTTGCGCCCGTACCTGCGCGGTGATGTATTCCGAAGTGCGCCATGCCAGGGCCAGGATGGTCAACGTGGGGTTCTTGTCCGCAAGGCTGACGAACGGCGCCCCATCGGCGACAAAAAGGTTCTTGCAGTCCCATGCCTGGCAATGCGGGTTGAGCACCGACGTTTCCGGGTCGCTTCCCATGCGTGCGCCGCCGACTTCATGGATGGCCTGCCCCCCGCGAGAAATTCCGCCGGTTTTCGCCGGTTCGGAAGATGCGATGACCTGGCCACCCGCCGCCTGGATGATTTCCAGAAATGTTTCCTGCATGTGGCGCGCCATCTGGATTTCCTCCTCGCCCCATTGGAAGTGAAATTTCAGGGTCGGAATCCCCCACTGGTCTACGGCATTTCCATCGATCTCGCAGTAACTTTCCCGGTTGGGAATCATCTCTCCGCGTCCATGGAAATTGATGAAGGAGCCGTACAGTCTGCGGCTTTTCTGCTTCAGGGCCAGCCCATAGCCTTCCCCCAGAAAACGCTCGGACCCATTCAGCACTCCCAGTCCCGGCATGCCTCGGCGTCCTCCGTCGAATTCGATATGGTAGCCGCGCGAAAACGGAAGCTCGCGCTGCCTCCGGTAATTCCACCACGGCATGTAGAGATGCATTCCCCCCACGCCATCTTCGTTGTGGGGAGGCAGGTCCATCAGAGAGGGAAAAAATCCGTTCACGTCCGACATGACGGAATCCATCAGGTATTTGCCCACCATTCCGCTGGAGTTGGCCAGCCCGTTGGGGTGATGCGGGCTGCGGGAATTCAGCAACAGGCGCGCCGTTTCACAGGCGCTGGCGGCCAGAACAACCACCTTTGCGCGCGCCTGGACTTCCTGCCCGGACTTTTTGTCGATGTACGAAACGCCAGTGGCCCTCCCATCTGGGCCGGTCAGGACCTCCCGCACCATGGCATGGGAGCGTATCTCCAGATTGCCCGTTTCCCGGGCCGGAAACAACAGCGTTGCCGGCGAGGAGAAGTTGGACCCCAGCCGACAACTGCGCTCACATTGCGCGACGTAATGGCAGGCAGGCCGTCCGTTCAATGGGCGAGTGAGGACCGCCAGCCGGGAAGGAATGCAGGGAATATGTAGACTTTTACAGGCCCTCTGGACGACCAGCTCATAACAGCGCGGTGCCGGAGGGGGCAGGAACTTTCCATCGGGAAGGTTCTCCATGCCCTCGGCGGAGCCGAAGACCCCGATCAGTTCTTCCGTCTTGTCGTAATAGGGGGCCAGATCTTCGTAGGAGATGGGCCAGTCGAAGCCCTTGCCGTCGCGGCTGTACGGCTTAAAGTCGTAAGGGCCGTTGCGCAGGGAGATGCGTCCCCAGGCGTTGGTGCGGCCTCCCAGCATACGGGAACGGAACCACATCCAATCGCTCCCTGGCGCATTGGAGTACGGCTCGCCCGCAATCTCCCAGCCTCCTACAACGGCCTCAAACCCGCCGAACGGCTGCGTGGCGCTTGCCCCGGCACGGTGGGGCGCGTCGTAGACCCACTCCAGCCACTTGGAATCTCTGGCTGCGTCGTACCAGCCTCCGGCTTCCAGCATCAGACACTTGGCACCGGCCTTGGTCAGGTTATAGGCGGCCATTCCACCGCCCGCTCCAGAGCCAACGATGATTGCGTCATAGAGGTTGGAGTTAAGCATCGCTTCTGTCATTTCACTGCCTCAAAGATGGCCACCGGAGAAGTCCTCCTCTCCAGGCGGACGAGATGGATGCTGGTGGGGTTGTTTCCTTCATCGTCGAAGGAGATGGTTCCTGAATCTCCGGGAAAGTCCTTCACCCTGGCAATCTGGTCGCGCACCCGGGCGCGATTCGCTCCGGTCGTGCGCAAGGCGCGTACAATCAGGCACATCGCATCGTATGTCTCGGCGGCGGCAGGGCTGGGAGAGGTCCCTGTGGCTTGCCGGTAGCGGCGAGCAAAGCCATTCTGTACGCCAGCAATCTTCTCGCCAGAGACGACCGTCCAGACGCCCGCAGACCCGGAACCCTTCTTCCCCAATGCATCGGGCGCGGGAAAGTCCAGCCCGGAACCGGCCTGCGCCGCCTTTGGCGAAAGATAAATAGGGGCGCGTACTTCGGTTTTCCAGATGGCTTGCATCAACCTGCCAGCGGTTTCTGGTTGCGTCCAAAGAACGATCGCCTGCGGAGATTGCGCCTGCATCCGGGCCAGCAAGGGGCCAAAATCCGGCTGGAGCGAATCGAGAACGAGAGCATCGGGAGCTGGCGCACCTAGTCCCCGCGCGGCCTGCTGCAACGCCGCACCGCCAACCCGCCCGTCGTGATCGCGCTCGGTGATGAGAAGGACCTGTTTGAAACCACGATTACGATACATCTCCTGGGCAATGGTCTGCGCCGCAAGCGCATCGCTCGGCCCCATGCGGAATATCCAGGGAACATCCACTTGCGTCGTTGTCGCGTCCGAGGAAAGGGTCAGAATGGGGACGCCAATTCGGTTGCCAACCTGTTCGCTGATGTGGGCCGCATCGCCGCTCGTTGAAGTGACCACGGCCACGGACTGCTCAACGAAGACCAGGTGCAGCAGCACATCGGAAATATGCCCCCAGGAGGGACCACTCTCATCGCCAACGACGAGCGCCACGCGGCGTCCTCCGGGCAGGGTTTTTTGGGCCATGTCGTGCAGGGCCATTTGCGCGGCGGCCACCATCGCTTCTCCCTCGGCCTTTTGCGGGCCGTGGAGTGGGGCCAGAAGGCCAATATGGATGACTGGCCCCGACAGATCGTATGCCGCCTCCCGCCCCGGTCCGGCGTAGCTCACCCCATTCGTTGCAATGGAAGCGTAGGGTTGCGGGGAATTCTTCCGGTTCTGGGCGCATGTAACCGCGACGCTACCCACCATGGCGCACAGCAAGACGGCGACGGCCAAAGGCTTTGCGAAAATGCGGGGGAATGATTTCGCCATGCTCGGCCTGTCGCAAACACGGCTGCCTTTCCATCGGTGCTCCAAAGGACGCATCATCGCGCGAAGCCCATCGGCTTGCTCTTCCAATCCGTGCGGTGTTCCGGCCAGTACACGAACTGCCCGTTCTGAATCTGGGCAAAGGTGATGGGCGCAATGTCATTTAAGGCGTAATCGAAAAACGCGGTGCCGCTGACTCCCCGATATGGCTTCATCTCGTAGTCGCGCAGCGCATCCATGATCCGGCCCCGGTTCAGTCCCGCCTTTTGAATGGCGGCGAGCAGGACATTCATGCCATCGAAGGCATACGCGGCGTAGGCGTCCGGCCCCGTGTGAAAACGGGCCTGATACCGCTGGCGAAACTGCTGCCACTGGGGGTCCGTGCGCGTGGGATCCAAGGGCGTGACGACAACCAGACCTTCCGCTGCCGGGCCGGCAATCTTCATCACCTCTGGATAGGCGATGCGGCTGCTGCCAAAGACGGGCTGCCGCATTCCCATGGCGCGCATCTGTTTCAGAATCATCCCCGCCTGGCGTGCATCTCCCCAGATGACCAGCCCATCGATTCCGCTTGCATTCAGTGTATGCAATTGCGAGGAGAAATCGGTGTCGCTGGGAGTGAACTTCAAGACCACCTCCGGCTGGCGCCTCATGCGCCGCGCGGTGTCGAAAAATATCCGGTCGCCCTCGCGGCCATAGCGGTTGTTGACCTGGAGCAGGCCGATTTTTTTCAGCTTGCGCTGGTTGAAGATATAGTCCGCCAGCGCGTACCCCTGTTGCCGGTCGTCGGGAAAATCGTGCATCAGCCACGGAATGCGGGTCTCCGTTACGGTGGGATCGTTGGTCGCCGTGTCCATGATGGGCAACTCCAGCTTGAGCGTGGCCCGCAGCTCGATGTGGGTGGAGGCGGAATCGACTGAGCCCAGCATGGCCCACACATGCTGGTTGAAGTACATGTCCACGATGGCCATCGACGAAGCGCCCCAGAGCGGCAGGTCGTCATGCACCAACAGGGCAAAGGGTTTGCCGCGGTCCCCGCCGCGGGCATTCGCCTCCTCGACGGCCAGTTGCGCCCCGTGCAGCATGGGGATTCCATACTGCGAATCGTAATTGTCCTTGTCCAGCGGACCGAGGAAGCCAATATTGACAGCCTGCAGGTGGGCCAGGTCGCCGTCCGGCACGCTGCGCGCCCCGCCATCGTAGGCCAGCGTGCTGGGTGCCACATACCATTCCTGGTAAGGCTTGCGGAAGCGGCGATAGGGGACCGCCTGCTGCGGCATATTGGCATACGGAGCAGCGGCGGCAGGCTGTCCAGCAGTTTTTCCGGTGGCCTGCGACGGGGCCGTCGTTTGCGACAGAGCGGACTGGGGCCATGCGGAACCAGCCAGGACCCCAGCCAGGATGCAGAGCCGGGCCACCGCAGTGCTTTGAGTGTTCATGATCGCAAATCTCCTCCGCCAGCCTCTACGTTTATCCAATGTTGCGTGCTGAGGCGCACGGCTGCTCCTCCGATTCAAAGATGACCATCGCCTCCATTTCCACCAGCAGGCTCGGCCAGCACAGAATGGCCTGGATTCCGGTGGACGCCGGAAGGACTGCCAGTCCCTGCTGCTTGAAAAACTCCGTGCGAATTTCGTTGAAGTCCGCGTAATCGCGCTCAATGTCCCGCAGATAGCAGGTCGTCCGCACGACGTCCTTCCAGGTGGCGCCCTCGGACTCCAGCAAGGCGGTAATGTTCTGGTAGGCGCGCCAAGTCTGTGCCCGGAAATCTCCCGGATGGACGGTTTGGCCTTGTTCGCCCACGCTTGCGGTCCCGGAAATCAGAAGGATCGTCACTCCTTTGATGTCCAGGCGCAGGCCGCGCGAAAACGACGACGGCTTCTGATAGCAGAAGGCCTCATTCAGGGCTTGCGGCGCACTGATGGCCTTCTTGGAAACCGGTTTATGGGTCTTGCGTGGGGGGACAATCTCGGCGATGTCGGTTGCTGTCTGACTCATAAAATTCTCCTTCTTGAATTATGGTTGGCGAATGCCGTGGCTCAAACCCTGGGCCGTGGCCACCCAAATGTCCTTCCCCTGGAAGTCCATATTGAGGATGTAGTTGTGGGCCAGGGATGTGGGCGTTTCCATCCTGCTTTTCTTGCCGTCTGGATAGGTAATCAGGACCTCTCCACGCCCGGTCTTTCTGTCGGGCCGATAGGTGACCCAAGTGTTCGTTTTGTAATCGAGTTCGCTGAGACCTCCTTGCGTACAGGCCCATACCTCATTGCCCCGCGACTGGACCCCGTTGATGAAGTTGGAGATCAGGCCGCTGTCCTTGGTCAGATAGTTGTGCCAGTTTCGCCCGTCATAGCCGCTCAGTCCAAAGTAGGTGGAGGCCCAGAACATCTTCGTGTCAGGATTGTAGGAAACGCTGCTGACGATGTTGTGGATCAGTCCCTGGTTGCGGTACAGGACGATCTCCATCTCGCCATCGGGATCGGTGTAGGGTCTCCAATACTGGCCGGCAATGTCATAGACGACCACGCCGCCGCCCCACGCCGCAATGTATACCTTCTTCGCGCTCACGGCGATGGAATAGGCCCAGGGTTCCTGAAAGGGCGCGTTCGTCTCGTTGAAAATGGACCAGCTACCGTTATAGGTATTCAAACGGCTGGCCCCGGCGGTGGTGGCAAGCCACACGTATTTTCCCTGCACGGCCACGCCATACACCAAATCGTTGGCCAAGCCGCTCGACAGGCTGGTGTAATTCCGGAACTGGCCGGCAGAGTACACGCTGGCCCCGCCAAAGGTCGCGATCCAGACATCTCCGGTCTGCTTGTCCACAGCCACCGACATCACCGCGTTGGACACCATGCCATCGGCGGTGGTGAAGATCTTTTTCACGCGGCCATCTTCAAGCAGCACCAGACCATGTTCGGTCCCGGCCCAAACCCGCGAGCCATCCACCGTCACGCAAAAAACTTCCCCTGCCGGAAAGCCGTTCGCCTGCGTGTAGTTGACCCACTTGGTATACAGCGGAGGATTCTGGGCCGCTGCGCCTGCCGCCGCAAGGACCAGCAATCCTGCGCCCAGCAGAGCGCGCCATTGCGATGAAACTTTCCGTAATTGCGCTGCAATTCTCATGGTCGTTTCAAGGTGCCGCACCCGGCAAATTTCGCAAGATCGGGGGCCTTGCCTCCTTCTTACAAAGTCTTCAAAAACTCGATCAGGTCGTTCAACTGCACTTTGTCCATGTCGGACGTAATGCCATGCTTGTCGTCCGGGTTGAACTTGGTCCAGATTTCTTCCAGATCCTGCGCCTCGCCATTGTGCAGATACGGCGGCTTCATGGCGACGCCCTCCAGTTGCGGCACATCGAAGGCATAGATGGTGTCATACCGGGTCGCCGTACCCACGTTCATCAGCACCCGCGACGTGTAGTGGGATACCGGGGCATGGCAGTAGTAACAGCGGTCCTGGGGAGGAATGAGAACGCCCGCATTGGTTCGCCCGCGAAAGAAAATCTCCTGCCCACGCGCCTGCGCCTCGGTCAGTTGGCCATTCCGCGCCAGGTTTGGGCTGGGCGGAAGCCGGAGCGAAAGAATAAATCCCGCCAGGTCCTTCACTTCTGCGTGGCTGAATCCCTGCGACCGGAAGATGTAGCTGGCCGAGCGCGGCCCGTCCTGTGTCTCCAGATCGGGATTCTTGCCATTCCATTTGAACGGGGAGGTCCCATCGATCCCCAGCAGCGTCTTGTTCTCCACCACGTCCCGGCCCAGTTGCGGGGTCTCCAGGCTCCATGCCAGGCCATCGGAAAGCCCGCCATGCGGATGGCAGGTGGCGCAGGCCATCTGTCCCTGCTCGCTGCGGCTGGCCGAATAAAAAAGACGCTGGCCGTGGCGCAGATGCGTGATCGCCTTCGGCCCGCCCAGATCGATCGTTGCGGCCATCTGCATCGTTCCCAGGTCGATCACGCTGAGGGTGTCGTCCATGCGGTTGGCGATGTAGGCAAACCGGCTGTCCGGCGAGACCACAACGGCTGTGGGATTGCGCCCGGTGCGCAAACGCTGCACGACAAACTGACGGGCGAGATCCAGGCGGTTCGCCAGCGCCTCCGGCTGGGAGGGCGGCGCAGCGCGCAGCGCGCGACTCAGCTTTGCGGTGTCCACTATGGAAACTATGTTGGCCCCGGAAGCTGTCACCAGCGCCCAGCGTCCATCCGGAGTCGCCGCACTCCCAAAGCCATCGGCATAGTAATGGTCGATGTCGTCCAGCAGGACCTCGGCCACCTGAAATTTCTGTACGCCCTCGGCGCTCTGGGAGGTGGGCCGGATCACGGCGATCCCATGCGTCAGATACCATCCCTGCCGGACTTGCACCAGCGGGTTCAGGTTCTTGGGCCGCATGAACGGGACCAGCAGGGCCCCGCCCGCGCTGGCGGGCAATTCGGCGATGTGGCGAAGCTGAATGACTCCCGGTATGGCGATCCGCGCCGTCACCCTTTGTTTGTCGGGATCGATCACGGTCAGCTCGGAGGTCGGCGGCTGATTGTACGGCCCACGCACCAGCAGGTTGGCCACGTAAATCCGGCGTCCGTCGCGGGAAAGCGCGAGATATTCGGGGAAATGTCCGGCGTCCAGCCGCTTGATCTCGCTTCCCGTCGCCAGGTCGATCAGCGAAACGTCATCTCCCAACGTGTTGGCCACGTACAGCACTTTACCGGCGCGGTCGGTGGTAATTTCCACTGGCCCCGCTCCAGTCTGGAGTGTCCGGAGTGTCCGCAAGCTCTCCGCATCGATTTCGGTGACGGTGCCGTCCCATTCATTCGAGACATACAGCTTCTTGCCGTCGGGCGAAATCGCAATGCCACGCGGCGTATGGCCCACCCGGACCTGCCGCGCGACCCGCCGAGTGCGCGTGTCCACCGCCAGTACGCGGTCTCCGTCCTCGCAGACCACATACAGCCAGCGGCCATCCGAGGAGAGCTGCAGGGCCACCGGACTCAAATACTGCGGAACGGAATTGCCCGCCGCCCGCTCCGACCCGCTGGAAGAAGCCACGACAGGAGTGCGCCGCCAACTGGAGACCAGAAGGAGCATCAGAGCAAACCCAGCAACACCGGTGAGCAGCCTGCGCCAACCCGCCACCATGCGTTTCCGTCCTTCGGGATGCGTCCTCATCGGGCCTTCCCTGCCGCCTGCGCGGGGACGGCGGGCGCAGGCTCGGTCACGGTCAGGATTTGGTCGGCCTGAACGTGTTGGAGCGTCTGCACCGTCCCGCTGGGCCAATGGAGGATGAGGGTGTCCACTTCCGTGTGCTGCCCCAACCCAAAATGCGGTCGTGGATCGTTCTGCGAAAGGTAGCCGCTCTCCGAGGTCGTTTGTAGATACTGGTGCTGTGTTCCGGTTACAGCCTCCAGGCTGGTGCCGTAGCCATCGCGATTGCTGCGCGTTCCCACCAACTTGACGGTCAGCCAATGGTTACGCTTTCCCGGCGGAGGGTCGTTATGCAGCAGGACGCCCTCGCCATTCAACGTCGTAATAAAAGCGTCGATGTACCCATCGTTGTCATAATCCGCAAAGCACGCGCCGCGACCGACGTACTGCGCCTTAAAAAAGCCCCCGGCCTGGCTGGAAACATCCGCGAAGGTCCCATTGCCGTTGTTGCGCAGCAAAACAGCTTCCATGGGAACCAGCCACGTCAACCCGCCATTCACGATGAAAAGGTCTTTCCAGCCGTCATTATCGAAATCGAAAAATCCATCTCCCCATCCAGCGTATTGGCCGGAGACCGCGCCCACCCCGCTCCGGTCTGTCACATCCTGGAATGGGCCGCCAGCCTTGCCGGGATTGTGGTAGAGCCGGTGGTAGCGCGCATCGGAAACAAACAGATCTTGCCAACCATCGTTGTCATAGTCCGCGAAGATCGGTCCCATGGCCGTGGCCGCCTCGCCATTCTGCCCGTAATCCACGTTCAGGTCGGAGGCGACATTCGTAAACGTCCCGTTGCGGTTGTTGTGGTAGAGAAAGCTCTTCATGGTATCGTTGGCAACGTAAATGTCCGGCCAGCCGTCGTTATCGTAGTCCCCGACCGTCACGCCCATAGCCCGCCCCGGCTCGCTGGCGATCCCCGATTGCCGCGACACGTCGGTAAAGGTCCCATCCCCGTTGTTATGGAAGAGCCGGTTCACTTCCGGGTCATAGCTCAACGGCCCCGGATAGTGTTCGGCGGAATAATACAGCCGATAGTTCGATTCAAACTTCAGGTAATTTCCCACGAACAGATCCAGACGTCCGTCCCGGTCGTAATCGAGGAAGGCCGCGCCGGTACCGAAATACGGGTTGTCCACGCCCGCCTTTGCCGTAACGTCGGTAAAGGTCCCATTGCCGTTGTTGCGATACAGGATGGCGGAGTTGTAGTTGGTCACGTAAAGGTCTTCGTGGCCATCGTTGTCGAAATCGCCTGCGGCCACGCCCACCCCAAAGCCCTTTCCCGGCACGCCTGCCTGTGCGGTCACGTCGGTAAAGGTGCCGTCGCCGTTGTTGCGATACAGGTGGTTGGTGGCGTCCACGCCATCGGGAGCGGAATGGTCGGTGAGGCCATCCACATGCCGCCCGTTGACCACGTACAGATCGAGAAGTCCGTCGTTGTTGTAGTCTATCCAGGTGCAGCCGGAGCCGGTCCCTTCCAGAATCGTGCGCAGTTCCTTTTCGCCAAATGAATGCTGGAAGTGGATGCCGGACTTCGCCGTCACATCTTCAAACTGAGGCAGGGCAGTTGGCGGCTGCACTGCGCCAGCCTGTGCCAAAAGCCCGCAAAGCGCCAGGAGCGGAGTTCCGGCTGCCAGCAAGATCGCGATTTGACGTCGGGACGTCCTCATTTGTTCCTCGTATTCAGGGTGTTTCCCTGCGGATGGATGGGGACCCCCACGGGAGTCGGCGTGTCGGAGCGATTGAGGGTGAGTGGCCACCGATTTTCCGGCGCAAGTGCCTGGCTCTCATGGCATCCCAGGCACCCTCGGTCCTCGCCCGGACGCGTCCATATCCAGCTCTTCTGGGCGCGTATCACTGCGCCCCTGGCGCCCAGCAATTCAAAACGAATGGGCGTGTCCGAGGGGACCGTCATGTAAAAGGAGCCATCCTTCTCCACGGGAGCATTCCCCAGAATGCGCTCGTGGTGGCCCTGCTCCAGCACGATCACCCGTACCTGCGCAATGTGTCCCGCGATGTGGCCGTGAGCGGCGTCTGCCGAAATATAGGAGTTGAGACAGAGAAAGCGTCCGGTTTTTTCTTCCGGGTGAAGAATGCTCGGATAATACAGGGGTATCGGATGTGCTGCGAATGGGACCGGAGAAACACTGGAAATCTTTGGCTGACGATACAGGCGATCTCCCAGGGTCCTGCTGGCCAGGTCGAAGGAGTACAGGTCGAATGTTCGGTTTGCAGCGGAAGGGCCGGAGTTCTGCTTCGCCACCATCAAATTCCCCTCCTGAAGTTCATGGGCCGATTCATAGACGGATGGCGGCGCGGTAATCTCCGCGGCGTGCAACGCTCCAGGCGGAATCCACGCCAGTTCCCCGCCAACCTGTTGAGCCGCGCCTTTCCCTTCCACGAACAGGATCGTGCCGTCTTCCAGCTCTTCCGCTCCCCCGCGGACAGAGTTTACAGAAGCGTCCTGGCGAAATAGATGGAGTCCCGTACCGTCCGGCCTGATCGTGTACAGTGCGCGGTGGCCCCATCCCTTACCGCCTGCAAGCAGAGGTCTCTCGGCGGAGACAAGGACGCGTCCACTGTGCAGGACGGTTTCCACCTGAAAGTTGCCTGGGCCGAAGGTAATGGGGTGGGCGTTCTCCCCATTCCACTGGCTGACATATAAAGTGGACGACCTCTGCGGGCCGTTTCCGCCGATGGCCGTGTACACAATCTGTTTGCGAGGAAGATAGGCGGCCTGCAGGCAGTCGCCGAGGCAGTGCGTAAGCTGGCGTGGACGGGAGCCATCCGCAGCCATCTCCCATATCTGCCAGCCAGAGTTTTTTTCCGTCTGCGCAGAGAAAAGCACTTGGGCACCATCGAAGGACATCCGTGGGTCCGCGACGGCGAAGAACTGGGGAGTCAGGTTGACCGGGGAGCGAGGTTGCGCTCCCATGGTCATGCGTACCAGACGGCTTCCCTGCGGGAAGCGTTTGCGTGGCTCGCCGGGTACAAGCAGCGGGGTCTCAATGAAAGCAATCTGTGGACGCGCTTCGATAGTTTGCGCTGTGTGGCCTGCAACAGGAACCTGCAAGGCCATGGATACAAGACCCAAAGCCAGGAGTGAAAACACAGCCACGGTACTCCAGAATAACTTCATTCCCTAAGCCTGAACCCATTCAAACAGTCCCAACCGCAGAGGGTTTCTTTACACTTTAAAGTGGCGGGCAAAGCGATCCTACAGAGTTTTCGCTCTCCAGTCATCGACCTAAATGTGGGTATTTATATCAACATAAAGATGGATATCGATTGGAACGCATAGCTGCCGTCCGGCGGCACTGGAGCAGTTTCTCAATGATCTGCTGGCAGGAATGCAATCCCATTACTGGAGACAGAAGATTTGCAGCGATGTGATTTCAACCAGCAGATTTGGAGATTGAAACACCTATGAAGGTAGATCAGATGCCCTCCCCCATGCTCACGTAATCTGACCTTGAGGACATCTCGCTTCGGTACTGTGCGCGTTCCTCTTCCTCCGCCATGAACGCGGTCGCCGGCTCCTCCTGCCGTGTGGCCTGCTGCAACTCACCATCGAGCCGTTCCACGCGCGCCTTCAATCGCTTCACCTCATCCGCCAGCGCAAGGATGACATCGGAGAGTGGGTCGTTCACCTCGCGCGGATCAGTGATGAGCACACGCTTGCCGCCCTGGTATACGATGTGCGCCGGAACGCCGACCACGGTCGAATCCGGAGGCACGTCGCGCAGGACCACGGACCCGGCGCCCACGCGTGAATGTTCTCCAATGGTGATGTTGCCCAGGATGTTGGCGTTGTTCCCGACAAAGACGCCGTCGCGCAGCGTAGGGTGCCGTTTGCCTTCACCCTTCCCCGTGCCGCCGAGGGTCACACCCTGGTAGAGCGTAACGTCGTTCCCAATGATCGCGGTCTGCCCGATGACCACTCCAATGCCATGGTCGATAAACAATCGCCGACCGATCCGCGCCTCCGGATGGATTTCAATGCCCGTCCAAAAACGTGTGATCTGCGACAACACGCGCGCCAGCAACTTCCGGTTCCTGCACCAGAGCCAATGGTGAATGCGATGGGCCCATACCGCGTGCAGGCCTGGATAGCAAAGCAGCACCATGGTCCACGATGTGGCGGCAGGGTCGCGCTCGAACACACATCGTATGTCTTCGCGAATGGCGCGAACGAGGTTCATGTCGTCACGACTGAGGTCTTCATCTGCTGCGCTTCCTGGCGCAATTCATCGAACAAAACAGTGGAAAGATATCGCTCGCCGGAACTGGGGATGACCACCACGATCAGTTTGCCCGCGTTCTTCGGGCGCCGC
>JAKAYS010000196.1 GCA_021826695.1 Acidobacteriota bacterium | reverse complement strand
TTTCTATCCATCCACTGCGGCCAATGAACGGACGCTGCACCATCCGGCCCATCCACTGCGCCATCCTCAAGCGCGTTTCGCTGAGAAATATCCATTGCATCGCGCGCATGGCGGCAGCTTCTGGATCGAAAGCGCGAACGAGCTTCGGTTGTTCGTTCACAATGCGTCCACGCAAATGAATCAAGACTTCTGGAATATTGATTTTGACCGGGCATACTTCATAGCAGGCCCCGCACAATGAGGACGCATACGGAAGGGATTTTCCTTCATGCATCATGGCAAGCTGGGGGGTAAGGATCGCGCCAATCGGTCCAGCATAAACAGAGCTGTAGGCATGGCCGCCGGTCTGGCGATAGACCGGACAAGCATTCTGGCAGGCCCCGCAACGGATGCAGTGCAGCGTCTCGCGCGACTCCGGGTCGCGCAGAACTTCCGTTCGCCGGTTGTCAAGCAGCACCACATGAAACTCCTGCGGGCCATCCCCGGAATGCACGCCGGTCCACAAGGAGTTGTAGGGATTCATGCGCTCGCCGGTGGCCGAACGTGGCAGCAATTGCAGCAATACTTCGAGATCGAGAAAGCGCGGAATGACTTTGTCGATCCCAGCGATGGCGATGAGTTTGCGCGGCAGAGTGAGACACATGCGGCCGTTGCCTTCCGACTCCACAATGCAGACGCCGCCGGTTTCTGCAACAAGGAAATTTGCGCCGCTAATGGCGACCGGCGTGTGAAGAAATTGCTGTCGCAGATAGACGCGGGCCGCTTCCGTAAGGTCCTCCGGTCGATCTCCCAGATCGGGCAGGTCCAGGGTGCGGGCAAAAAGTTCGCGTACTTCATGACGGTTCTTATGTAACGCGGGCGCTACGATATGGGAAGGCTTGTCATGCCCGAGTTGGACAATCAGCTCCGCAAGGTCGGTCTCGATGGGCTGGATTCCGGCAGCTTCGAGAGCACGGTTCAGCCCGATCTCTTCCGTGGTCATGCTCTTGATCTTGATGACTTTGCCCGTTTCGTTCTGCGCCAACTGCACAACGATGCGAGTGGCGTCGGCGGCATCGCGCGCCCAATGGACATAACCTCCGGCAGCCGTGCAGTGCCGCTCAAATTTTTCAAGATAAGTATCCAGATATTCAAAGGTATGGGCGCGAATGCGCTGACCCGCATCGCGCAGCAACTGCCAGTCCGGCATCTCGCTGACCACGCGAAATCTCTTTCCCTGGATCACGTCCGTCGCATGACGAACGTTCTGGCGTAGCTGGGTATCGTGCAACAAGGGAAACGCCGCCGTCGGAAAATCCGGGGCGGCCTGCTTCGTTACAGATGCCATCACGAACGACCTTTCCGTTTTTCCGAAGCCAGGGAGTCGCTCGCCAGAATCTGAGCAATGTGAACAGTGTTGACCTGCGTGCGCTGTCGATGCATCGCGCCTTGCAAATGCATCAGACAGGAGTTGTCACACGCCGTGCATATTTCCGCCTGCGTCTTCTGGATGCATTGCAGCTTCTCTTCCAGCATGGCTCCGGAGACGTCGGCATTTTTTATGGCGAAAGTTCCACCAAAACCGCAACACTGCTCCAGGCCTTCCAAGGGAACCAGCTCGATGCCGCGAACATTCTGTAGCAATCGCAGCGGAACATCTCCCACATGCAGGCTGCGCAGCGAGTGGCAACTGGCATGATAGGTCACGCGATGCGGATAGGTTGCGCCGACATCTTCGATGCCAAAACGATGCGCCAACAGCTCAGTAAATTCGTAGACGCGCGGCAAGAGGGCCGCTACTTCCGACTGTAACTTTCGATCTCCGGCAACCACAGCAATCTTTTCGTAATGCTCGCGCATCATGGCCACACAGGAAGAGGACGGCACGCAGATCGCTTCATACTCTCGAAAAATCTCTACAAATCGGCGCACCAGCGGCAGCGCTTCGGCCTGATAGCCAGTGTTGTAATGCATCTGGCCGCAACAAGTCTGCGCTTCCGGGAAAACGACCGTATGGCCCAGCCGCTCCAGCACGCGAACGACCGCCATGCCAGTTTCCGGAAAAAGTGTGTCGTTATAGCAGGTAATAAATAATGCAATCTGCACAATGATTGTTCCTAAAAAGCCTAGATGTGCGTTTTGTCGTAAAGTGAACGCGTGTCGAACACAATCTTACGGTAGTCGTATAGTGTAGATTCTTCAATACGAAAATTGTTTTTGTAAATCTCGACTGCATGCGATAGCATCCTGAGTACTTTGATTTGCGCGGCCGCGAGTGCTGCGAAGTTTGCTGAAAAAAGAGGTATGGTTTGGGGCCGAATCCGTTTCTGGGTGTCTTGTATCACTGGACCGGGGGTCTGGCGTCCGCCAGTTGCTATCTGCCGTTTCGGTCTATCAGCAAGTGGTCCTGGGAGACGTACTGGCTGATCCAGGGATTTTTCAGCTTTCTGCTGGCGCCGATCATCGCGGCCTTTCTACTGGTCCCTCAAGCGTCCGCCATCCTCCATCACACGCCCTGGCATACATTGCTGCTGACCTATTTCTGGGGGCTGCTCTGGGGAGTGGGCGGCCTCACTTTCGGCTTGACCATTCGTTATCTCGGCATCGCGCTGGGATATGCGATCGCCCTGGGATTGACGACGGCCTTCGGCACATTGATGCCGCCACTTTTTGCCGGTGAAATGCCTGCGCTGCTCCATCAACGGCCAGGGCAGGTCATCTTGTTCGGGATTGTTGTCTGTATGGTCGGTATCCTACTGAGTGGCGTGGCTGGCTACTCCAAAGAGCGTGAGTTGAGCGCCGCGCAAAAGCAGAAAACTGTCGCTGAATTCAATTTCCCCAAAGGGATTCTGGTCGCCATTCTGGCCGGAGTGATGAGCGCTTGTTTCGCCTACGGCCTGGCGACAGGAAAGCCGATTGGCGCACTTGCCCGGACAGATTTACTCGCACACGGTCGCGCTCTGGAGTGGCAGAACCTGCCCATCCTGATCGTGATTCTGCTGGGTGGCCTGACCACAAACTTTGCATGGTGCGTTGTTTTGATGGTCCGCAACGGAACGGAACTACAATTCCTTGGACATACGGCAGGACTTGATACCGTCGGCGATGCAAATAGTCATGCCGGCACTCTCAGTCTGAACTACTCGCTCTGCGCTACCGCAGGAATTCTCTGGTATCTCCAATTTTTCTTCTACAGCATTGGCCAAACGAAGATGGGGAAATATGATTTCTCCAGTTGGACGCTGCACATGGCGAGCATCATTATCTTCTCCACTCTGTGGGGCATCTATCTGAAAGAATGGCACGGCACCAGCATCACGACCAAAGTCTTAGTGGGCTTGGGCCTGGCCGTGCTTGTTCTTTCGACTTTGCTTGTTGGTTATGGCAACTACCTCAACGTCGGATTTATTCCTGCCGGTTGATAAGAAGGGACAAATTGAATGAAAAAGACGACATATTGTTGTGCGGCGTTTTTCTATTTACTTGTTTTGTTCACCACTGTATTGTCCGTCCACGCCAAGGCCGTCCAAAGCGCAACGCCGGTAGATGCCACAGCGCCACAAAAGATGTTGTGCGATGGCCTTGATAATCCCCTGGGCCTTGGCGACACGCAGCCGCAATTGAGTTGGCAGTTACCGCAGACGGGAACCAATGTGCGGCAGGTTGCCTATCAGCTTCTAGTTGCAGGCGACCCGTCTCTGCTAGCGCCAGGCAAGGCCGACGTATGGGACAGCGGAAAAGTGTCATCTGCTGAGTCTGTGAATGTTCCCTATGCCGGACCCGCGCTGCAATCCTCGCATCGTTATTATTGGGCGGTGCGAGTGTGGGAAAACGGCGGACGCACTAGCTTATACAGCCAGCCTGCCTGGTGGGAGATGGGCCTGCTGTCCCCCTCCGACTGGCACGCACAATGGATTGCATACGACCCGAAACCGTTCCGCGATGACCGTGCGAGCGACCCAGTCTGGATCGGCCCAACTGTTGTTGCAAGTGCTCCTGCGAGCAGTGCCGAATATCGTTTCAAATTTCATCTCGATGGCACGCCTCAAAAGGCCGAGTTATTCATAACGGGGCGGCAAACGTTTACAGCATGGGTCAACGACACGAGTGTGAGCCACGCCAGGACTGAAAATTCCCGTGAACCCAGGCGTTGGGGCACGTTCCAGCGGTTCGATGTGTCTCCGCAATTGCGTACTGGCGATAATGTTCTTGCGGCACAGGTCGATATCAATCCTCGTAGAGGCAAACCACCTGCGCTGATTGCCATGCTGCGCATCACCACGCCAGATGGCACAGTGCGACGGCTGGTCACATCTTCCGCATGGAAGACCACGGCGACTGCTGCGGGCAATTGGCAAGCAGTGGACTTCGACGATACATCCTGGCAGCCTGCAACGGTCGTGGCCAAGATGGGGCAGGACGGTTACACCATTCCCTGGCCTGACCAGCCTGCGGGATTGTTGCGTAAAGAGTTTACGTTGGCAAAACCTGTTGCATCCGCCCGCCTGTACGTGACCGCTTTGGGCAGCTATCAGTTCCACATCAATGGGCAACAAGTAGGGAAACAGGTTCTTGCGCCGGGCTGGACGGACTACGAAAAGCGCATCGTGTACCAGGACTATGACGTGACCACAATGCTCCACCAGGGAAACAACGCCATGGGCGCGTTGCTGGGCGAGGGCTGGTATGCGACCACTCTGGCCTTTGCCGGCAGACGCTACAATTTTGGACCTCCTCCTCCCCGGCTGCTGGCGCAGTTGGAAGTGACTTACACGGACGGCTCGCATGAGGAGTTCGCGAGCGACGCTTCCTGGCAAACGGCACAGTCTGCTGTGCTGCGCTCGTCCATTTACGATGGTGAAGACTTCGATGCGCGGCTGAAACAACCGGGCTGGGACAGTCCCGGTTTCGATGCTGCCAATTGGCACTCGGTACAGGTTGAGCCAACCAATGGCGCGCCGTTGGTTGCGCAGGACTTCCAGCCGATACGTGTCGAGAGGACACTGCAACCACTCTCGGTGACGGAGCAAAGCCCCGGAGTTTACGTCTTCGACATGGGCCAGAACATGGTGGGCTGGGCACAACTACAGGTCTCAGGCCCGAAAGGGACCAAGGTGTCCATGCTCTTCGGCGAGGTGCTGGACGCAAACGGCAAGTTCTATAACAGGAACATGCGCTCCGCGCGCGAAGAGGACACCTATGCCCTT
>JAKAYS010000032.1 GCA_021826695.1 Acidobacteriota bacterium | reverse complement strand
TGCGGTCCACCAGTACGTGATCGCCGATCAGCAGGGTCTTCTCCATGGAAGAAGAAGGAATCTCAAAGTTCTGAAAAATGAAGGTGATGACAAAAATTCCCACCACCAGAACAGAGCAGATAGACGCAAAAAACTCGAAGGGAGTCTCTTCGTGTTGTGTTTGCGGAGGGTCTTGCGCGAGTTGCTTACCGGCCAAAGTCTTCTCCGTCGTGATTTGCTGGCGTTGAGATTGCATTAACGAATGATGTGAAAGGTGCGGCCCCAGCGCGCGGCCCCAACCAGATTGCTCCACCAACTATGTTCGTGCGCCAGTCTATCACTGGACATTCCCGTAAGTTCCGACCGGCCTTCCGTCAGTACGGAAAAATACACCAAAAACGGCTGCCCCACGATATTTTGCCGCGGCACAAACCCCCAGTAACGACTGTCCAGGCTGTCATTTCGATTATCGCCCAACACGAAGTATTCGCCCGCAGGCACCGTCAGTTCGCCGTCGTGGACATCCGAGCGCATTTGCATCCACCATTGGGTGTCGACTCCAGGATCGGTGTAGACAGGCGTGGGAAATTCGTCGCGGAAGGTGCTCGGGTAACTCGCGATATACAGCGCGTACGGCTCATGCAACAACTGTCCATTCAGCAGCACTCGACCATGATGCAGCCTGATCCGAGCGCCCGGCACGCCCAGAACGCGCTTGACCAGTTGCAGCGAGTGGTCCATCGGGTAATGGAACACCACCACGTCCCCTTCCTTCACATGCTGGTAGGGCAGTAGATGTCGCCATGGACCCGGGGACGCGAAGACAACTTTATTCACTAGTAAAAAATCGCCGATGAGCAAAGTATTTTCCATGGAGCGGGAAGGTATGCGATAGGGTTGTGCGATGAAAGTCAAAACGAAAAGCGCACAGACCAGAAAGGTCAGCGTGGTTTGCATCAGCGAGAGCACTTCATGATGATGCGGTACATGCTCAGGTTCAGTTTGGTACGCTGGCCCATGGGCAGTCAGGGAAACGGGCGGCATATTGCCGGCCTGCGCAGAATTTGCATGCACGGGAGACGGCATGGAGGCGATACGCGCGGAAGGTTGTGTCTCCTGCATCATGCGGATTCCTTGGGCGATGGGCAGGCCGTCTTGTGCAAAACCTCCAGCGCCAGCCGGGCCGCTTCCTGTTCGGCATGTTTTTTTCGCGTACCTGTCGCCGACGCCAGAGTCCGCTCCTCGCCAGCAGGCCCAATCTGTTTGACGGCAACGACAAAGCTTTTATGATGGTCCGGCCCGTTCTCCGACGTGACGATGTAGCTTGGCTGGCCCAGTCCATGCGACTGAAAATATTCCTGCAGCATGGATTTATGATCGCCCACATCTTCTCCCGAGCGCGCGGCGGCCACCAATGCTTCCAGCTTTTCATCCAACACCCAGGCGCGAACCAGCCGACCCGCCGGTATCAGGCCGCCATCGAGATATACCGCCGCTATAAGGGCTTCCACCGCATTGGCCAGGATGGCGGCCTTTCTTCGGCCACCGCTCTTTTCCTCTCCTTTGCCCAGCCGCAGATAGTCTCCCAGGCGCATACTCTGGCCGACGCGCCCGAGATGTTGTCGGCTGACAAACTGGGAACGTAGCCGCGTCAAAGGGCCCTCGGTAAATTCGGGGTAGGCGCGAAACAGGTGCTCCGTAACCAGCAATCCCAATACCGCGTCCCCAAGAAACTCCAACTGCTCATTGTCATCGTGGGGATGATGTTCTGTCTGCTGCTCCTCGTAGGCGACAGAGCTATGCGTCAGCGCCAGATCGAGAGTTTCAGGATTGTGAAACTGATGGCCGATCAACTGCTGCAAACGCTCCAGAAGAAGGGCCCGCTGCGGATCGAGCACGCGAGCGGATGCGTCCTTCACAGTAGGAGCAATTGCGGGAGATACATTGTGCTTGCTCGTCAAAGCAGCTTCGACTCCGGACATACAGTTGGCGGGCATGCAGTTATAGGTGCGGATGGTTTGTGGATGATGGAGGCGTGGAAGAGGCTGGATCGGTATCCGCGTCACTTCCACCACTCTGATCGCTGGAATGCTGCCGGGCAGCCTGCGGAGGAGCAAATGCAGCTTTCAGACCGGCTTCCGCGGCATTCTTTGTATCGGCCTTTCCATCACGCGTCTTCATCGCCGCCTGATATTCCTCAATCGCCGCCTGACGATTGTCCTGCAAATCATCCAGCCTCCCGAGATAAATATGCGACCAGGCAATGGTCCGTGGATCGCGGGAAATTTTCGTTGCCTGGGTGAAGGCTTGCACGGCAGCCTCCATTTTTCCGCTCATAATGTCGGCCCGCGCCAGGATAAATTGCGCCCGTCCAGGGTTGCCGGTGTGCTGCGAAAGCGCCTGCTGCGCCATCTGCGCCGCCGCGGAGGTATCGCCAGCCGCAAGCTTCCTTTCGGCCTGGTCCAGAATGTCGGACTGGACTGGCGCGCGCCGCAAAACATCCTGGTCCGTATGGGAGGTGAAAACAATGTCTTGTATGCGGCGCTTTTCAATGTCTACATTCATGCCATAGATCATCTCGCCGACAGCTTCCTGCAGCGTAGTGGGACTGTTCTCAAAGATGCGTAGCTGCTCGTAGAAATACTGCGTCAGAATAAATCCCTGGACCATGTCGGACTGCACCGTCTGATGGCGCACTGACGACACCGCATGTTCGTACTTGTTTTCGGCATTGTTGATGGCGGCAAGCTGGTTGCGATCGAAGTGTGCGGGGATCTTGTAGACCGGGACCCCGGTGTCCATGGTGTGCGCTTCGATGGCGCGGATCAGGCACTCCGTCACCAGCGACAAAATATCGCTCTTGTATTCGTAAGGCAGCGGAGACGGCTGCACCAGTTCCAGGATCGGCGTCAATGCGTCGATCGACGTGGAACGGGCATAGATCATCGGCTCCAGCTCAAAGTGCAGGTAGGTATGTTTTACTTGCTTCAAATCCAGCTTGCCATTGACCGGAGACGCCACCACAATGTAGTCTCCGCCGTAGACGCGCGCATTTACCACACCGGGCGCAATCAGCGGTTCCAGAATCACTACAAACCGTCGATTGCCATACCCTGCCGGAGGTTGTTTCAGATAGAGGTCCATCTGCACAATCATCTGCGACAAAGGGACGTGGATCTTTTCCACCTCCGCTTCATATTCCGCGCGATGGAGAACCCAGATCACATGCAGGTTCACGGCCTGCGCGAAGGCCTTCAGTTTGGGCACCAGATCGACCAGCGGTACTGCGTCGGGAGGCAGGTCGGATTTGGGCACGTTTGGCGTCAGTTCCGGTGGAGGAGTCAGGTACAGGGCCAGTGAGATGTAAGCCGCAAGATTCAGGTTCGGGCTGTTCATCGTATGCGTCTGTACAAAGGCGCAGAGTTGATCGCGCGTCTCGCGGGCAGGCTCCGATTGTTGCAACGCCTGATTGATGTCGTCGCGTACTTTCTGCCGCACAGGATCCGAGGATTCCAGCCCCTGGTTATAGCCGCAGGTATTCAATGCGGCCATCACGTCAAATACGGATTCGGAGGTTTCGAGCGAGGTCGCCGGTCCGCTGGGATCGATGACGGCGGGAGCTTTCTGCTGGACACCATTCGCCGGATGCGAGGAAACATCGGCTTCGCTCGGTATCGACGTTGGCATAGTGGTCGGAGTTGAAGACGACGTAGAACTCAGGTTGGAAGGAAGTTGAGGCGTCTGGGCCGCTGAAGATACCGCGAATGCGGTCAAGGCAAGCGGTAGTCCGATCCTCTGGAAAGCAAAACGGGCTGCGCGCATACACTGCATAGATAAAATGGACACTCTTAGGACTCTAGCTCAAGTGTATGCATCTGCCGAAGGCAGGGTCAAACGGATGCGGCATCGGACTGCGGTCTTGACCTGGCCGGGTCCCCCGCCCAGAGATACCACGCCAGCCACGCCGCTGGGGTCCAGAGATACGCGCCGGAGTTTATAGATGGTTGGAGCAGCAGGAGTATGAACAGGGCAACGCCATTGATCGCCACGAGAATCTCGATGGAATGTTTTCTTTGCTCCGGAAGCGAGAAGGCGAATATCAGCGAAGGGAGCAGCACTATCTCATCGGAGAACCAGCCATAGGGTGACACTAGGACTGTCACGAGCATCAGCAGCAAACCCTGAATTCTCCAGTCCCAGATATGGCGGTTGCAGCCATAAAACCAGCATCCCCAGATGACGGCAAGAGCTGAGGGCGCAGCAAGCAACCAAACAGCGTGCGGGTCAATGAGAAGCCGAAACAGCATTGAGGCAGTAGGGAAGAATTCCCGGTTAAGTGAAGATGCGCGCATCATCGCGAAATAGTGTTTCCAAATGGACGGATCGAGCCACATGGCAAAGGCAGATCCGGTAGCGAGCGCGGATGCTCCTCCAACAAGGATGCGGAAGTTGCGGCGGTAGACGCAATCGACCAAAAGCACCACCCAAAAGACAAGAAACAGATGCGGCTTGTTGGCCAGTAGAAGTAGTGAAGCTCCAGCAAGGAATGGTCGGCTGCGGTAAAAGCGCAGAAATAAAGAAAAACCGAGCAGCAGAAACGGAGAACTCTGGCCGAGCGCAATGGAGCCGATCGCGGGCGCGAAGAGGAATGCGAGCGCGCGGTCCCGTGGCGGCACGCCGAGCAGCCAAAGCGAGACCAGAATGCACCCCACCGCGGCAATCGTCCAGAAGAGAAGGCCCGTCACTGCGTTGACTGACCCAAGCGGTGCTGTGAGAAAGATCCCCCACGGCGGGTTGCGCATAATGAGTGGTTTGGCTGCTGTATACCCCTGGGTTTTCTCTAGCGCAAACACCTGCGCTGGCGAGTAGGGATCGGCGTGATGCAGGAGTAACTGCCCGGCGCTCCAGTACGAGATGTAATCCTTGGACGCCGGGTGACTGGCCAGGGTAACGATCAGAATGCCGATGAGCGCGATTGCCGCGGCCGCGATCCTGCGAAAGATTTTCTTAGCTATCGGAGCAGTACTGCGCCTGTCTTGGTCCTGCGGCAGGGCCACTTGTTCCGGCAGCGTACTCATCGGACTCGCTCCGGCGTGTGCGGATTTAGCAGCATATTTTGCGGGAAAACCCCACTATACGCTCCATGCGTTGAAGAATGAAAGATTTTTCGGAACGATGGATATGATTGCTGCGCGTATAAAGTTACACCGCGGCCAGCCAAAGATGCGCAATACTCTGAAATTTGTCGATCATACAAGGCATAGGGGTCTGGCTTGAAAGCCAGACCCCTATGGTTGAAGGTATTGCAAGGTGGTTAATTACATCCAACAAACGCGGCGGTTGCTGCGTTTGTCGTTGCCCCGGCGCTTACGGTCAACGGTCCGCCGGTCACACCCAAGGTAGTTGACAACACCGTGGATACCTTGATTTCGCTTGGGTTGCAGTCTGCTTTACTGCCGCCCGGTACCACAGCCTGCATATCGAGCGTGTAGTTGACTGGCGTAGTTGTCGCCTGCGTGAACTTTGCACCCGAGGAGGAGTACGCTCCCGTATTGGGCCCGACGCCCGGAACCATTAGGGTGTAGGAAACGCAATCTGTTCCTGTTGGGCAACTGCCAGTTGTGGATGCTGCTGTGGCGTAGGTGCCATTCGTTGGATTCTGCGAAGGCAACAGTGGCACCGTGACCAATGGACCGGATGCTGTTGCCTGTGTGAGAGCGGAAACATGCACGTCGGCAACTGTGCCCGCTGGAGGCGTAGCGCCATTTTGTGAGGTGATTTCTCCAGTGATTGTGCCCTGGGTGGAACTGGCCACTAATGGAATGTTCCCCGCCGCATCTCCTGGCTGGACTCCCGTTTCCACGCCAGCCGAGTATGCAACTCCCGCGCCATCCACTCCAACCGCCACGATGTCATAGGTTCCTGCCGGTAGCGGGCAGAAAACGAAACCGCCTGTGGTTGGATCCGCGGTTGTACGCATCACGACCCGATCGACGCCAGTCGAATCCTGCTGTTCCGCTGCTACCACCACCGTGCCGCCTACCAGAGGCTTGTTATTGGAGGAGCTGACGATGGTTCCATTGATGGAGGTCGATGTCGTCGATACTTCTCCGGCATGGAGTACGGGATCCAGCCTGTACTTTCCATTACCTTCTTCAACGATCGATGAGCAGGTATTGAAATCGATGTCCAGGTCCTCCGTTGTACCGCCAGCCACGTTAAATGCACCATTGGCGATTTGCCCGGAAGGAATCTTCAATCCTGTCTGTGCCTCGCTGGACAACGCCAGGTCATGCATGCTTCCATCACTGAGCACGACGCAGTTGGCATAAGTGCCACATTTATTGCTCGAGACTGAAGAAGCGGCTGAATCGGGAGCCAGCATAATGCGGATTTGCTGATAACTCCCCGCCTGTAGTTGCTGCGTGGAACCGAGGCTGGCGAGAAAACACTGATTATTGGCTTGACCGAGCAAGTCTACCTGCATGGGAGAGCCAGCTTTTAGGCTGGGAGTCAGATCGACAAAACTGGAATCGCCCGCACTGGCGTTAGCGTTCGTGCTGGCTTCAACATCGGTGATACTTACATATACATGCGAAAACGGCCCATCAGGAGCCTGACATGCCGCCGGGTCGCTTACGGTTGTATTGACTGTTGAGGCCTTTGGACTGGTGGGGGTTGAAACGGATCCACCGCTACACCCAAATGTAAGTAGTCCCAATAAAACTGCCGAAGAAACAGAAATCGCTATTCTCATAAATCCTCCATGAAATCTATCTACCGTGCCAAACAATTTGGGAAAAAAGACCAAGCGTGAATCATTCGGCTTTATAGCACCAAGGGTGTCTATAAGAAGCGCATGAGCTACTGCATGGCGATAAACTGCCAAAGTTAGTCTGAACAGTTACTCCTATGCATCTGACCCTAAGGCTCTGCAATAGTTGCGCCACTGTTGCGAAAATTTACTAAGCTGTTTATTTGCAATTAGTTAGCCTAACCATCCATAACCGGATATGGCAATCTGGGAGCGCTGCTCGCCAGACCTAGGATTGTCCGTCGCGAATTATTATGGATTGTTCTTACGGTGACGCAGCGCTCGAATGTAAAGCACTTCATCCATCACTTGTCGATGCGTCAGTTGGCTTTTGAAGGCGGGCATTCGTTCCTTGCCTTCGCTGATAAAGCGTGCAAGCGCGGCATTGGACTGTTTTTGGACCGCGGCGGAACGAAGGTCCGCAGCATGCAGGCTTTTTCCTGTTGGACTTCCTGTCCCGTCCACTCCATGGCAAACCGCGCAGTATGCGTTAAAGACGACTGCCGCGTTCGGGTCCGGGGTTAAGGCGTGCGATCTCTGCCCGAAGCTCGACTGCGTTAGAGTCACCACTATGCCAGCAAAAATTGCCAGTCGAACAACCGTTCGCCTCATGAGTTACTGATTCCTTTGTTTTTCTATAGATGAATTCTGCTGCGAATTTTAGCCTTGATTGCTTTGGATTTGCTGTCCCGGCTGCCCTGCCGACTAAGAATCCAACTTTGCAGTGCAGCCGATACCTCTGTTCAATTATGCGTTGAGCTTGCGCATGTATTCGGCATCGACCTTCAGCGCCTGCATGGGAGACATGTCGAACTGCTCCTGCTCTACGAAGCAATGCCGGATGTGCCCTGTCTTGGCCGCTGCCTGGAGGATGGGCCGGTAGTCGATGGAGCCTTGGCCCAGCTCCGCCGATGGTGGCGGGTTCGTTACCGACATCGGTTTGCCAGTCACCTTGAAGTCCTTGACGTGCAGCATGGAAATGCGCGTTGGATAACGTTGCAACAGCTCGATAGGGTTGCCGCCGCCGACCACAACCCATCCGCAATCCATCTCCATCGTTACCATGGAGGGATCGGTCAAGCGTATAAGTTCGATGTACGGCACCACGCCATCCTGTTTTTGAAACTCCATGGTGTGGTTGTGATAGCCGAACTTCATGCCTGCGGCATGCACTTTTTCTCCAAACTTGTTGAACTGCTCGGCATTCCAGCGCCAGTCTTCCAGCGTGAAGGCGTTGGCCCAATCTCCATGCTTCAAGTTCTTCAATCGCGCCGGGTTCTTGAAGCCCGGAGAAGAGCAGATGATGGTGCCGACTCCAAGCTCCTTGTTAAAAGCAAGCACTTCGTCGAACTTGGCGTGAAGGTCATTGTAAGAGTAATGCGCGCTGACGCATTGCAGTCCGGCATTCTGCATGGACTTCCTCACCTGCGATGCGCTGTGGTTGTAGAAGCCCGCCGCTTCCACCTGGCGATAGCCGAGGGCTGCGATCTGCTTGAGCGTGCCTTCGTAATCGGTCGGCAACATCTCCCGTACGGAGTACAACTGCAATCCCAGCGGCAGGCCGAGAGACTGGGCCAGCAGGGTGTTGCCACGTAAAAACGCAGGACCATACAGGAATGTTGCAGAACTGGCCTTCAGAAAATCTCTTCGCGAATGCATCGACATTGGAATTCCTTTCTTGCGGTAACTGTGAGGTGCGGGCAATTAATTATTTGGCTGCACTTATGACCCTTCATTCGGCGCCACAAAAATTAGGGCCTGTTATGAACCTGGCGCGAATAAGTCTTTTGTAATCAGTGTGCGTTCATGGCAAAATACGCGCAAAATTGGCCTCCGTCTGAGAACGCATCATTGACGCGATCAGTTAGCATCAATTTGCCAGGAAATATGCCTCTTTTGCGTCTTTCTGTGATCCACCGTCTATTCAAAGTTCATAACAGGCTCTAGAGCCACCGCAAGTGGAAAGGTACGCCACTACTTGGTTTTTTGAAGAAGATGGATGTAAGAAATCAAATCGTCGATGTCAATTGTACTCAGCCTTTTGCCAAATGCCGGCATCATGTTTTTTCCTTTGCCGATGATTTTGGCGAGGTCCGCATCGCTCATTTTCATCACCTCCGGGTCGTGAAAATCCACCGCGTCGAGCGTCTTTCCCGTCTGCGTATCGCCTTTGCCAGTCGCCCCGTGGCACATGACGCACTGCGTCTTGAACAGGGCAGCCCCGTTGTTTTGCGTCTTGCCTTGCGCGCTGGCCACAGATGACACCAGACAAAAAAGTACAGCGGAAGCAAGCAAAATTCCTCGTCGTCTCATCGCATCTCCTTATAGTTCCACTTTCAAAAATCTTTCAGCTCCAACAATATTTGATGCGTCCCGCGCTTTCTCGGGGCCAACTAAACCTTACACAGTTTACTGATCCAGCGTATGACATGCATTGCAGTCGAGGCTGGCTTTTTTTGCACGATGACAATTCATGCATCCCGCCATGGAAATGTCCGCTTCCTTATAAATACGGTCCCGCTGCGCCACTTCCCCGTGACACTCCTGACAAGTACTGCCATGCCCCATATGTACTTTATGGCTGAAGGTAACAAAGGACGGCAGTTCGTACACTCGTACCCAGGGAATGGTGGCATTCGCCTTGGCATAGGCGGCAAGCTTTTGCACTCCAGGATCATTCGTGGCCATCGTCTGGTGGCATTGCATGCAGGCCGCAGCCTGGGGAATGGCGACTGTCTCGCCGGACCTTGAAGGCGTATGGCAAAACTCGCAAGGGAGCTGTAGCTTTCCAGCATGTTGTTTATGGCTGAAAGGAATCGGCTGTTCGGGCGCGCTGGCTGGTACAGGCACAAAACTCCGTGCTGGCGTGGGAGCAGGGGCCGACGGTTTTGATGCGGTCTGGGCCTGCGAAGCTGTCAACGCAAAGGAAGCTGTAAGCGCCAGCAGCGAAATGGTCTTCAACGCGCCCACCATCAGATGTTCCTTAGCTGCATCTGCTCCGCAAGATGCTCCGATGCGCGCATGGAAAGCGCCAGGATCGTCATGGTTGGATTTTGCCATCCGCCGCTGACGAAGCTGCTGGCATCGACGACATACAAATTCTTGATGTCATGGCTCTGGTTCCATTTGTTCAGTACGCTGGTCTTAGGATTGTCGCCCATGCGGCAGGTTCCCTGCTCGTGAATGCTGTATCCCGGCGGGTTGGGATCGTAATTCTTAGACAGGACTTCGAAGCCAGCCTCTTCCGTCATCGCGATGCTGGTATCCACGGCATCGCGCGCCATGTTGAACTCGTTGTCGGTGTACTTGGTATCCACATGCAGCACCGGAATGTCCCACGCATCCACCACCTTCTTATCGATGCTTACGCTGTGGTCGTAGTGCGCCAACACCTCGCCCATCATGTTGATTGAAAATCCACTGCCCTCATAGCTGTCCATCTTCTTTTGCAGGGACTCCCCATAGTCCGCGAAGTTTCGCGGGTCCATGGGTCGCGTGCTGCTGTATACGTTGAGCGCATATCCGCGGATAAAGTTTTTGGATTTGGTCGTGATGTTGCGGAAGCGGGGAATCAACGCGCTTCCTCCCATCAGACCCGGCGTCGCCTTGCCGTCGCGCGCCTCCGGCACCGAACAGACGATGCCCGGCCCGTACACCTGGTCGATTAAATAATGGCCCAGCACGCCGCTGGAATTCGCCAATCCCGCGCCTTTGGAGTTCTCCAATCCAGAGTTGAGCAGCAGGCGCGTACTTTCGAGACATCCCGCCGCCAGAACAACGACTCGCGCCTTTACCGACATTTCCCGCCGCGAATGCCGATCGACAAATAGCGCGCCATCCGCCAGACCAGTATTTTTATCCACGGTGAGTTGGCGCACCACTACATTCGGCACCGCAGTCAGCTTGCCAGTGGCGAAGGCGTCCGGCAGCAGCAGATTGATGGAACTTGCCAGGCCATCGACACCCATCGCGCTGCGCGCCTTGCAGACCGGAACGTTCATCTTCTTGCCGGCAGCGATGAAGCGCTGCATGCTACCGGACCATGGCGAGTCATCGACAACGAAATTGCCGTCAGGATACTGCGGCAGGCCGTCGGCATGGCCACGGACGCGGAAGATTGCCTCGACCCGCGAATAATACGGCGCCAGATCGGCCAGGGTGATGGGCCAGTTTTCGCCGAAGCCGTCGTGGTCCTTGGCTTTGAATTCATAGTCGCTGAGGCGAAAGGACTGTCGCGCCCAGAACAGTGACCGTCCGCCGAACAGACGCACGCGTACCCAATTGTAAGATTGTTGCGGAGTATAGGTATAGGGTACTTCCTTTTCGTCCACCCAAGTATTTGCGTTGAATTCATTGGCCTGAAAAACGTGCGGCAGGCGACCCGGCATGTTGAATCCGCGATACGGCAGTTCGTAGGCCGGCTTGAGTTCACGGTCCCTCTTGAAATCCACCACGGGTCCGGCGTTCAGCATCAGGCAAGAGATGCCCTTCTCGGTCAGGACCTTTGCCGCCATCCCGCCGGAATGCCCGGAGCCAATAATCAATACATCCACTTTCTCTTCGGCCATGCGACCTCAAATGTCCTTTCTACACATACATCTGGATATCTGGGTCGATGGGAGACCAATATAAGCCAATTCCAGGCGCCCGCTCTCCCGTCGCAGTCGCCGCGATGCTCCATGCCTGCGAGTTCATGGTTGCCGTCCGAATGTCCTGGTGCGCCAGATTGATGAAAGACGCGAATCGCTCTTTAGGAGGATGGTCGGGCATCCAGGTCCGCAGCCACGGACGAATCAGTTTGTCCGCCTGGGCCGCATCCACCCGCGCAAATGGAACGTGAAACTGTTTCTCCGCATTCGCATTCAGCCGGTCCAGCCCGGCCCGATACATGTGCTGGCGATCGGCGGGAGAAGCGCCAATCAGAAAGTCGATAAACTCCGGCGCGCCCGCCTGCGTTGCGCCGGGATAGCCGTTCAGCGGCGGCAGCAGAACATCGCACAGCTTGCGCAACGTCGCCATCTGCCGCTCATTGAAGAAATTTGCCTGGGTGGTCGCAAACCCATCTGGAACTGAGGCTGCGATGGGATGCGCCTTGTAATCGAAAAAACCCTTGTCATGGGTTGCTGTCGGAGCAGTCTCGGCTGCTGGTGGTAGAGCTGCCGTTGCCGCCGATTGTGGAGCTGCTGACTGTTGGCCAAACATCGTCCTGGCGGCCACAGGCACAGCCACTATTGCTTTCACAAAATCGCGCCGACGCATGAGGAAAGACTAGACCCGGTTCCGCGAGCAAGTCAACAAACCAGCGGGTGCGAATGACGGATCCACCTGTGCCTGCACTTGCCTCGATCGGAGAGCCGCCCTACGTGATTGGTGGAGGCACAAAACCAAATTGTTCCTCGATGACTCCGGCAATCGCCATCGCGATTTCATCTTCGAATGGCCTTGCGACCACCTGCACGCCAATGGGCAGGCCTTCCGGCGATTTGCCCACGGGAACAACAGCGGCGGGAGCTGCCAGCAAGTTGAACCATTGCGTATATCGCATGGCGTCTAGATAGGCGACCGACTGGCCGTCGATGTTCCACGAACGCTCTCCATGGCGAAACGCGGGGATGGCGCACACCGGGCAAAGCAGCACGGGAAATTCTTGCATCTCCGCGAGCAACTGGCTGCGGACCTGGTCGCACTCAGCCCACGCCTGCAGCAACTCTTCTCCGCTCAACGTAGGCTCCCGATGCGCAATTGACAGAAAATCCAGCAGCACCGGACTGAGATGTTCTCGATGACCGCGCAGCAGTGGCTCCAAAAACATCGCTCCGCTGCGGACGAAAAACTTCCACCAGAGTTTCCGCGCCGCCTCCAGGGCCGTCGGACGAAACGGACGAACGTGGAAGCCTTGTTTTTCAAGGGCAGTTACCGCTGCGCGTACGGCTAGCCGCGTCTCTGCCGTGACGGGAACAAGGCCGTCGTCTTCAAAATATCCGATGGGAATTTGCTTCAACTCACTCGCGTCCATCGTCCGCGCGGCGATTGGCGCGCTTATGGGATCGGTCATGTCTTGGCCCGCAAGCGCATGGAATAACAGGCTGATGTCTTCCATTGTGCGCGCCATGGGACCGATGGCCCCCAGGATGGAAAATGGCCCGACGCACGGCGGCAGATGACCGGCGGCCGGGATGCGCCCGGGCGTCGGCTTCAGCGCACAGATCCCAGTGAAGTGTGCCGGCGTGCGGACCGAGCCGCCGCTATCGCTGCCGAGACCGGCAGCCGACATTCCCGACGCAATTGCAGCGGCCTCGCCGCCGCTGGAACCGCCGGGCGTGTACTCCAGGTCCCACGGATTTTTCGTTTGACCGTACAGTCGATTGTCGGTTTCGTAAGCCATCAGAAATTCCGGGCAGTTGGTCGTTCCCAGGATGTTCGCTCCGGCCCGCCGCAAGCGCGCGACCACCACGGCATCCTCTTGCGCGACCTCACCTTTTCGCAGCAGACTGCCAATTTCGCAGCGAAGACCGGCGGTCGCTATAGAGGACTTCACCGTCACAGGCAGCCCGAACAATGGGCGGCGTGGCGCGGAAGGGGCCATCCTTTCGCGGGTCAGCGCGCGTGCCTGCTCCCGTACCCGGTCCGCATCGAAATCCACGATGGCGTTCAGGCGCGGATTCATTCTCTCAATCGCGCGGATGTGTTCTTCGGCCAGCTCCAGCGGAGAGATTTTCCCTTCGCGCAGCAGCGCCAACTGCTTGACCGCAGACTGGCTCGTGATCTCGCTCAATTGCCCCCCTGCATCTTCGCAGCCGACACGGCCGAATGGGGCGCGATTGGCGGCCCGATGGGCAAAGATTGGACCGGAAAATAATGGAACTGGTATTCCTGCGTTGTCTGGCCGGAGTTGCAGCGATCATTCCATTGCAAGCGATATTGCACTGCCGCTGGACCCATTGAATAGCTCTGCGCTTTCGAATATGGATACGTCTTCCTCCCATGAAACGGCATTTTGTCCAGCGTGAACGGTGATGCCCCATAAAAGTCCATGTTCTTCACAAATCCATTGGCATAAAGAAATAATCGCGCTTCCAGTGCACAGGCAGAGCGGGCAGCGCATTGGCGTTGGTAAATAATTTTGCGGTCTTGTCCATGTTTTGCCGGTTCATGTACGCAACGTCCAGATTGTTTAACTGCACGGCGCGTTCATGGCTCTGCCCGATATTGCTGGCCTGGCAAAATGGGTCACAATATCGGAAGCCGTCGATTCCTTAGTCTACAAGACGGGAAAGCGCGATTTTTTTGTAGCGCCGCCGCGCCCGCGAAACTATCGATGAGAGCAGACCAGCCAGATGCCTGACATACAGCATGGACTATAAATGTAGAAAGATTCTGAGATTCAATGAGGCCAACATTGTTTAGCGGCAGGACAAATCGCAACGCTACAGAGATGGACTGGGAAGCGCTCCTTGGCCGTCCGACGGAGCAAGCGAGTGAGGCTCTCCACTCAATCAACGCTGGGAAATCGATATTGATTACGGGTGCAGGCGGTTCGATCGGATCGGCGCTGGCGATGAGTATCGCGCAATCCAACCCGCGAGTTTTAGTGCTATTGGATTCTTCCGAACAGAATCTCTATCGACTGGACCGCGAACTCAGCATCTCCTCTGCAAACACTCCGCGCGTTGTCATCATTGGCGGTGTGGATGATGCAGCGTTGATCGACCTTCTCTTCACGCAGCATCGACCGGACACGATCTACCACGCCGCGGCGTATAAGCATGTCCCGCTGATGGAATCGAATCCCTTCGCCGCAGTCCGCAACAACGCGCTTGGGACCTATCGATTGACGCAGGCTGCTGTCCGCCATCGCGTCGGCCATTTTCTGATGGTTTCCACTGACAAGGCGGTCAATCCATGCAGCATCATGGGCGCGTCGAAGCGCATTGCGGAGTTGGCCCTGCTGTCCTGTAGCAATCCATTCACCCGCATGAACAGCATTCGACTGGGCAACGTGCTCGGCTCTCAAGGCAGCGTTGTTCCTCTCTTTCTGGAGCAGATTTCGCGAAGCGAAGCGTTGACTGTCACCCATCCAGAGGCCGAAAGATTTTTCTTCACCATGAACGAAACGATTGCTTTGATACTGGAGGCCGCGGCAATTCCGGGACAAAAGCAAATACTTGTTCCGCGTTTTCTGAAGCCAATCAAAACTGTAGAGCTGGCAAATTACCTTCTTGCGCAAAGTGGCGAGGTCCCCGGCAATGCATCGATTTGCTTTACTGGACTGCGGCCAGGAGAAAAACTCCGCGAAGAATTCTTCTCGTCCATCGAACATGTCGCGGGAAACGTTGGCCTGCGTCTTTGCAGGGTGGAGAGCGTAGCTGTGCCGGAAGAAACATTGCAGACTGCCATGGCCGAACTTGACCATTCCATACGCAGACAGGGCCTGGAGGAGATGTTGCAGACCGTTCAGCGCCTGGTACCTGAATATCAGCCGAGCACATTGTTGGCAGACAATCACCCGGCACAGATGGTCTGCATCCATGGGTGACAAGCGCAAGATCGCCGTCGTCACCACCTCGCGCGCGGACTACAGCCATTTATATTGGCCATTGCGCGACCTTGCAGCGCACTCGAATGTCGATCTGCGCCTCATCGTCCTGGGTTCGCACCTGTCGCCTGAATTCGGAAACACCGTGAGGGAGATTGAGAAGGATGGTTTCCGCATCGATGCAAAAATCGAATGCCTGCTTAGCTCCGATACCGATGTCGGCATGGCGAAGACCATTGGCCTGGCGACACTGAGCTTGGCCGATACGCTGGGAGCGATGCGCCCCGATCTTCTTCTGCTGATTGCAGACCGTTATGAGATGCTGGCCCCGGCTGCGGTCGCGCTGGCGCTGCGTATTGCGGTCGCGCACATCGAAGGCGGCGAAATCAGTCAGGGCGCCATCGACGACGCCGTAAGAAACGCGATCACCAAGATGGCCCATATCCACTTCACCTCGACGCAATTGGCGCGGCAACGAGTCGTCTCCATGGGGGAAGAGGCATGGCGTGTACATCGCGCTGGCGCTCCATCGCTCGATCATCTGCGGCGACAGAAGCTTTTTACTGGCGAAGAATTGGAAGCGCGACTCCATCTCGACCTGAGCCATCCGACCATTCTGGTTGCGTATCATCCCGTGACCATCGCGCGCGATACGGTGCGAGAGGCCGACGCAGTGTTCGCAGCGCTTCGCAAAACGGAGGGTCAGATTGTGTTCTGCTATCCCAATGCGGACGCAGGCAGCCGCAACTTAATGGAGCGGGCAAAAGTCTTCTGTGCGGAACGCGGTTCGGGGCGGATTTATACCAACCTCGACCCGCTCACCTATTGGAGCCTGCTGGCGCAAGTGGACCTTCTGCTGGGCAATTCCAGTAGCGGGATCATGGAGGCGGCCTCGTTCGCTTTGCCTGTCGTCAACATTGGAATCCGCCAGCAGGGGCGAGAACGCGCGCGCAACGTGATCGATACGGACGCGAACGAACAGGCAATCGTGCAGGCAATCGGACAGGCGACAGACCCGGAGTTTCGCGAGGCCTTGCAAGGAATGGAGAACCCCTACGGCAACGGCCATGCTGCGGAAACGATTGTTCGCGTGCTGACTGGCGTGCCATTGTCCGAGCGGCTTCTAATGAAATTTCCGCCTGCGCTTGAACAACAGAAAGCATCGGAATTCTAAATATCTATGGCGCAAATAAGGATTCCTCTCTCCTCACCAGACATTACGGAAGCGGACATCGAAGCCGTCGTCAGCGTGCTGCGTACCACGCAACTGAGCCTTGGGCCGAAGATGGAAGCCTTTGAGCACGCGCTGGCAGCTTACGTCGGCGCTACCCATGCGGTCGCAGTCAATTCCGGAACCAGCGGTCTGCATCTCTGCGTGCGCAGTCTCGGCATTGGAGAAGGTGACGAGGTCATTGTTCCCTCATTTACTTTTATAGCCGCCGCGAATGTCATCCGAATGGAGCGCGCAACTCCGGTCTTCGTAGACATCGACCCCATCACGTTGAATCTCGATCCGACAAAGGTAGAAGCCGCCATCACTTCTCGGACGCGCGCGCTGATGATTGTGCATACGTTTGGGCGTCCCGCCGAGATGACGCAGCTTCTGGCAATCGCCAAGCGCCACAATCTGCGCGTCATTGAAGATGCCTGCGAGGCCATAGGAGCGGAATATCACGAACAAAAAGCCGGACTGCTCGGGGATACGGGTGTGTTCGCTTTCTATCCCAATAAGCAGATGACGACTGGAGAAGGCGGCATGATCGTCACCGGCAATGGCGAGCTTGCAGCGACCGCGCGGTCGCTGCGCAATCAGGGACGCAGAAGAACGGGAGATTGGCTGGAGCATGCCGAACTCGGTTTCAATTACCGGCTATCGGAAATGAACTGCGCGCTGGGCCTGCAACAATTGCGCCGCATTGAAAGTATGCTTGCGAGGCGCGCTGAGGTGGCGAGTTGGTATGACCAACGGTTGCGCAAAAATGCCAGCCTGGTCCTGCCTGCGCTCGATATGGCAGATTGCCGCATCAGTTGGTTCGTCTACGTGGTGCTTCTTGCACCGCAATTCAGCCGCGAGGACCGGGACGCAATCGTCCGTCAGTTGGGTTCGGAAGGCATCGCCTGCGGGCGCTATTTTGCTCCCATCCATCTGCAACCTGCGTATCGCAACGCAGCAGTCCCAGTGAATTCGCTTGAAGTCACCGAGTTCGCGGGAGAGCGGTGCATCGCCCTTCCATTTTTCAATCGTATTGCTCCTGCCGAAGTAGAGGAGGTCTGCGCGCGGCTGGAAGCTGCGATCCTGCAAAGATTGGCCAGATTGCGATGAACGTCCTTCGGCATTCTCATAATTGCTATGATTGGCGCATAAAATAACAATACGTTCCTCAACAATCTTCTTTGGAATTCAGCCCGTCCTTACTAAACTGAAAGTATGAATCCAGCTTCGCCAAGAGGAGACCTGTGGAACGGAAGACTTATACGGCTCGACTGATCAATAAACTTTTGCTCTCCGAAAGCGCCCAATGCTTCCATTTGGAGTTTGAGGTGCCCGAACTGGAAAAATTTTCTTTCGACGCCGGCCAGTTCGTTTCCATGGTTGCGATCGACGGCCTTGGCAAACATCAGACGCGCGCCTACTCGATCGCCTCCGCTCCCCGATCGAATCGTTTCGATCTCTGCGTGAATCGCGTGGAGGGAGGATTTTTTTCCAACCTGTTGTGCGATCTGGAACCGGACGCCAAGGTGGAATTTCATGGTCCGCATGGGTTGTTCGTGCTGCGTCCGCCATTGATGGATACGATCCTGATTGCCACCGGCACCGGGGTCGCCCCGATGCGCGGATTTGTGGAGCATCTCTTTCCTTCCCGAACGGAAGACCGCAGTGAGGGGAAACATTTCTGGCTGATATACGGGACCCGGTATCAGTCGGAAATTTATTATCGGCAATACTTTGAGAAGATTGCCGCGGAACACCCGAACTTCCATTACATACCCGCGTTGAGCCGCCCGCATGACGGCTGGACTGGATTGCGTGGCTACGTGCAGACACACGTCAAGGACGTTTTGAAGGACCACCCGGAGATGGTCCCAGAGCATACTCCCGGCGGCCCCGCCAACAATTCAAGGCCGCAACTGCGCGCTTATATCTGCGGATTGAATGAGATGGTTTCCGCCAATCGCGACCAGTTGAAAGAACTTGGCTGGGACCGCAAGCAAATCCACTTCGAACGCTATGACTAAAGAAAATTCATGGATAGTGCAATTGAAAAATAAGGTCTGTCATTCTGAGGTCGCCCTTCCACGGCTGGCAGGCGCGGCGACCGAAGAATCCAGAGGGTGATGGCGGCGCTGACCGGGCGAATATACTCTGGATTCTTCACTCCGCAATGCGGAGTCCACCCTCGAGGTCGCCGCGGCGACCGAAGGATTCAGAATGACACCCGCTCTCTATACCATGAGGGGAAAAAGATATAGCGTCATAATCTACAGGTTGAACAGCTCGCGAAGTCGTTTGGTTTGGGCGCGGCTCACCGGAATTTCCGTGTGCCGCCGGTCCTCCATGCGCAACTGGTAGCTGGATTTGAACCACGGCACTACTTCCTGAATGCGATGGATATTCACCACGAAGGAGCGATGCACGCGCCAGAACAGCTCCGGATCCAGCAGGTCGAGCAGATCTTCCAGCGTGCGGCAGTTGGAATGGCCTTCAATAGAGTGCGTCACAACGCTGATGGTTCCCTCTTCAATGGAGGCAAAGCAGATGTCCCGCTGATCGACCAACAGGAGCCGCCCACCGACGCGCAAGACGATTTTCGCCGCGGAGGGCTTCATCGGCGCCTGCTGCTGCTCCAGTAAACGGACCAAAGCGTCCAGCCGGTCGTCCATGATATTCATGGCCGGACCGATGCCAGAATTCCCCGCGCCGTTCGCATTGCCTGGTTTATTTGAAGAAGCAGGCGTGCTCGCTTGAGATTCCGCCAGACGATTTTTCACCTTCTGAAGCGTCTGTCGTACACGGACTTCATCGAAGGGCTTCAGCAGGTAGTCCACTGCATTCACTTCAAAGGCGCGAACTGCATATTTGTCGAATGCGGTGGCAAACACGATGTTAGGCAACGGCGTCTTCCGGCTTTTGTCGAGCAGTTTTTTCAACACCGCAAAGCCATCGAGTCCGGGCATCTGAACGTCGAGGAACACCACATCCGGCTGGTGCGTTCGAATCAATTCGACCGCCTCCACGCCGTTCTTCCCCTGCGCCACCACCTGCACGTCGTCCACGCGGCGCAACAGGTACTCCAGTTCCTCGCGTGCCAGTTGCTCGTCGTCGACTATAAGAGCGCGAATCGTCATGACCTAAAACAACTGTACATCTGACGGGAATATTTGGAGAGGAGCAAGCTTTTATCGGAATTCAAAAGTCGCGACTCAAGCACCGTAAGCGCGGAGACGCGCCGGTGTGTTGTCCTCGGCAAGGTCGTGTCCGCAGCGTGTGCAATGCAGGTCGGTAATGCGGACGCTCTCGTGACAATTGCTACAGTTGGGTGCGACCCGGTAGGCGCATTGCGGGCAGAAATGGAAGTTGCTTTCGATGTGCGTGCCGCAACAGGGGCACTGCGAAAGCACCGGCTGCCGCAGCAGAAAGTAAATGACCGGGCCAATGCCGCCCTGCAACACAATGCACAACATGATCCATAGCCATTTGCCCATGTTGCGGCGCGGCGCGTCCTGGCTGATATAGCCGATCATCAGCATGTATACCGCAACCAGCGCGCCCCAGGAAGTCCCAAAATACACATGTACAGCCATGGGAGTGTTGTGATGCTGGTGCAGGACGAAGTAGAACAGATATTGAATGCCGATGAAGGCCACGAAGGCCAGCACGATGGACCAGCGCGGAATCAGTTTGAGCTCTTCACTCACCGAAAACGACGAACTGGAATCTGTACGGGCCATTGTCTCTATCTCAAACTCCTATCGAACCAGCGAGCCTAACCGTGAATCCATGCGGTGATCGATGCGCCGCGTGCCACGCCCAGCTCGCATCCGCAAAAATCCGAGCACCAGGCCGACCAGCGTGACCGGGAACAACCAGCCAATCATAAACATGGACTGCATTTCTGAGTCTCCGAAATGCTGCCATCCCTGTTCAAAGTGCACACCGCTCCAGACCACCGGCGTCAGCACCAGCAGCAGCAGGGAGAACCCAAGAATCGCCAGCCCGATCCCATGCCGCGCGCGCTGTCTGCGCTCGACCATCTCCATGGCCTGCTCACGGACACGCCGTTGCGCCCGGCAAACCGTAGCGCGGTCCGCTACACCGCCGACCGCCAGCAGCGCGGCAGAAAAATCCTGCTCCTGAAGGGTCTGCGCCGCTTGTGTACTGGCCGTTTTCATCTCTTGTCCCTGGTCTCGCATCGTCATGGCCGCACCTCGCTGGGCGCTTCCAGCACTGGTTTCAGCGCGGCCATCCCACGGTAAAGGCGGGACTTCACGGTGGACAGCGGAGCACTGCTGACTTGGGCAATTTCTTCCAGCGACAACTCTTCATGGAAGCGCAGCACCAACACTTCGCGGTAGAGCGGATGCAACGTAAGCAACGCATGTCCGACGCGAGCTGCCTGCTCCTGCGAATGAAAATGATCGAATGGCGAGGGCGCATCCATGGCAATTTCCATGGGACGCTCTTTTTCAGGATCGGTGGCTTCATCCAGGCTAATCATGGCGCGCTTGCGCGTCTGGTCGATCATCAGATTGCGGGCAATGGCAAACATCCAGGTATCGAACCTGGCGCGTCCGTTGTATTGCGAACCGCGCTCCAGCACCCGCAGCCAGGTTTCCTGAAAAAGGTCCTGCGACTGGTCGCGGCTTCCGGTCAAAAACAGCAAATATCGAAAAAGTCGATGCTGGTACAGCTCAATCAACTGCTCCATCACAGCAGGATCATGACGGCGCAGGCCAGCCGCAATTTCCGCATTCGCGGCTTGCGCCTGCTCGGTTTGAATCAGCGTATTGCTTCGGGTAGCTGCCATGCTGTCTAGGGAATGGACGCCAGCCTGCGGCAAAAAGACTCGTAACCTGGAAAAATTCTCTTGTAAACGCTTTAAGGTCATCGCAGACCCTCCTCGCCGCAGTTCCCGCTCACCAGCGCGGGCCGAAAGAGGTTGACCCACCGCCAGCAGGGATACACTACTTATTATGCAACTTTTGTACGGATTGCATCCGGTGGAAGAGGCGATCCGCTCCGGAAATCGCCGCCTGGAATCTGTCCTGATCACCCGCGAACGCGCCAACCACCATCCGGATGCGCGCCTGCAAAGTATCCTCGACGCGTGCCACACGGCGGGCATCCAGGTGCGGCTGGAATCCAAAGAGCAGCTCACCCGCATGGCCCGCACCGAGGCCCACCAGGGAGTGGTCGCCGTGGTTGCGGAGCGCGGCTATTCGTCCTTACAGGAATTGACCCAGCCCCGTGGCCAGCATCTGTTTCTCCTCGCGCTGGATGGCGTCGAAGATCCCCATAACCTGGGCGCTTTGCTGCGCACGGCGGACGGCGCGGGTGTCGATGGCGTCATCCTGCCCGAGCGCCGCGCGGCCTCTGTGAATGCGACCGTGGTGAAGACCTCCGCTGGCGCCGCCGAGCATGTCCGCATCGCCCGCGTCACCAATCTGGTGCGCGCTCTGGAAGAACTCAAGCGGGAAAATATCTGGTGCGTGGGATTGGATGAGCGCGGCGCCCGGGACTACGACACTTTCGACTTTCGTTGCAACTGCGTGCTGGTGCTGGGAGGCGAAGGCGGCGGCCTGCATGATCTTGCCCGGCGTACCTGCGACCACCTGCTGCGCATTCCCATGGCCGGTCAGGTTTCGTCCCTGAATGTCTCCGTTGCCGGGGCCATTGTGATGTATGAAGCAGCGCGTCAACGCCGCGCCGCAGCCTCAACAGTCCCGCCCATGGCCGAAGCCTCGCTCGCCGCCAAGCCCAGGCGCCCGTTGAAAGGACTGGGTTCATGAACCGTTTTCTGAAGTTGCCATTGCGGTGTTTTGGATTGTTTTTTCTGCTCGCCGTCGTCCAGTCACCGGCCCAGCAGTCCCCGCCTGCGGCGCCAAATTCCTCGACCTACGGCAAGACGATTTTCTCCCGTGGAGACGCCAGCGCCAGTCCGGCGGCTAACTCCCCAGAGCAGCAAGCTTCGTCCCCCATCCGAGCAGGATCGAATCTCATCACCGATGCGGAACGTACCGCGCTTACCTACAGCTCCTACGACTTCGACGTCCATCTGGAGCCGACCCACCACTCGCTTTCCGTGCGTGCCCACATGACGGCGCGGAACAGCAGTGGCAAGCCGCTCACTCGCCTCGCGTTGCAACTTTCCTCCGCGCTACAGTGGTACTCCATCCATGTCGATGGCAGCGCGGTCAAGTTTGCGACAGAGACGGTCGAAAGCGACATCGACCACACCGGCAAGCTGACGGAAGCTGTGATTACACTGGCGAAACCACTCGCTCCCGGGAGCACCATCCAATTCGATGTCATTTATTCCGGCACGATACACGCCTCCTCGGAGCGCCTGTTACGGCTTGGCGCTCCGGCAAAAATCGCCGCATCGTCGGAGTGGGACCGCATCGGTACGGACTTTACCGCCCTGCGCGGCTTCGGCAACGTCATCTGGTTTCCTGTATCGACCAAGCCGGTGCTGCTCGGCCAGGGCGCGGAGATGTTCGACTCCGTCGGCAAGTGGAAACTGCAACAGTCCAACGCCCGCGTGACCATGCATGTACTGGTGGAATATCTCGACGAGAAACCGAGCATCGCATTCCTGAACGGATACGTCGTACAGCCCGACGATCTAACGCCGCAACGCAACCCGTCTTCGCCAAACACAACTGCCGGCAATACCGTTTTGCGCGTTGTGTCCTTTAGGCTGCCCGCCACGCAACTTGGCTTTGCGCCACTCAGCTTTTTTGTCATGTATGCCAATCACGAGCAGGCCCCGGGACTGGAAATTTATTCCCGGCTTGGCAACGAACCCGCCGCGCCCACCTACGAGCGCGTCGCCGCCGACGATCTTCCTCTGGTCGAACAATGGCTAGGCCCGCATCGCCAGCGACCGGTTGTCTTGGTCGATCTGCCGGAGATATCCGACCTTCCGTTCGAGGAACGCAACATCCTTTTCCTCCCATTGCAGACGAACGCCACCAGCGACGATGTCGGCCCCGTGTTGACCCACATGCTCAGCCACGCCTATTTCATTTCGCCTCGCGAATGGCTGGATGAAGGCGTCGCCCAGTTTATGACGCTTTTATGGATCGAACAACGCGCCGGTCGCGCTACGGCCATCGGACAAATGGAGTCCCGTCGGGCCGCGCTGGCGCTGGCGGAAACGACTGACCCCGGCGTCGATCCCGGACAAAGCCTGATCGATGCCTGGAGCGACATCTACTATCGAGACAAGGCCGCCAACGTATTGTGGATGCTGCGCGACATCGCCGGCGACACGCCGCTCGCCCAGGCGCTCCAGACCTATCGAGCGGCAAGCGACCGCGAGTCCAGCTATTTGCAAAGCCTGCTGCTCAAGGCTTCCCGCAAAGATTTGGAGTGGTTTTTCGACGATTGGGTGTATCGCGACCACGGATTGCCCGATCTGCACATCGTCAGCGCCTATCGGCGGCCCATCCTGACGACCAACAGCGCGACCCGGAATTACCTTGTCTCTGTGGATGTGCAGAATGACAGCTTTTGCTCAGCGGAGGTCCCCGTCACGGTCGAGTCCGGGCTGACCAACCAGACCAAGCGCCTATTGGTGCCTTCGCACACCCGAGCCGCCGTGCGGATGCTGCTCGACAGCGAACCCAGTCGCGTGCTGGTCAACGACGGTAGCGTGCCGGAAGTCCAGACAAGCCGTCACGAAAAAATCATTCATTCGGCGGACCAGCCAGTCCGGTAAAAATTACAAATTGTCATCGATTTGGGTGCCCCACCTTCGCGCAGCTAAGGTGGGAGAGCGGGGATCCCATCCTCGCCGCCTTGTTTGCGGCCAGGGTGGGAGGCCATGGATTGATTCCACGAGCCGCCGAATCAATAGCTAACTTGAAAAAGCGTCCAACTACGCTGCGTTCACGCCGCCCAGCGTTCGCCGATGCCACT
>JAKAYS010000031.1 GCA_021826695.1 Acidobacteriota bacterium | reverse complement strand
ATCTCCTTCGCAGCGAAAGCAGCGGCGAAGGGATGCGTCGTTTTGTGGTCGTGTACCCGAAGGACTGGCAACCGCAGGAAACTCCTGTGGCTGGAGTCGCGCGGGCCCGCACCTTCGGGCGTGGATAAGGCGCAAGAATTTTCATTGCGTTAACGGATTTTTGCTACTAATGTTGCAGAGTTACATCTAAAAAGTGATGAGGAGGGGCCATGAAATATACGACAGCATCCGACGTGGCAAAGTATTTCATTTCTTCCTTTCAAAAGAAAAACAAGGAAATCAGCAACTTAAAGTTGCAGAAGCTTTTGTATTACGCGCAGGCATGGCACCTGGTCTTTTTTGACGTGCCGCTCTTTGACGACAAAATTGAAGCTTGGGTGCATGGCCCGGTGGTGCGCAGCGTTTTTCAGGAATACAGGAAATTTGGCTGGAAGCCGGTCAAAACAGAGGATTCTGGTGGCATTACCTCCAAAAAGATCAAGGATCATTTGGATGAGGTGATGCGTGCTTATGGAGAATTCGACGCAGTGCTTCTAGAGCGGCAAACACATAGGGAATCTCCCTGGCGGGACGCTCGTGGAAATTTGGAACCCGATGAGCCTTCGAATCGGGTGATCACGCACGAGGCAATGAAGCTGTTTTATCGCGCGCAGTTATGACAAAACGCAAGTCGAAAAAGAAGATACTGGTTAAACCCGTGCCGACTTATCGGGATCGGCTGCAATTTTCCTTTCGATACTTGGATCGCAATCATTCTAAATTTCCGTTGAAGGATTGCAGCCAAGATTTTTTTATTGCGCTGCTCGACAAACTCAAAGAATACTCCGAGTACACAGAAGTGCAATTCACAGATGAAAACCATAAGGAGCGTCGGCACAAGAATTTCTGGGAAAACACATCAGAGCCAGATGGATTTCGTCATTTGGACGAAGAAGTCAATGCTGAATACGGTTGGCAATTTGGATTGGATTCACGAGATGGTCAACGTTTCGATAGATCCAAGGATTGGCGTGTTCATGGAATGCTTGCAGAAAACATTTTCTTTGTGATTTGGCTGGATACAAACCACAAACTCGAAGCAAAAAAATCTCGCGACGCCCAAGCCTCTCAATAAGTTGATTCCTTTGTCTTCCAGCGACACCATCGTTGCTATTTCAACTCCGCCGGGGCGTGGAGGCATTGGCATAGTCCGGCTCTCCGGATCGCAGGCTGTTGAGATTGCTTCCGGTCTGCTGCGACTGCGGCAGACACTCACGCATGGACATGCGCAGGTCGCGGACATTCTCGATCCTGAGTGTGGCGATTCCGAATCCGCCAGGCGACTCGACGAAGCCGTCGTCACGTATTTTCAAGCGCCCAATTCCTACACACGAGAAGATGTCGTTGAGATGGCCGCGCATGGCTCGCCGGTAATTCTGGAGTATGTCGTACGCGCCTGCATGCAACGCGGAGCGCGTCTGGCCAGGCCGGGGGAGTTTACCGAGCGCGCCTTTCTGTCCGGGCGTCTCGATCTGACGCAGGCCGAAGCGGTACGTGACTTGATCGAGGCGCAGACGCTCTACCAGGCAAAGATCGCTTCCGAGCAGATGGCAGGCGCTCTCTCGCGCCGCATTCGTCCCATCAAGCAAGCGCTGGTCGAGTTGATCGCGGAACTGGAAGCCGGAATCGACTTTGCCGAAGACGATGTTGACCTGCTGGAACCTTCTATCATCGGCGCTCGCATCGCAACCATTGCGGAGCCATTGACGCAGCTCGCCGCGTCCTTCGCTTATGGGCGTCTGGTGCGCGACGGATTTTCACTGTCCATCGTAGGTCGTCCGAACGCGGGGAAATCCTCGCTGTTCAACCGTCTGGCACAGCGCGAACGGGCCATCGTGACGGCGATGCCTGGCACCACGCGAGACCTGGTGACGGAACGCGTTTCGCTGGGCGGAATTCCGCTGGAGCTGATCGATACCGCGGGCTTGCGGCAGGCGGCAAATGGCGCCGAGAAACTGGATGAAGCGGAATCCATGGGCATTCAAAAATCGCGCGAAGCGATGGCCGACGCGGATGTTGTGCTGCTGGTGCTCGACGCGACCGCCGAGGAACTGACGCGAGAGGAAATTACTCTGCTGGAGCAGATGCGCGCCCGCCGCGGCCTCGTGGTGGCGAACAAAATGGACCTGACGCGCGGGCAAGCCTACAAAGCGGCTTTATCGTTTCTCGATGCACACACGCCGCCGGTCGAAACTTCCGCGTTGACGGGAGAAGGCATCGCGGCGTTGCAGGAGAAAATTCTAACGTCGATCCATGCACAAGGAACAGAAGCAGAAAGCGGTTTGGTGACCAACCTGCGACAGCAGCAGGCCATCACGGAAACGCTGCGCTCGCTGCAAGACGGGCAGGCGGCGCTCGACGCCAGCGTGCCGCACGAAATGCTGCTGCTCGATCTGTATGCCGCTCTGCGCAACCTGGACGCGCTGACGGGCGAAACGACCGCCGACGACATACTGAATTTAATTTTTTCTACTTTCTGTATCGGAAAGTAGAGCGGGTTGCGGGGCATCCGAAGAAATTGCGGCCATAACGTGGTCGTCAAAAACAAGGGCGAGCATCGTCGGAGATGCTTGCCCTATTAGAGCCGCGCTACATCTCGGTTTAGAAGGCGTATTTCCAGTGCGTCACCAGGTTGTTCACATTCAGCGTACCGATTCCGGTGGCGAAGTCCCAGCCCAGCTTGCTGTTATAGGCCTTGGAGTATGCCTTGCTGGTGGTTGAAAGGACACCGTTCGGGCCCGATGGATCGTAGCAATTGAAGTGTCCCACACAGTTCACATCGTTGTCGCCTTCGGCAACGTCATTGAAGACGCAATACGCGTCGATGCTTTTGCCGAGCGTGGACACGCAGGAAGTTCTTCCCGACCAGCCAAACTCATGCCTGGCCAGCGCATAGTAGGCGTAGTTTGGGTTGCCTTGCGGAGTGCCCGTCGATTGATTGACGAGCGCCTGGATTCCGGCAACGATTGGGGCAGAGAACGATGTGCCACCCGCGCCGGTCCAATACGCAGGATTGCCAGTGCAGGGAGCGCCACCGCCAGCCAGGTCCGAGTAGCAGAACACGTAGTAGTGTCCCCATACGCCGTTGGCTGCGAACAGGGAGACATCGGGCAGGTCGCGCACACTGTCATTTGGATTGCCGAACACGCCACGCTGGTAATAAGGTTTCGCGTAACCCTTGCATGTGCCGCTGACGGCCGCTGCCCCCGCAAGCCGGGAAGTCTCTCCATAGGCGCAGCCGCTGGGGCCACCGCTGCCGCTGGTCGTTGTTAGAAAGTAGCCCTCGCCCGTCGTCGAGTTACAGAAGCCGTTTGCGCCGAAGGTTACACCGTACCCTTCGACATTGGCGATAAGAGTGCTGGCGCAGGAATCGTTCCATGGAATTTCTGGAATGTAGGATTTGGCGGAGCCATAGATGGCGTTGTTCTTAGTGTTCCAGTATTGAGAATTGGCGCCTGCATAGCTGTCGCCGAAATCCGTGCCACCCACGGCCACGTTGTAAGGAGTGGAAGCGAAGCCGCTGACAGAAATACCATAGTGCGCGGCCCAATGGTTGGCGTCGCAACTGGCGGCGCCCTCATCGCCGGAAGCGACAAAGACCGAGACGCCTTCCGATGCGGCCTGCTGGTAGGCATAGTTGTAGGTTGCATTGCCCGCCGCGCCAAGGTCGGCCTCGCACTCGCCATAGCTGATGCTGACGATCGCGGGTGGGACATTTTCGTCGATAAGCGCCTCCAAGGCAAGCAGGCCGCCGAAGGTGGTCTTGGTGTCGGCGCAGGAGGCCAGCAGAATGGCCGCATTTGGAGCGGCTGCGCTGGCATATTCGGCGTCGAGGATCGCCTCTGCGTCATTGCCTACCACCACGCCAGGATTTTTGCATCCGCCGGGATGGATCTGGCTGAACGTGCCGGCGGGAAATTGTTGTCGCAGGCCGAAGCGATAACGGAACTCATACCAATCGTTGATGGTGTAGACGTTGGTGTCCTCAATCACAACGATCTTCTGTCCCCTGCCGCTGATGCCCCTCGCGTACACCGGCTTGAAGTTGTAAATCGTGTGGAGATCGTCTGGGACCACCAGTTGATACGAGGAGTTCACGGTGAAGCCCGGTGTAGCGCCCTGCTGGGTGTTTTGTCCAAGGACGGCCTTCGACTGGGGATCGATATGTGCCGAGTCGATTGGGGTATGCGCAGGTTTGGGGCGGAAATCGTTCAGCGATGCAATCCCGACGACGATGTTGGCCAGTATCAGCGGAATCTGGGGATTCCGCATGTTGGCGATATGGGTCTTCCCATTCACGTTCAAAGTATCTATGTCGGTGTTGAACGCCGATTTAATCTGCTGGGCGTTGCCGGAAAAATCGATCACCATGCCGCTTCTGGAGACACTGTTGATCTGGAACCCATAACTTTCCAGCCAGTTGCCGACCATTTGGATGTCGGCGGGATCGGGGCCAAACTCGCGACCCAACTGATCGGCAGTCAGCCATTGATGGAAGTCGGGACTGCCCGGCTGATACATGGCTTCCATCCGCGCGGTCAAAGCGGCTTCCCGATCGGCTGGCCGTTTCAACTGGAGCAGCAGGTGGTCCAACTGTAGACTGCCGCTGACCTCGCCGCGATCATTGGCCGCATTTGCCTCCCGGCGAACATTGCCAAGCAAGGTGACTCTGTTCGTGGCATCGACACGAGCGGTCTCAGAACTCTGCGTGGAGGAGTTTTGCGCATGGATGCGCGGCGTAAAGAGAAGTCCCGCCGCTCCCAGGCAGACACAATACACGAAGGTGCGAAACAGGGAGTTGTTCGTCATGGAGTGGCCTCATAAGGATGGTTGAAAGATGGAAATGTGGGGACATGCAAGCGAGCGAACAGTGTGTTTTCCTGTCGGTGAACGCTCCGTAGTATCGGTTTGCAACTTCCGTCGATACTTACTCGCTCAATCATGAGATGGTTGCGGACCGGCAGGAGTTGTCGCTGGTACTGTAGGACGTCCGGCCCCTCAGTAGCAGGAGAAAGCGCAGGGAGACTTGCTGTCATTTTTGCTTCAAACCAGTCCAACGTCGCAGAGTGTGCTATTACCCCCTGACTACTTATCGTCAATGTGAATGTAGATGATGGCAGAAATGGGAATCCGGCATCGGAATTCCAAAATGGAACTTCCCTGTCGTCCAGCGAATGAGAATCATTGATCGGAAGACGAATTCTGCCGTCAAAGAAGATAGGTCTTGGTGCAGGGGGTGTTTCTGAATTCGTCGCAAAATGGAGCGCAAAGGGAGGTTGCACGCAGGTGCACGCTGGGTAGCGTCCTTACAGGCGTGTTGATTTTCACCTTGCTCTCCCTGGTCCGAATCCACGCTATTTTGTGGTTCCAGCGGAATGAGGTGTATTTCTATGTTCTTTCGATCATGGTTGCTGGCGTCCTGGTCGTCGTGGCGATCCTTGGGCAAAGGCAATACAAGGCCAGGGCGATTGCGCAGGCCGCGCGGCAAATGCAGACGGAAGGGGCCATTCGCCTGAGAGAGATGCAGGCGCGTAGCACCTCCGAGCATCTGCGCAAGCTATTGGATTTCTCACTCGACGCTGTCTGCACATTTGATGCCGAGGGGCGCTTTTTACATGCGAATGCTGGCTGTGAAACGAACCTGGGATACACGCCGGAGGAACTCCTCGGCACGGTCAACCTCCTGTATGTGCTGCCGGAAGACCGCGAGACAACGATAGAAGCGATCAAGAGCGTCATGGGCGGCCAGCCCACCATCCACTTTGAGAACCGCGTGCTACGCAAGGATGGATCCGTGGCCCACATGATGTGGTCCGCCCAGTGGTCGCAGGCGGACGGGAAGATATTTGCCATAGGACGGAATATGACGGCGATACGCCTGGCGGAAGCGGAAGCGCGCAAGGTGGCCGTGCGACTGGAAGCGACGCTGGAAAACATTGCCGACGCGTTCTTTACCCTGGACCGCGAATGGCGCTTCACCTACATGAACCAGGAGACCGAGCGGACCCTGCAACGGACGCGCGCCGATCTTCTGGGCAAGGTGATATGGGAGGAACTTCCTGGCTTGAAGGACAGCGCCTTCGGCCAGGGGTATCGCCGGGCCATGGCGGAAAACCGCAAAGTGTCCATCGAAGATCATTACGCGCCGTTTGACGCCTGGTTTGAAGTGGATGCGTATCCTTCAGTCGAAGGACTGGCGGTGTATTTCCGCGATGTAACGGAGAAGCGTCAGTCTCAGGAGCAGTTGAAGCTGTTGGAAGCGTCTGTCGCGCGGCTGAACGACAGTGTGATGATCATCACGGCTAAATCGCAGGACGACCCCGGACAGCGCATCGTTTTTGTCAACGAAGCGTTCGAGCGTCTCACGGGGTATAGTCGCAAGGAAGCGCTGGGGAAGACGCCGCGCATGCTGGAAGGGCCCGGGACCCAGCAGGCGGAGCTGGAGCGCATTCGCGAAGCGATGGATCGTTTCGAGCATGTCCGCGCGGAACTGATCGAGTACACCAAGAGCGGGCAAGAGGTATGGGTGGAAATCGACAGGTCTCCGATAATGGATGCGGCGGGACGCTGTACGCACTGGGTAGGGGTGGCGCGAGACATCACGCAGCGCAAGATCGCGGAACAAGAGATCCAGTACCTGGCGTTTTACGACCCGGTGACACGGCTGCCAAACCGCAAGCTACTGATGGACCGCCTGAAACAGGCGTTCACTCGGGCCGGGCGCACGGGTCGATGGGGCGCTGCTGTATTCATCGAGCTAGACCACTTCAAACTGGTGAACGATTCTCACGGGCACGCAGCCGGAGATGAATTTCTTCAAAAAATCAGCCAACGCATCGTGGAAGAACTACGCGCCAGCGACACCGTGGCCTGCTATGGAGGCGACGAGTTTGTGGTACTGCTGGAAAATCTTGCCGATACCCTGGAAGCAGCCACAGCAGCGGCACTGCATGTGGCGTATAAAATCCGTACACGGCTGGCCGAGGGGGCATCGCTGGAGGAGGGAATGATTACCGCTTCCGCCAGCCAGGGGATTGCTCTATTTCCGGCATCGGACCAAGCGGATGCGCAGGAAGTATTGCGTCAGGCAAACATTGCCCTCTATCGCAGCAAGGAACTGGGTCGCGACCAGATATGCATGTTTGAAGCCAGCATGGCATCGGCAATAAGCGAACAACTGGATCTCGATCAGGCGCTGCGCAACGCGTTGGAACGGAAAGAATTCTCACTCTATTTGCAGGCAAAGACTGACGCAGCAGGGCAAATTGCGGGAGCGGAGGTGCTGCTGCGATGGAAGCATCCGGAGCGTGGCATGGTTTCTCCCGCCATCTTTATACCGCTTGCGGAAGAAAGTGGCGCCATTCTCGCAATCGGAGAATGGGTGTTGCGAGAGGGCTGCAAACTCCTCTCCGAAACCGCATTCCGCAACCCGGACTATTCGTTGTCCATTAATGTAAGCCCACGACAGTTGTGCCAGTCGGGGTTTGCGGAGAAAGTAAAAAGCATTCTGGACGAGACGGGAGCCCCGCCAGCCCGACTGACGCTGGAAGTGACCGAAGGCCAGTTTGTTTCAAATATGGAGAGTGTGGTTTCCACCATGAAAGAACTGCGCTCTTTGGGAGTTCGGATTTCTATCGACGACTTTGGCACCGGCTACTCCTGCCTGTTCTATTTACAAAAGCTGCCGCTGGATGAATTGAAGATCGACAAAAGCTTTGTTCAGTCTGCGCCGAACGATCCAAGCCACGGGGTGCTGATCGACACCATTCTTTCCATTGCCAGTCAACTGGGACTGACGGTGGTTGCCGAAGGGGTGGAGACGGAAGCGCAACTCAACTTTTTAGAAGAGCGCGGCTGTCCGCTATTTCAAGGTTATTATTTTGGGCGACCCATGCTGGCATCGAAATTTCTGGCAACACTCGATGACGAGGCCCCTCTTCGAGACGCGGTCACGACTTAATTTCCCGTACAAGGCAAAGCCAAGAAACCATGTGGCGCTTGATCTCAGAGCGTTTACTTCATGACCGCCATGGTGGCCCGGAAGAGCGTTTCAAAATCCCTGGCAATGTTGGGATTGCGAGCAATGGCCGCCTCAATGCCCTTCTGCGCGGTCGGTCGCTGGTAGCCAAGGTTGACGAGCGCGGAAAGAACATCTTCAGAAACGGGCGTGGCGACGCCAGAGACGGTTGGAGTACCCAGCTCGTCCAGCTTGTCTTTCAGTTCCAGCACGATCCGCTCGGCAGTCTTCTTGCCCACTCCGGGGATGCGGGTGAGTGTAGCGTGGTCTTGTCCATGAATGGCGGAGATCAGGCGTTCCGGCGGCAGCCCACTCAGCACCGTCACGGCGAGTTTGGGGCCGATTCCGCTGATGGACAGCAGCTTTTCGAACAATCGCTTTTCCGTCCGACTCATGAATCCAAACAAGGCCAGCGCATCTTCACGCACATGGGTGTAAATCAAGAGTGAGACTTCATTGCCTTCGGCAGGCAGGGCGGTAAAGGTGGGAATGCTGATGGTGACTTCATAGCCGACACCGGCAGCTTCCACCACAACGTTCTGTGGAGTTTTGGAAAGAAGTCGTCCTCGAAGATGCGCAATCATGCGCCGATTCTAGAGGATTTTGGGCATTCCTGTAAGTTCGGGGCCATGATGTCCCACCCTATGCGATGGAACTGCAAAGGATGGGGTACCCTGCCTGCAAAACATTGGGCACCCTGCGAAGGAAATTTCAACGATTGCGGCGGCGATAACGGATGGTAAATTCGGGACCGTCATTTGGAGGAAAGAGGCGCGCAACATGGTGCAGGCGCTCGGCAAGTGCCTGGGGAGCCAATAGGGGGTATTCGCGCTCTCGCAGCTCGGTATAGTCGAAGTCCACAGTGAGCGACAGCATGTAGATGGCGATGGCGTCGGCGAAGGCGGCTTCAAGATATTCCGTGCGCGCCTTTTCGTCGAGCGCGTGGTCCGACATGATATTGCTGCGGGCGGCATTTGTTGCAGGAAGGCTGGATGACCCCGCATTGCCGCGGCGAGGACTCCGCCGCATATTGATCGGCGGCGGCCCGGAGGGAGAACCGATGGCCCTGGCGCGCTGGTCCCAGGCGTCCTGACTGGTCTCTCCGCGCACATTGGCCATCGCCTGCGACCAGACCAGGCTGCTAAAACTCTCTGGCACGCCCACGGCGTCGACAAAGTGGTGCCCAGTGTTGATATAAAACTCGAAGGCCAGCGCAAAACGGTCCTGCATCAGACGCGTTGAGATAAAGACGCACTCGACGCCATTGCAGGACACGTTGCGATGACAGATGGCCTGCTCACTCCACTTTGCGCTGAAGTCGGGCGCGATCAGCACTTCATTGGAATCGGGGTCCTCTTGCCTGGGGTCTATCTCGCTGGCGTCTCCGAGGGTGAGCGGCACAAAATAATAGGCTTTGCGATGGAGAGCGGCAGCGACCGCGCGCGGCACAGCCAGCACCATTCTCTCCAGGTCTGTGGAAGATAGCTGCGTTTCGCCGTAACTTGCGTAGTGGATTCCGTTGGGGGCCTGCTGGAGCGGGGCGAGGCGCGCCACCTCAAGGGCCAGCTTCAATTCGATCTGCGCGATTTGCAGCATAAACCTGTATTCTAGCTGAGGGAAGCGTCACTCGCAGCCATCAGAAAACAGGACCGGGAAACCAGCATGATACAGGCACATAATCTTTCGACCGGAACATCCGGGACAGTCGCGAATGCGCCTAAACCTGGGGAGGCAACCATTTTCAGCATTCCGATTGGAAGACTGGGACTGTTCAGCAGTTTATTGATGGGCGGGGCCGCCGGGTCCATTGCATTTTTAATCACCTTCTTTCTAGCCATTGTAGGGGTCACGATCTACGACTCGGCGACGGGAACTTCGATGCTGAATCTGAACATCAGCTATCGATACATTGCTGCGCCAGTGGGCATTCTGGTGATGGTCGTCAGCATTACGTATTTGGTGACGCTATGGGTCCGCCGCAAATTCGCGGGTAAAGAATAGCGCCTTACCTTTTATGGGCATGGTCACCATTCCGCAAGAGGCGCTGCCGGATGGCGGACCGCCGTCGCCAGAGCAGGCGCATCGCTGGTGCCAGCAACTGGAAGAGGGTAACATTCTCTTCTTTCCGAAAACACCCATTGCATTGCCGGATGAAGATGTTCGTTTTCTGCTGACGCTGGAACAGACCAGCAGCGGCCTGCACAAAAATCTGGCGTATAAGCCTGCGATCGATCGCGTATCCGGCGCGGATGTTAAAGGCGCCGATTCGGCGGCGAGCGAACGACTGCATCGCATTCTGCGGGATTATTCGCAGAATGTGACCGAGTTTTTGAAAAACTTTTTAATGCCCTACCAATCGCGCTGGCAGTTGGACTACGGCAGCTTTCGCCCGCAGGAGGAGCAAGGGCGCGATTTGCCGTTGCGCCGTCGCAACGACCTGATGCATACCGACGCGTTTCCTACCCGACCGACGCATGGCGCGCGCATCCTGCGGTTCTTCAATAATCTTCATCCGACGAAGACGCGCGACTGGATCACGGGCGAACCATTTCGCGCGCTTGTGCCGCAGTTTGCTCCGCAGCAGATTGCGTTGCCCCGGGAGCAGAGCACGCTCACTCGCTGGACGGCGAAGGCTGCCTGCGGAATGGGTCTGGGCCGCGCAATTCCGGAGCTGAAACGCTCTCCGTATGACGACTTCATGATGCGCTTGCACAATTTTCTCAAAGAGAATGAGGACTATCAGGCGCAGGGAAAACGCGAGGCGTGGTTTTTGCCGCCGGGTTCCAGTTGGATGGTCTACACCGACATGGTGCCGCACGCAGTGCTGGCTGGCCAGTATGCGTTGGAGCAGACGTATCTGGTAGCACCCGAAGCGATGGTCGCGCCGGAACATTCGCCGCTTGGGGTGTTGCAGGCTTTGACGGGGAAGAAACTGGTGTAGCTCAAGTTGCATGATTGCTTGTACATCGGGCATCATGGTTTCCCACCCTTCGCAAAAGAAAATACGCGAAGGATTGATGGGACACCCGCTATATCTTACCCACTGCATCCCAGCCAAACATGGCAACGCAATCGAGGGACTCTCCAACTAACGCATGATGACTGTCTGGGTCAGAGGCAGGTCCTGGGATGAGCCGCCGACCATGAATGAGTAGCTGCCTGGCACTAACTTCCAGGCATCTTGTTGTTCGTTATAGACGGACAAATATAGTTGCGGGACGGTCACTGTGACCAGCTTGCTTTCGCCGGGGTTGAGCTGTACTTTGCTCCAGCCGACAAGGCGCTTCGGCGGCTCGTCGGCGCTGGACGGCAGGGCGGCGTAGACTTCGGCAATTTCCGCACCGGCGCGGCTGCCCGTGTTCTTGATCGTGAACGTTACGGTTGTGGTGTCTCCGGCATTCACCGAGAGTCCGGAATAGCTATAGGTCGAGTAGGAAAGACCATAGCCGAAAGGGAACAGCACGGGCTTGTGTTTGGCGTCGTACCATTTGTAGCCTACCAGCAGACCTTCGTCGTAGTTGACGTCAAACGTTGGTTCGGCATGGCCGGACTTTTCGACAGCGGCCTTGCCTAGCGCCCCGGGCGGCGGTATGACGTGTTTCGGATGCGGCAGGTCGGCTTCACTGAGTGGAAAGGTGAGCGGTAGTTTCGCGCTGGGGTTCACATCTCCGAATAGAACGTTCGCGACGGCGTCAGCGCCCTTGCTGCCGCTGAACCATGCTTCCATCACGCCACCTACTTTATCGAGCCATGGCATTAACACAGGACCGCCGGTTTCCAGCACGACAATGGTGTGAGGATTTGCAGCAGCGACCTGTTCGATCAATGCATCCTGACCGTTGGGCAGCGAAAGGTTGGGAATGTCCATGCCTTCGCTCATCCACTGATGGACGAAGACGATTGCAACGTCAGATTTTGCGGCAAGTGCGGCGGCAGCGGCAGGGTCCTGGCCCGAATCAAACTGGACGTTGCTACCGGAAGCTTTGGCGCGAACGGCCAGAAGCGGCGATGTGGGGAACCAGACGTGTTGCAGCCATTTGGGGGCGGTCTGTCCCGGTGGATCGACCTGGGCCGAGCCGCCGCCGGAGATCATGCCAGTATCGGCGTGCGGCCCGATGATGGCGATGGAGTGGATCTTTGTTGCATCGAGCGGCAGGATGTTGTGTACGTTCTTGAGCAGCACGATGCTCTGTTCTTCAATGGCGCGCGCCGTGTTGAATCCTCCTTCGACATCCACAACGCTTTTCTGTATGGGATAATCGACGATCCCGCTGGCAAACTCTGAACGCAAAATGCGGCGGACGTGGTCATCCAGTTGCGGCATGGGGACCTTGCCGGACTGTACGGCATCTTTCAGTTTCTGGCCATAGAAAGCGTCGAGCGGCTCTTCGTTATCGAGGCCTGCCGCGGACGCCTTGACGGTGCTGTGGGTCCCGCCCCAGTCGGAGAGGACAAAGCCGGGAAACTTCCAGTCAGTCTTCAATACGTCCGTCAACAGATATTTGTTTTCACAGGAATAATCGCCGTTGACCGCGTTGTATGCGCACATCACAGCCGCTGGATGGCCAGTCTCGATGCCAATCTGAAAGGCAAACAGATCGCTTTCGCGCATGGCGCGTTTGGTGATGATGGCGTCGTACTCATTGCGGCCGCTTTCCTGGTCGTTCATGGCGTAGTGTTTGATGTCGCCGATGACGTGCTGCGCCTGCTCACACTTGATTCTGTTGCCGACCAGTGTGCCGGCAAGGACAGGATCTTCGCCCATGTACTCGAAGGTGCGCCCGTCACGCGGTTCGCGAGTCAGGTTCACGCCGCCGCCGAGGGTCATGTTATAGCCCTGGGCGCGCAGCTCGCGACCAATCAGAGCGCCGTATTCGCAGGCGGCGTGTGGGTCCCAGCTAGCTGCGGAGCCAACATTGGATGGCAGCGCCGTGGAGTAGCGTCCGTTCATCGCGCTATCGCGCACACCATAGGCCGCATCGCTCATCTGGATGATGGGAATGCCCAGGCGCGGCACGCCGAGCACAAAGCCTGCCCCGCCATTGCCCAGATAGGCATTCGGTCTTGGTTTGCCCCAGCCGGGCATTCCTTCGCCATGGACCAGGTCAATCTTTTCGTCGAGCGTCAGTTGCTTCAGCACCATGTCGGCCCGCTGGTCGGGAGACAGGCTACGGTCCATCCACGGTTGATTTTGCGCTGGCGTGTCGGCCTGGTTGTGCAGGCGGCGCTGCGCCAGGCCTGGGGTCATCGCAGCGCATAGTGCAATTGTTGCGAGGAGAGGTAGGCGACGGAATGCATGCATAAGAATTGAGCCAGTTCCGATCCTAAATCGATATGCGTATGAACGCCAGACCATCATAGCGGCTTCTGGATTGTCGCGACGCATTTTGGGAAAGATTTTCTGACGCTTGTCATGAAGCGTGGATCGGAGAGTCCCAGGTTTCAGAATCGAGGCCTGGGGCACCCAATGAAATGCTTTCTTCGCAAACAAATGGAATGTTGCGTCTTTCTGTACTGGCATTCCGTACTCTTATCGCAACTACTATTTCTCGTTGCAACGGACGCGCGGTCCTGGCGATCTGCTATGCTGGCCGTTCTCAAATTTTCTGGAGGAAATACCGGTGAACACATTCCACCCTACCCGCACTCGCATCGCGAAGTTGACGCTTGCCAGCCTGTCGGTCATCTCGGTCATCAGCTTGCCAGCGATGGCGCAAATGAAACACCCAAAGTCCATGCAGGGATCCCGCAGCGCGCAGCCCGTTTCGGCTGTGGCGGCGCAGCCTGCCAGCGAAGCCATCGATCTGAACATGTATCAGCGCATCATGGACGAGGGATTCAACAACTCGCATGTCATGGACTATGCCAGCGCGCTGGCCGATGACATTGGCCCGCGCCTGACTGGTTCTCCCAACATGGCGAAGGCCAACAAATGGACCGTGGACCAGTTGACTGCGATGGGCTGCGCGAATGCGCACCTGGAATCCTGGGGCGAGTTTGGACTGGGCTGGCAGCAGTTGAACACCTGGGTGCGGATGGTCTCGCCGGACACGGCTGTGTTCATCGCGCAGGCCACGCCGTGGTCGCCCTCCACCAACGGGCCGGTGACGGGCGATGTGGTCCAGGTCAATATTCAGGACGAGAAAGACTTCGCGCAGTACAAGGGGAAGCTCGCAGGAAAGATTGTGCTGCTAGGCGAGATGCGACCCGTGCCTCCTGTGGACAAGCCGCTGTGGACGCGCTACACCCACAAAGAACTGGAGGAGATCGCGCAGTATCCCGCCGCCGGTCGTGGTGCGCCGTCGAACCTGCAAAAGCGGTTACAGGAGTATCTGAAGCGGCGTCAGTTGGTGGATAAGATCGCGCAGTTTCTGGCTGACGAGCATGTCGCAGGCGCGATTGTCCCCAGTCGCGATGGTGGGGATGGCGGCGGGTCAGGCGGCACGTTCTTCGACGACAATGGCGCGGCGCTTGGCACCGAGCCGTACAACGCCGCGCACCAGGTGAAGGTCCCGGTCGTGGTGATGGCGATTGAAAATTATGGCCGCATGTTCCGGTTGCTGCAGGCGCATGTTCCGGTGAGCGTGCAGATGGACGTGGAAACGAAGTTTACCGGCGACCATGAAAAAGGCTACGACACGGTTGCGGAAATTCCCGGTACCGACCCGACACTGAAAGACCAGATCGTCATGGTGGGCGGCCATCTGGATAGTTGGGTTGCAGGGACGGGCGCGACCGACAATGGCGCGGGCTCCATCGTCGCGCTGGAAGTGATGCGTATTCTGAATGCGCTGCACGTTCAGCCGCGTCGCACCATCCGCATTGCGCTGTGGAGCGGCGAAGAAGAAGGGCTGTATGGCTCACGTGGGTATGTGCGCGACCATTTCGGCAGCTTTCCGCTTTCAACCGCGCCGGACCAGATGAAGCTGCCGGAATGGCTGCGCAAACCAGCCGGGCCACTGACCATCAAGCCGGAGCAGAAGCTGGTCTCCGGGTACTTCAATCTCGACAATGGCTCGGGCAAGGTGCGCGGCGTATATCTACAGGGCAATGCAGCCGTCGCGCCGATCTTTGCTGCATGGATCGCACCGTTGAAAGGCCTTGGCGTGACCACGCTGACCATGCGCAACACCGGTGGCACCGACCATTTATCGTTCGACGCGGTCGGCATTCCGGGCTTCCAGTTCATTCAGGACCCGCTGGATTACGAAACGCGCACGCACCACTCGAACATGGACGTGTATGAAGAGCTGTCGCCGAGCGACCTGAAGCAGGCAGCCGTGGTGGAAGCGATTTTCGTCTACAACACGGCGATGCGCGACCAAATGCTGCCGCGCAAACCTTTACCCACGCCGAAGGCGATGTTCGACTTCAGCGGGCCGAAGCCGCTGCCCGGAGTCTTTCCGGATGCGGTACAGCCTGCGCCGGAAAAGAAATAACGAAAGTGAAATATACAGGGTGATCGCTGCGTTTGCAGGCAATCACCCTCTGGATTCTTCACTACGGTCGCCGCTGCTTTTATAGATACAAGAATGACTCCGTCTGACTTCGGGTTACGCTGGTCCTGAAATTGCTCCAGTCGAGTGGCGCAGATAAACTGCCTGCAAATCCAACTCCATGCTGTATCTACTTTGCCGGATTCGCGCTTTTGCTATTACCTTTATGGCATGTAGAAAACGCGAAAAGAAACTACTGGACCAAAGGAGTCTGGACGGACGATGGCAATCTCAAGCGTAGACAGTTCCACTGTAGTCGCCGCGGAACCGACGTCGGGCGCGAAAAGCGCGCTGGCCATGGTGATGACTCTGTTTTTCCTCTGGGGTTTCATTACCTGCCTGAATGACATTCTGATCCCGCACCTGAAAAGCGTGTTCACTCTGAACTATGCGGAGGTCATGCTGGTACAGACGTTTTTCTTCTCTGCGTATTTCGTGTTCGCTCTGCCTTCCGGCAAAGTGATCGACTGGATCGGCTACAAGCGGACGATGGTGTCTGGCCTGCTGATTATGGCGGTCGGCGCGTTGTGTTTTATTCCGGCGGCCAGCGTCCCGTCATTCCCGCTGTTTCTTGTGGCGCTGGCGATTGTGGCCGCGGGCATGACATTTCTTCAAGTTTCGGCAAACCCCTATGTCATCGTTCTGGGGCCGGCCAAAACCGGTTCCAGCAGGCTGAACCTGGCGGGCGCATTCAACTCCTTCGGGACGACGATCGCTCCTTATATAGGGAGCTTGTTCATTCTTGGCACTGTTCCGTTGACCGTGATGCAGTTGCGTCAGTTGTCCCCGCCCGCGTTCCACGCCTATCAACTCCAGCAGGCGGGCGTAGTGAAGTTTCCCTACTTCATCATCGCCGTCATTCTTGTCTCATTTGCTGTCGCGATGGCGCTCTACAAGCTGCCCAAGATCCAGACGTATGACACGCAGGCGGTGCTCGACGCGCTGGATGCGCCCACCATCTGGCAGCAGCGTCACTTGCTGCTGGCGGTGGTGGCAATTTTCGTTTATGTCGGCGCGGAGGTCTCGATCGGCAGCTTTCTGGTGAACTATCTCAGCCAGCCGGAGATTGGCAACATGACGGAAAAGACCGCGGCCATCTATGTCACGTTCTATTGGGGCAGCGCCATGATTGGTCGGCTCGGCGGCGCTGGAATTACGCAGAAGCTGCGCGCGGGCCCGGTGCTGGGAGTGGCGGCCGTCATTGCCTTCTGCCTGGTTGTCACCTCGATGCTCAGCTTTGGCCATCTGGCGATGTGGAGCCTGATACTGGTGGGACTTTTCAACTCCATCATGTGGCCGAACATCTTTGCGCTGGGGCTGGCCGAACTGGGGAGGCTGACCAATCAAGGCTCCAGCCTGATGGTGGCGGCCATCATTGGCGGCGCGATCCTGCCCTTGTTGCAGGGAATTGTGGCCGACCACATCGGCATCCATCATGCATTTTTCATTCCCGCACTGTGCTACGTCTATCTGTGCTTCTTCGGCTTCAAGGGATCGAACGTGAAGGTATATCGCCGGGCGACCGTATAGGTTTAGCGGCAGTATTGTCTGTCCATTCGTTTTTCGCCTCGTCGGAAGGGATGCGGCATGAGAAAAATGAATCACTATCATCCCGCTACAGGAATACTCAAAGTCGCTTCCCTCCGTCGATATAAGAGCAAGTGCCTTCGCGAAAAACGAGTTCTAGAAGCTGGATTGATCGACGAGATAATCGCATACACGAAAGAAAGAGATTTCGAGCACGCAATCCAAGTCATCCAGGAGTACAAGATCTCCCCCCAACCAGAATGGTTCGTAACCGGGATGATCCCGCCACGTTTACTGCCCCCACTGGTTCATGTGGCCGATTCGAAAAGGCGCGGCGGTCCCATCAAATGCCCTCGTTGTAAATCACCATTGGTAAATGTATCGCTTCCACAGCATTTGCTTACTTGTGCTATTCCTGTAGTCCCAGTCAACGTGCGTCCACACTCGAAATTACCTCGGAAGAATGAGACCCGGGGAATGTCTGTCGGCAAATGTAAGCTGTCCGACGAAACCTACGGAATGCGCTAGCTGGGCGCCGAGTGAACTGCTCCCTTCACATTCGCTTCCATCCCTGCACTTCCCGTAAAATCATCTGTTTGGTTCGAGCGCGTGTCGCCGAGCATCCAATATCTACCCTTGCAACGGAATGGAGCATCCCTTGGCAGAGACAATTTATGACGTGGCCATCATTGGTGGCGGGCCGGCTGGTTATACGGCGGCGATTCGCGCTGGGCAGTACGGCCTGAAGGTCGCGCTGATTGAGAAGGAAAGCAAGCTGGGCGGAACCTGTCTGCACTGGGGCTGCGTGCCGACCAAGTCCCTGCTGTTCAACGCCGAGGTGTATGACCACCTGAAACATGCTGTCGAGTATGGCATCGAGGGGTTGGGCGCGGGCAAGCTGAACTGGGGCACCATCCAGAAGCGCAAGCAGGGCATCATCGACAAGCACGCCAAGGGGCTGACGTTCCTGATGAAGAAGAACAAGGTGACGACGTTTGAAGGTCACGGACGCCTGACCGGCCCGGCCAAGGACGGCGTGCATTCGGTCGAGGTCTATACGGAGGGCGGCGGCGGCGCGGATGGCGAGCGCAGTTTTCTCAAGGCGAAGAATGTCATCGTCGCGACCGGTTCGGACGCCAAGATGCTGCCGGGGCTGGAGCCGGACTCGCGGGTGCTGACGAACATGGAGATTCTATCGCTGAAAGAGATTCCAGAGTCCTTGATTGTGATTGGCGCGGGCGCGGTGGGTGTCGAGTTTGGCTCGATCTTCAAAAGCTTTGGCGCGGAGATCACCATTGTGGAGGCGCTGCCGCGGCTGGTGCCGAATGAAGATGAAGATGTCAGCAAGGAGTTGGCGCGTGCCTTCCGCAAGCGCGGGATCGAGTCGTTCGTCGGCGCGAAGTTCGAGAAGCTGGAGAAGACCAAGGACGGCGTAAAGGTGACGATTACGGCCGCTGATGGCAAGCAGATGGTGAAGGAGGCCGAGAAGGTGCTTGTGGCAGTGGGCCGCGCGCCACGCACCGAGCACGTTGGCCTGGAGAAGACGAAGATCAAGCCAGACCGGGGCTTTATCAAAGTGAATGAGTGGATGCAGACCGAGGAGCCGGGTGTCTATGCGATTGGCGACATTGTGGCTGGACTGCCGCAGTTGGCGCATGTCGGCGCGATGTGTGGGATGGTCGTTGCGGCGAAGATCGCCGGGAAATATGCGCGTCCGGTGAAGCGCGAGCGCATTCCGGCCTGCACATACTGTGAGCCGCAGATTGGCAGCGTCGGCCTGACGGAAGCGGCGGCGAAGGAGAAAGGCTTGACGGTGAAGGTCGGCAAATTTCCTTTTACGGCGAACTCGAAGGCATCGATTGTGGACTCGCACGATGGCTTTGTGAAGATCGTGGCGGACGCAAAGTATGGCGAGATTCTTGGCGTGCATATCATCGGGCCGCAGGCCACGGAGATAGTCGCCGAAGCGGTGACGGCCATTGAGCTGGAAGCGACGGTCGAGGAGATGATGTTCACCATCCACGCGCACCCGACGCTGGCGGAAGCCATGCTGGATGGATTTGCCTCGGTTGAGGGCATGGCGATCAACGCGTAGGCGAGAATGTGAGTAAAAGCATAACTTTGCCGTTGGCAGGGCTATGGTTTATTGTGGGTGCTGCATTACCGTGATGATGTTTGGATTAAGATCGAAAGTGTTATGACCTATCGCGTCGTATTGCAGCAATCCGAAGAAGGCTACAGCGTTTCCTGCCCGGGACTGCCGGGCTGTTGGTCGCAAGGCTCGACGGAAACGGAAGCCCTGGACAATATCCGCATCGCCATTCAGGAATATCTGGAAACTGTGGCCGACCTTACGCGAGGACTCGATGTTCGCGTGGTTGAAATAGCAGCTTCCTGATGGGCAAGTTGCCGGGAGTCGCCCATCTTCATGCAGTTCGGGCCTTGGAGCGCGCAGGCTTCCAGGTCGTCCGGCAGGGAAAACATATAGTCATGTCGAATGGCCAGCGCATCCTTACGATTCCCAGGCATAATCCAGTGAATGCATACACGATGGCGGGAATCGTTCGCGATGCCGGGCTGAGTATCGATCAATTCCGCGACTTGCTCTGATGCTGCTGCATCTGATCCATCTCGGACGTGTTGACTATGCGGAGGGGCTGGAGCGCCAGCAGGAGCTTGTCGCGCTGCGCAAGCGGCAGCGCATTGGCGATGTGTTGCTGCTGCTGGAGCATCCTCCGGTGTTGACGCTGGGCAGAAACGCGCATCGCGAGAACATTGTGGCGACGCACGAAGCACTGGCGCGGCGTCGCGTCGCGATCCATGAGATCAATCGTGGCGGCGATGTGACGTATCATGGGCCGGGCCAGATTGTCGGCTATCCCATTCTCGATCTACGCGGAGAATTTCCTAACAAAAAAGGCCCGCATCTTGGCGCGGTCGAATATGTCCGCTGCCTGGAAGAAGTGCTCATCCGGACCTGCGCGGAATACGGCGTGCTCACGCAGCGCACCGCGGGCCGGACGGGCGTGTGGACGCTGCCCGGCGGCAGCATTCCAGAGAAGAAAATAGCCGCTATCGGTGTGCATATTTCGCAGGGCGTAACTTCCCATGGATTTGCCTGGAATGTGACGACGGACCTGCGTGATTTTCAACTGATCGTGCCGTGCGGCATTGCCGATTGCGCCGTCACCAGTCTGGAGCATGAGATCGACGAACGCCGCTGTGCGATGCCGACCATGGAGCAGGCGATGCATGCAGTCGCGCGAAACTTCGGACGCGTGTTCGAAAGGCAGGTGCTGTGGGCGGAGTCGGTGGAGGCGCTGGCGCAGGATTCCGTTTGACTCAGCATCCCACCCTTCGCGATGAGGCTGCGAAGGATGGGGCACCCGGCCTCCACAACTCAATACCTCCTCTAAACAACCGTTGGCTCCAGACATCGCCGTTGGCTGGCTTGTCATATAGAATGGTGAGTTTGGTGCAAACAAGCAGGAAATTGCGTCCCATGGCGACCAAGAAAATAGAAGCTCCACCCCCAGCCTCCCCTGAGTCGAAATCGCAGTCCGCCAACGGATCGAAGGTCATGCCTGCGCATACAGGCGCTAAGAGCGGTCAGCCCCCGGTAAGCAAAAACCCACATGGCATTCCCGATTGGCGGCTGGAGCAGTTGCCGTTCCATATTGAAAGCGAGTGGGGCGACGGAGAGTATCGCTACAAAATTGTCGGAGATACGTCGGCACCGGTGCCGCCGCTGCGGCCTTCCAAATATCTCGGCAAAGAGCAGACCATCGAATTGTTTCGTTACATGATCGTCAACCGGCGCATGGAAGCAGTGCTGGAGAGTATGTACAAGCAGTCGCTGGTGATCGGCGAGCTGTATCAAAGCCTGGGCCAGGAGGCCTGCTCGGTCGCCACCGCCTATGCGCTGGACAAGGATGACTGGCTGGGACCGATGATTCGCAATCAAGGCTCGATGATTGTGAAGGGATATCAGCCGCGGGCCACCATGATGCAGTACATGGGCAAAGGCGATTCGCCGACCAAGGGTAGGGATTCCGGTTCGCACTATGGGGATCCGAAGACGCTGAATGTGGTGGCGCCCATTTCGCACCTGGGGGATTCCATCGGAGTGCTGGCTGGGGTTGCGCTGGGCGCAAGGCTCCAGGGCAAACACGTTGCCTGCCTGGGCTATATCGGCGATGGCGGCCAGTCAACAGGCCCGACCTATGAAGGATTCAACTTTGCTGCGGTGCAGCATTTAGGCGTGGTGCTGGTCGTCGAGCACAACTCCTGGGCGTATTCGACGCCGGTCGAGTTGCAGTTCGCCTGCAAGGACCTGGCGGACCGCGCTATTGGCTACGGCGTTCCGGGCGTCATCGTAGATGGCACGGACGCGAACCAGGTATACGACGCGGCGCATGAAGCTGTGCAGCGCGCTCATCGCGGCGAAGGCGCCTCGATCATCGAAGCCAAATTTATGCGCATGAAGAGCCACGCCATGCATGACTCGGCGCATTACGTTCCGGCCAAGGTCAAAGAGTATTGGAAGCGCCGCGATCCCATCGCCCGGATGGAGCAATATCTGAAAGAAGCTGGCTGGATGACGGAAGCGCGGATTGCGGAGATGCATGCAGAGGTGGAGCGCTTCATCAACGAGGAGCGGGCGGTTGCGGAAGCTGCTCCGATGCCGGGGCCGGAGGATGCGGGAACTGATGTGTACTTCGATAACGCGGTGGACATTCCGGTGAAATATGGCGAGGTGCGGGTCAAGAACGCCAACAAAAATCGCAAGCTGTCGGAATCCAGCGCGCCGGGGCATTATAAGTAGGCATATCCGTAACCGGCATCGTTTTTTATTTGACACAGTTATCGTTGCATTTAGTCGGAAAGCGAATCGAATGGCAACTGTTACGTACCTGGAAGCAATACGGCAGGCAATATGGGAAGAGATGGAGCGCGACAGCCGCGTGTTCGTCATGGGCGAGGATGTTGGCGTGTACGGTGGCGCGTTCAAGGCGACCGAAGGGTTTATCCATAAATTTGGCAAGGAGCGAGTGGTGGATACGCCAATCTCGGAAATGGCGATTGCGAGCGCGGCCTATGGAGCGTCCCTAACGGGTTTGCGCCCGGTCGGCGAATTTCAGTTTATGGACTTCATCAGCTCGGCCCACTCGCAAATTGTGCAGATTCTTGCCAAGTCGAACTGGCGCTGGGGCGCTCCTGCACCCCTGGTGTTGCGCGGTCCTTCGGGAGGCGGTGTCAGCGGCGGACCATTCCATTCGCAAAACCCGGAGATGTTTTACGTGCATACTCCAGGGCTGAAGGTCATTGCCCCAGCGACGGCGCGGGATGCGAAGGGCCTGATGAAATCGGCGATCCGCGACAACAATCCGGTACTTTTCTTCGAACATAAATTCCTCTATCGGCGTGTGAAGGAAGAGCTGCCGCTGAAGGATTACACGGTAGAGATTGGCAAGGCGCGAGTGCATCGCGAAGGCCGCCATCTCTCGGTGATTACGTATGCTTCGATGGTGTACGTGGCGCAGGAAGCCGCCGAGATCCTGCAAAAAGAAGGCATTGAGCTGGAGATTCTGGACTTGCGCACGCTGCTACCGCTGGATCGCGATGCTATCCGCGCGACGGTCGAGAAGACGAACCGCGCAATCGTGCTGCACGAAGATACCAAGACGGGTGGCATCGCAGGTGAGATTGCTGCGATTATCAATGAGGAAGCGTTCGATTCGCTCGACGCGCCCATCGTTCGCATCACAGCGATGGATGCGCCGGTGCCATTTTCACCTCCGCTGGAAAAGGCATTTTTGCCCAAGGTGGAAGATGTGGTTCGCGAGGCCCGCCGTCTGTTGAAATATTAGGGCGGATTGATAATTTAGTGGGGCCGGATGTCAAAATGGGTCATTCTGAACGGAGGTCGCCGCGGCGACCTCAGAATGACACACATTGTTTTTCGATTGCAGCTTGGTGAGTCCGCTCTAAGACTGTTTCGACGAGCGTCTTCGCATCAGACAGGAAATACGAGATCCAGCAGTTTGAATCAGATATGGGAAGGGAACCATGCCAACGAACGTAGTGATGCCGCAGATGGGCGAGTCGATTTTTGAGGGAACGATTACGAAGTGGCTGAAGAAGGCTGGGGACAAAGTGCAGCGTGATGAGCCGTTGTTTGAAATCTCTACGGACAAAGTAGATGCGGAGATTCCAGCGCCCGCGACTGGCGTGCTGACGGAGATCAAGGTTGCCGAAGGCGCCACGGTCGAGATCAATACGGTCGTTGCAGTGATTGGGGATGATTCCGGAACGGGCGCGAAGGGTCCCGCCACAACTGTAGACGCCGCAAAGATGGCCAAGGAAAAGGTCGCCGCGAGGGCCCCGGAAAAGGCGAAGGAGCCAGCGCCGGTGACTACGTCCAGTTCTACCAGCAAAAAGACGGACACTGCTCCGCCGACAGCGGACGGGGACCCCGCGAATGCGGTGAAAGGCGTCAAACCAGTGGTAGGGGCAGTCACTACGGGAGGCACGAACGTGGTAATGCCGCAGATGGGCGAGTCGATCTTTGAAGGGACGATTACGAAATGGCTGAAGAAGGCCGGTGACTCGGTACAGCGCGACGAGCCGTTGTTTGAGATTTCCACGGACAAAGTAGATGCGGAGATTCCAGCGCCCGCGACTGGCGTGCTGACGGAGATCAAGGTTGCCGAAGGCACTACGGTCGAGATCAATACGGTCGTTGCTGTGATTGGTGGCAGCAGCGCGGGTAGCCCATCTGTAGCAGCGCCCGTCCCAGCGCCTGCTGGAAAGAAAGCAGTGGCTCCGGCAACGAGTGCTGCTCCGACGGCTTCCGCCAGTGCGACTGCGGGCGAGCGGATTCGCTCTTCGCCGTTGGTCCGGCGCATTGCGAAGGACAACAACCTGGACCTGTCCCAGATCACCGGTACTGGCATGGGTGGCCGCATCACGAAAGATGATGCGCTCGGCTATCTGGGCCAGCACGGCAAAGGCGCCGAAGCACCCGCGGCGACAAAAGGGGCACAGCCTTCCGCCACGGCGGAGACACCCGCAGCGTCAGCACAGGCCGCAAACGTGCCGTCCATGGCGGCATCCGCAGGAGCGCCGACGCCGGGCGACCTGGTCCCGCTCAGCAAGATGCGCGCGATCATTGCGCAGCGCATGGTGGAGTCCAAGCACACCAGCGCGCACGTTCATACGGTCTTCAAGATCGACATGACGCGGATTGCACGGCTGCGCGAAAAAGAGAAGTCGAAATATGAGCAGCGCAACGGAGTCAAGCTGACCTATATGCCGTTCATCGCCAGCGCGGTGGTGAGCTGCCTGCGCAAGATGCCGATCGTCAACGCTTCGATGGAAGGCAACGCAATCCGCTACCACAAGAACATCAACATTGGGATTGCGGTAGCTCTGGACTGGGGTCTGATTGTTCCCGTTGTG
>JAKAYS010000030.1 GCA_021826695.1 Acidobacteriota bacterium | reverse complement strand
ATGCATCAGCGAGAAGACCGCGCCGCCCGCGATCAGCGCGACAAAGAACAACCGCCGTTCCGCGCCCAGAATGGTCAGCGGGCGGTTCATCGATTTATGCACTTTGTTCTGCCGTGGACTGCCCGCCGCCATTTGCAACCTCTGCAACCTCCTTTCCGTCCAACCTGTTGGTGGTGGTGGTTGCTACGGAAACAGCCAGGCCATGAAGTTGACCGCGCCAATGGCCATGCCGATGCCGAACACGATCCCGGCCAGCATGCGCTTCGATTGGCCCTCGCCATAGGCAAACATCAGGCCGCCAAGCACGATGGCCACCAGCGACAGGCCCGTGGCGATCGGTCCGGTGAATGCCTGTTCGAGAACGGCGACCGCGTTCTCCCACGGACTGCCGCCGCCCGCTTGCTGGGCATAGGCAGGCGTGGCGGCGACAAGCGCAGCCGACGCCACGAACATGGCTCTTTTCCGTGCGGAGATGCTGGTCAGGAGTTTCTTGATACGAACGGACACGGTGGTTCTCCCTTCATGTACTCGATTTTTGCGGGGTCCAGTCATGTGAACTCCGCGTCTGAGGTGAACGTAAGGCCGCCAGAACAGGGGTGGGTCGGAAAGCTTTTCCGCGAGATTTCCTAAAAGGAAATCGGATATCGTGAATTTTGTGGTAAAGCGACAGGAATCTTCAGGTGGGAAGGTATCGAAGTCGTGCGGAGGTTACAGCCGACAGACCGCCATTACAACGCTGCTATTACGCCCAGCGAGATAGGGTTTAACTTCCGGATTGCCGACGATCCGGAAATTTGCCGATCAGTGAATAGGGCGGCGTTTACGGGGACTGATCCAAAATTCGGGCGTCATACTTGCCAGAACGCACTCACGACAATTTCATTTCGTCCAGTTTCCCAATGAGTTCGAGACGAGTTTTGAACCGGTCTCGCAGTTCGAGCAGCTTACTGAAGCAGGACCACGCATTGAACAGAAAGGCATCAAAAACCTCCAGGTCGTCGATACCCTGCCCGTGATGGATGAACTTAGATCGCATTGCATAAGTCTTTCTCAGCGTTGAGACTATGTTCTTCCTAGCTTCTAGCGAGGCCCCGACTAGGAACGCCATGCGTTCTCCGAGAACGCCCTGTATCGGCTCACTCGCATCCTTCAGAAGCATCGACTCGAGCGCAACCAGAATAAAAACGAGCTTATTCGCAGGGTCTGTAGTCGTGGAGTTACGAGAATAGATGAGCATCGCATCCAAGAGAGTCTTACGAAAATCTGTGTTCTGCAAACTCGCCAGATCTGACAAGCATTCTAATAGGCCGGGCAGTTCCGCTCTCGCTTCATCGATAACCCATTCGTGGGGGCCTTCGAAAATTGAAGCGGCCGAAAGGCCCTTGACCACGCCGTTGTCGAGATTGAAGCTGTGCCAACTAGCGCCATTCTCCATTCCTAAGGGCAGAGCAAAGCTCTTCACTTTCGAGGTTCGATTTGCAATCGACAGAAAACGCAGCTACGCCGTCGCTCTGAGAGCCCTCGCGAGCGCCTGCTGCGAAGCGGCTTTTGCTTCAGCTCGTACTTTCACGCAGGCCGCGAGCGTCGCTTGGAATTTCGCTCGCGTGTCGTTCTCTAGCTCCCTGACCCTTCGCTCCATGTCAGGGTTGTCCAGCGGCTTGCTCGGGAACCAGCCGTCCAAAAACTCCTTTGATATTGATTTGAACTCCACGTCGCCGATTGCAAAATTGACGGACGAGTAGGTTCTGCACAGCGGAATGTAAAGTTCGTGGTCTTTGATCGCTTCGCTGCACCGGACAGATAGGAAGTCTGTAATCGAGTCGCAGCGTTTCCTCTCCAAAGTTTCACAAAGCCATTCGAATGCCTGATCTAGGATGAATTCCTCCGATACTAAGCCCTCTAACTCAGTGCTTCTTGCGATTCGTTCTGCGAGTCGTTTGAGCTTTTGATAATCCTCCCCTACCCACCCGAATCTGCAGCCGCCGTCCCTCCAGAATCTCCCAAGCTCGGTGCCGATTCGATCAACCGTCCGCTCCGTGACCTTTGGCGTCCCGATAATCTCACCCTCTTGGACGACGACTTTGGGGTGAATGTTGAATTTCTTAACCACGCGGCTCTCAACATCGGGGTAAACTTTGACCACTCTGAGGAGGTCTTCTGCAGCCGTCGCAAATGCGGTTTTCGCGCCCGGGTGGAAATCGATCATGCGCCCAATGATACTCCTCGTCCGGATGGCTCACGATGAAGGATATTCGAGAGGATCGAGCATCTCGGAGAACTTAACGTCTACACGGCGCAGTTCACGGCGAGTCGCGGCCACTTAAGATCCCAGCCATATCGGTCGTGACAAGTCGGCTATAGCGAAAGCGATCCGCGGCTCCGATACAGTTCTCCCTGCATGACGGGCAATTCGGAACTTATGCGTCAGGATTTGGAAGCATCTTCGACGGAACCAACCCATGCGACTTGTCCAGCATGGGCGCGAAGAGCGCAGAGCATGGCATTCCCACAGTAATCAGCAAACTAGCCGCGCGTGCTGGCGCGAGTCAAAACACGATCATGCAGGATGGAACTCTGGCATGTCTTGACGCGGGCCGGTGTGCGGCCAGAATCACGCAGCCGTGGGAATGGCGGGAAAAGATCGCTTGCGCGCGATCCTCTCCTGAACACGTTCCATTCGCAGGCTGGCTGCCGCGTGGTAGGCATCATCCATTTCCACGCCGAGATAGTTGCGCCCCGTCAGCAGCGCCGCCGCGCAGCTCGATGCCGAGCCGCAGAAGGGATCGAGCACCAGCTCGTCCGGCAGCGTGAATGCGCGAACCAGAGGCACCAGTGAAACGACCGCTTTCTGCGTGGGATGGAGCGCATTGCCCGTGTAGAAGAGCCGCTGCACATCCGGTAGCGGATTCTTCGGCAGCGGCGGTCTGCCTTTCGCCAGCAGATACGCCTGCTCGTGCTGACACTTCATAAACTTCGCGCTCGACGTGTAGCTCTTGCGAAATACGAAGTGCCCCACAGGATGAAATCCTGCGCTGCGCCAGGCGTTGAGAAAATCATCGGCGCGCGGCCAGCCGTAGAAGCAGACCATCAGGCGATTCTGCTTCAGTACGCGGAATACCTCGGCCATCGCGGGCATGAGCCAGTTGCTGTCCCGGTCGTTCGGGAGAGTGCGGCCCGTCCGGTCGCGGTAGTTCACCAGATACGGCGGATCGGTCAGGATGAAATCGACGCTCTGTGCGGGCATACGGCGCATCGCTTCGATGCAGTCGCCGTGCAGGATGAGGTTGGTTGCGTGGTCCTCTGGAGTGCGGATTGTGGTGGTGGTTGTCATGGTTTCGATCTCCATTTTCTGCCCGTGTCGTCAAGCTCTCAGGGCATACCGGGCGAAGCCATGCAAGGGTCCCGGCTCCCCAGGCCAAAGGTCGCTTTTTGTGAGGGCAACCGAAAGAAATTTGCCCGTCGTTCTGTGCGGCAAATTTGTTTTGGGAGGAACCGGAAAAGCAGAGACCTGCCGCGCCGCCGGGCGCCGAGTATTGACCCGCAGCAGTGCCTGAGAGCGCAAAAGACCGGGAAGGGCATGAGAACCATACAACGCACACGATTCGCAAAGACCCCTATGAACGCTGGATTCCGTGAGCATGACGACCTCTTGCTTCGATCACGTGACTGCACCGGAAACTGTGCAGATTTCCTGCCAGGAAATCTCACGGAAAAATTTTCCGAGGAAAGTGGTTGGCCGCCGCCTACTCTGGGCACAAGGACGGAGCGTATTCGTCCGAAGGAGCCTCCATGCGCGATTCTTTCCCGGTAGCAGCTCAGTCCATATCAGGGCTACATCACGAACAGGCAGACCCGTTCGATCTCGGCGAGCGCCTCCTGACCGCGCGGGAAGTGGCAGCGCGGCTCGGCGTCTCCGAGCGCTGGCTGCGCGATCATGCTACGCGGCGCAATCCGCGAATCCCGGCCATCAAGCTTGGCCCACTGGTGCGTTTCCGCTGGGCGGACGTGCAGGAGTTCGTTGCGAAACTTGAGACCGAAAAGAACTTTAAACATCGCTAAAACAATGGTTCAATAGAACCGTTCTCCACGGCCAAGGACAGTACCAGAAATGGAGAACGCAATGGCAATGAAATATCAGAAAGGCACCGTCTACCTTCGGGGAAAGCGGGTCAAGATGTGGTACGGACAGTATCTCGTCTACAGGAAAGACCAGAACGGAAAGGAGGTACGCAAGCAACGCAATGTCCGCATCTGCCCCAAAGCCAACACGCCGAAATGGAAGGCGGAGCAGATGTTGCAGGAGATCATCCTGAAGGAGAGCCAAGGTTTCAGTCCGACACCAACGCTCCCCCGCGATGATTCTGTCACGTTCCGCTGGTTTGTGAAGCAGCGGTATATCCCGATGCGGCAGGGTGGTTGGAGTCCGGCTTACAAGAAGACGAACACCTACCAACTGGAGCATTACCTGATCTCGCACTTTGGAGATTTGCCGCTACGCAATCTCAGCACGTTCGAGATTCAGGTGTGGCTGAATGGCATAGCGGAAAGAGGATATTCACAGGCAGTCGTTCGCCAGTGCTTTTCCAACATGCGTGCAATCACTCATATGGCCAGGAAACAGAAATATCTGGCCGAAGACCCCGGAGAAGATGTGGCCATGCCGTTGACCGATACCGTAGAAAAGCCCGTGCTGACGCGAGAGCAAATTCTCGCGCTTCTCGGAGCCATTGAAGACGTGCATGATCTCTGCCTGATGTACGTGGCCATCTTTTGTGGGCCGCGCACCAGCGAGGCTATGGGGCTGCAATGGAAGTCCTGGACGGGAACTGCTCTTATGCCCTACGGCACGTCGTATGAAGGGCAGTTCTACAAAGGGCGGTTCAAAACAAAGGCCAGCAAAGCACCCATCCCCGTGCCCGAGCAAGTCAGGCCGGTCATCGAAGCATGGCGAAGAATCTGCACAGACTCCTCGCCGGAAGCGTTGATGTTTCCGACCTTCGGGCGAGGAAACCGTAAAGGTGAGGCCGTACCGCGCTGCGGAAAGAACTTCCTGCGGTGCCGGATACGCCCAATCTCTCGCAAACTGGGGATTCCAGACCGGTTGGTCACCTTTCAGGTGATGCGCCGGACGATGGGGACGGACATGCAGCATCACGGCTCGCTCAAAGACACTCAGGGCGCGTTACGCCACGCCAGCATCAAGACAACCGGCGATGTTTACGTGCAGACCATCGATGAGAGCGTTGCGAGGGCGGTAAGTTCCCGAACCACGGCGGTGCTTGGCGGTTGGACAGCCCCGGCTGAAAGGCTGGGACTGACGGGCCGGAACATCCGGAGCGTGCCACTGGCAGAGCAACAGCAACAAGGTCAGATCGCAATTTGACGAAGTTTGACGAAGTTTTTGGGAGGGAGTGATGCAAGTTGTTGATTATTTGGCTCCTCAGGTAGGACTCGAACCTACAACCCTTCGGTTAACAGCCGAATGCTCTGCCATTGAGCTACTGAGGAGTGTTGAATGCGGAGTGTAGCTATTTCGTAAGGTAACAAATCATCGAACCACAGTCAAAGTTTGCGCCTCGCTTTCATTCAAAGTTGTTCTCGTGCCCATGCAGGGAGAGAGAAATCAAGCAAGCCTAGAATTTGTTTGAACGGACCATCTCTGCCGCCTCTGCCACAGTTAGATCATTTGCAACCAGCCTGAAACCGTACTGCGAAGAGTCCACATCGCGGGAGATGCTCTTCATAAGCAGGATGGTTCCATCCAGATGCACGCGGATTTTTGTCGTTCCCCAATGTCCAGGAATGACTTCTTCGCGGGCGAGGGAAAAGTGGGTCGTGTCACTCACCTCGCCGAGGAGGCCAAAACCAAACAACACATTATGATCGAGGTCTACATCAAGCCCGCATAGACGCATGTCCGTGGTGTGGATGAGCAGCGTACCTGACATCGCGTGAACCACGCGGTCCTGATAGCTCTCCTCCTGAAACGAAGGGTTCGGCTGAAAAGCGATGCGGGTATAGTCTCCTTTAGAACCAACGTTCTTGAACAGAAATATTTTTGGGAGTTCTCTCAGCAAGTCAGGCATTCGTGCCTCATCATTTTTACGTCTCAGATTTTCCCGGCGGAATTCGCCCGGATGGTTCGCCAGATATGCGATGCGTTTTTCTTCCGCCTTCTCTTGGCTGTTGGATAACGGCTTGCCATCTTCTGAGATTAGACGCCACATCGGTCCATCCGAGGTTTCGACCACCACCTCCTCCCAAAGGTGGCCCTTTGTTCGGTTCGACCTTTCTTCCTTTCTGTATAAGAAGTGCTGGCGGTTTCTCCATGCGGCAGTTTCAGCCTGCACCATCCGATTCACAATCTGCGTCGCTGAGAGAGGCTGTCGTTCCTGAGCGGGTAGACTTGCACACACGGCAAACATCGCAAATAGAAAAACACCGGCACCAGCGATAAAACTGGCAGACGAGCACATAGGTGAATTGGCGTTCTTTTTAAGAGAAGCACACTGTCGAGTGGCAGAGATCGACGACTGCTGTTCGACACAGGAAGACTTAGCGCGCCATCGGAATGCAGTGTTCAGAGTGTGGAACATCTTTCCGGCTTATGGTCGCTCGAGTTCTCCGTGTCCTGCTCCAGGCCGGTGAACTGGAACGCGTCGTTGGTCGTGGACGACACCAGTTGCCCAAAGGGAAGAAACACATTCGCTCCCGTCACATTGCCGCTATTGTCCGTCGTCATGGCCAGCGATCCCAGATGATCCAGCAGCCAGTACTCCGGCACCGCCGTCTGGTTGCCCGCCACTTCCGCAATGATCGAACCGTTGGCATAGATCATGTCCGTCCAAGGCGGCGTGCCTACCCCAGCTTATGCCGCAAATCTACCCCCACTCAAGCCAAAAACGGCATGAAGGGGCCAACCGCGTTCAAAATATCCTAAACAATTCAGGCCAGATGGAAACGCGTGCATTCATCGTAGGTGGATGCAACGCCCGTGCTCACATTTGACTCCATGTCATGTCTACTCGCACCGGTATTTCGTTCTTGATGGGTACGGTCAGGAACGATGGCCGGTCGATCTTGAAATCGGAGCATGTCGCGGGAATTGTTCCCGTGATCCGCACCTGGTTGCCCTGGGCCACTCGCTGGAATGGCACATGGGTATAGTGGGCGGTCTGGCCAGCAAACTGAACATCGAGATCGGCATAAATCGTTGGGGAGGCAGTTGCCGCTTCTGGAAACTGGGTGCGTACGATGACCATGGGAAATTGCGCGCCACGCGTGGTTTGAATCATGTGTAGGTCGCGGTTGCTGTCCCCGGAATCGAACGATTTGACCGGCACAGCAATTAAAAAATCGCATTGGCCGGAATGGCAAACGCCTTTGCCCTTCGCCGCATGGCTGACGCCATCGACTTCATGCATTGGGTGGGACATGTGATAGGTCAGAGTGGATTGCTTCAGAATCCATTGCGTGTCCGCCTGGGAAAACGCAGGGAGCACAAAGAGCAATAGGGCCATCAGAAATTTCTTATTCATCTTGTCTCCCAAAATTTTAAATGAATTGGCCAGGATACAGCCACAATCGACGTGCCGTATGCTATGGCAGTCACATACCCAACCGGGCCATGCAATGAGGCGATCCCATGGACCTTTTCTCCGGCGTTCTCCTGCTTGTAAGCCATGATCCCCAGGATCGGTGTCAGGATCATCCCCGGACCATGGACCCACTCCAGGTCTCTGTGCAGGCGAATGGCGCCTTTGGGTTTGACCCCCGGAATTTTCGGCGCGAACATGGCGTAATACGCCGTCGTAAAATACAGGCCCGTGGTCAGGCCGCCCAGAGCGATATGAGCATCCAGATTCGCCGAGGTCGGCTCCGTAATCGTCTGTCCGTTTTTCCCCTTCGCCTTGGCCTGCGGCCCGCTAATCAAGGTAGCAGCCATCGGAATCGCTGTGATCAAGCCGAGCGTTTGATGGACTTTGAGCATGTGCGTCCGTTTGTTCAGCAATGCCTGTTGTTGCGCGCTGCCTTGGGTCTGGGTCGAAGAGAAGCCCAAATCTTCCAACGAAGGAGCATTTCCCGGCTTCGTCTGATCCTGCTGAGTTTGTTGGGAATTGGCATTTCCCACTGCTGTATTCGGTGAGGTCGACTGCGCTTGCGCGTTGTTCTGGCTTGCAACGGGAGGCAGGCCTAGCTCCTCAAGCGATGGCACGGACTCGCTGCTGGAAGAGGCTACCATCGTTTTTTCAGGAGACGTTGCTACCGGATCGGGAGCTGCTAGAGCGAACGACAAGAAGGGGGCCATGAACAGACAAGAACAAATTAGCGCGATGGTCCTGATGCGAATGGTGTTCACGTAACAATTGACCCTCACTGTGCTGGAGTTTTGATTTTGTATTTCAAAAAAGAAACACTTGCGTCGATCGAGCTGCGTGCCGATACGGGTATTCAAATAGGTCGGCGCGTTGGCGAAGGTCGTAGTCGATAACCTTACTAGCACCACCTTGACACAACATCCGGGCAGACCGCATCTCGCGGAGTTGGATAGATACAGCGTTAGAATTATTGAACCTTAGAGCTACGTCCCAGTCAAATCAGTCCGGTGCCGGCGCTGTGTGCAATGAGAACCGATATTGTGACCAGCCAGTCCCCATTATGATGGAAAGTGGAGAACTACCATGCCGAAAATTTCGCGATTGACTCGCAAGGAAGTTACGCCAGAAACTGGCGCCATCTACGACCGCTATATGCAGCAGCGTGGCAACGTACCGAATATGTTTCGCACGGTCGCACACCGCCCGGAGATTTTTCAGACCATGATTGCGCATTTTGAGGCGGTCTTGAACACCGGCACACTGCCTCTCAAGCTGAAAGAACTTGTCATCGTGCGGACATCACAGATCAACCACTGTGAATATTGTCTTGCATCGCATTCGCGCATTTGCAAAAAGCTAGGCTGGAGTGACGACCAATTGACTCATCTGGAAGACTATGCCAAGCGGGACGACTTCACCATGGCAGAAAAGGTGGCGTTGCGGCTGGCGGAATTGATGACGCGCAATGAGCGCCCGCTCACCGAGGAGGAATGGAAGGAAATACGCGATGTCTATTCCGAAGGCGAGGTCATCGAACTGATGGCTGCGATCGGACTCTTCAACTACTTCAATCGCTTCAACAACCTGCTGGACATGGAAGCCACCGCGCCAGTTCCGCAACACGCCGCTCAGTAGAGAAGGATCACCATCTGGTAGGTGGTGAATCCGCTGGGATGAGAAGCGGGACACGCACCCACGATGGCGCGGTGATATCTATGCCCGGCAATTTTCTTTTCGGCCTGTGGCGGCAGCCTACTGAGATCCGTGGAGCTGTACTGCATCACCAGTTTGGGCAACGGTAGTTTTTCGCCTGAAGAGTTCCCGCAATAACTGCGCGCCAATGCTGGATTTCCCCGCACTTGCAATCCCCTTGCAGTCAGTAACGACGCCACCTCTCGCTCCTGTTGTGCGCTAGTCATAGGAGTCAATAAACGGGCAAAATCCTGCACGGCATACAGCTCTCCGTTGGACTTCACAACCGCAATTCCAACGGCGTTGAGACGCGGATCCAGCAAGTTGGCGCGATGCGGCGGCGAGTGCATCCATTCATTATTGATCTGGCTTGCCGTCGGATAGTCTGCAAGATTTTCTGCAACAGTAGTGCAGTGAACTCCCGTCTGCCGCACGCGAACGATCAGAGGCGGTTCGCCAGGAAACTGGTGCGATAGCCTTCCCTCCCGCACCATGCGCCGCGCGTGTCGCCATGCGGCCTCCGTCAGCTCGGCGTCCAGGTGAAGCGGTTGTAGATGTCGCGGTCCGCGGTCCTGATTGGCAGCCTGGAAAAGTTCTGCCGCCGCACGCTGCTCTTCCGCGTTCATTCTGCTTCCACCCACTGCGGCGTAGGCCGACATCGATCGCATAAAAAATGACAGCGCCAGAGCAATGATCGCGAGAAAAATATTCCTGCTGGGGCAAAGTGACTGCATGATCGTCCAATCTTTTTTTTGAAATCGAAGCTTCCTGTTACATTTGCAGGCCAACTCGTAGACTTACATGCCAGCGGACACGAAGCTGTCCTTCGCTGCCGCATAGGTGCGCTGGATTCCCTCTTCCAGGCCAATCCGCGGCTTCCATCCGAGTGCTCTCATCCGGCTGACATCGAGCAGTTTGCGCGGAGTACCATCGGGCTGTGTCGAGTCGAAGACCAATTCTCCCTGATAGTCCAATACGCGACAGATCAACTCCGCCAACTCGCGAATTGTAACGTCTTCTCCAACGCCGATGTTGACAAGGGGAGCATGGTCCTTATCGAGCAGGGTCTCGAATCGATCCTGCGCCATCTCCAGCAAAAAAACACAGGCTTCCGCAAGGTCTTCACTGTAAAGAAATTCTCTTCGAGGCGTTCCGGTTCCCCATACCTCCACATGCCCGGAATGCGTCGCCCTGGCAGTCGCAACCTTGCGAAGCAACGCTGGCAAGACATGCGAACGATGCAGGTCGAAATTGTCTCCAGGGCCATAGAGATTGGTCGGCATAGCTGCCAAAAACTTTGTGTTGTATTGGCGGTTGTAGGCCCAGCACTGTTCAATTCCGGCAATTTTGGCGATTGCATACGGACGGTTGGTCGGCTCCAGCGGTCCTGTCAACAAATACTCCTCGCGAATCGGTTGCGGGCAAAGCTTGGGATAGATGCAACTGGAACCAAGAAAGAGCAGACGTTGTACGCCAAACTCGAAGCAGGCGTCGATGACATTCGACTGGATGAGAAGATTTTCACTGATAAAGTCGGCGGGATAGGTATCGTTGGCGTGAATTCCGCCCACCTTGGCCGCGGCCAGGACCACATACTCAGGGCGCTGTTTTGCAAAAAATTCCCATACGGCGGCGCGTTTCGTCAAATCCAGTTCCGCGCGCGTGCGCAACACTAAGTTTTTGTATCCCCCAGCGACCAGTCGGCGACAGATTGCGGAACCCACAAGCCCGCGATGCCCCGCAACGAAAACGCTGCTGGATGCATGCATTGCCCGATCTTTCATAGCATCTGGACTCAAAATCGAAGCCACTTTCGTGTTTGCGTCAACCCATACTTCATACTAAATACGAATGGCGGATCCGCACGTCCCTGTCTGTTGTCTAACCAGGAAAATCCTCTGGCGCGTCGTGTTTCCAATCTGCCATGGCCTGCTCCAGCGTATAGCGGAAGTTATAGCCGGCAGCGCGCAACCGATGTGGCTCAATATGGGTAGGCTGTGAAATTTTTCGCATTCGAACAGGATTGATAGGGTGCCGCACTCCAAAGATCTTCGCGACGCCAGCCACGGGATAGGAAGCAGAGACGAGTAAGCTGCGCGGCAAAGATAGTCGCGGCTTTTTGTAGCCTGCCACAGAACAGATGGCGTTCACAAATTCTTCCAGCGTCGGTGGTGGGTCCATCGACACATTCCACATCAACACAGGACCGCCCGTTCTGGCCTGAAACTCCAGCGCAAACTGCATGACATGGCAAAGTTCTTTTACGTAGACGCCAGCCTTCCGTGTTGAACGATTTCCCATGTACAGAAAATATCCGCGCGCCAGGCTACGGGCCAACCGCGCGACATTGGCATGCTCGCCCGGTCCAAAAACCACTCCGGGTCGCAACACCACCAGCCTGCGATTGGGATCGGCATGTTGCCATGCGGCATGGATCTTCTCCGCAGCCAGCTTCGAACTGCCATAGGGCGTCTCCGGTACAGGCAACGAGTCTTCATTGCGCATCGCGTCGCTCGAACCATAAGGAGAAATGCTGCTGGTAAAAACCACTTGCAGGCACCCGGCCCGGGAGGCGTAGGCGCACACGTGTTCCGCGCCCGGCAGGTTCGTCTCATAATATTCGCGCGGTTCGTGGCCTGGCTCGCGATGCACCGCCGCCAGGTTGACGATCAGGTCGGCATGTTGGGGTAGTTCCACTGAATCCAGCGGTTGCCGCACGTCACAAGGCGTGTAAGCAACGCGCCCCTGCTGCATCCATGGCAACAATGGCTGGACATACGCCTCCTTGCGAGGCGGACTTATATCCGCCAGATAGATACGCTCGACTTGAGTATGCTCCAGCAGATGTTTGGCGAAATGTGTTCCGATGCAGCCAGTACCTCCAAAAATCACGCACGTCCGCACCATCATGCGTGTGTCTCCGCCTGTTCTTCCACGGCAATCGACATGCTTGCCTTCTTTTTGCTCTTGTCCGCCGCCATTTCCGCGTCAAGGGCCAGTTGCACCAGATTGGCCACGGAGAACTGGTCCAGCAGCGGCTCGACCCGCGACCGGCGTTCCAATGCAGATTCGCGCTGTACAATTTCCAGCGCTTCGTCGAGTCGTTTCAGAAATAACTCCTGGTCCCAACGTTCGACAATCGATCCTGTTCCGGCCTGGCGGACCAGCCGTCCCACTTCGCTGTCCTCGCTACAGATCGCCAGCAAATGCACGCCCGCAGCCAGCAGGTTGGGCAGCTTCGAGGGCAACGCGGCGATCTCCGTTCCCTCCGCCTGCGGAATCACCTGGATTGCGGAACGCGCATAGAGTTCGGCCAGGTCCTGTTCATCCACGAGCGGATGAAAGTGAACGCGCGGTCCGGGTATCTTTTCGTACTGGGTGCGCAGTTCATTAAAAAACGGGCCGCCCGATAGCACATGGAATTGCACATCGGAATACCGTCGGGCAGCGATTTGCAGGAAGGCCACCAACTGCTGCGAATTCTGTTTGTATCCCAGCGCGCCGGAATACACTACATGCCGCTTGTCAGGGGGAAACATTCCTATCAAGCGCTGCTTCGCGGGCTCATTTTCCACTGAGAGACTAATGAACGGATAATGCACTGCGACCCGCGATGGATCAAGCTGGTACGCCTCTTGCGCCACCTGCGCCATGTCGCGCGAAAAAAAGATACACAGTTCCTGCGCTCGAAACACTCGGCTTTCCACTGCGTGGATCAAACGAACAATGGCGCGTCGCGGGACGCTCTTTTCCTGAGCAGCCAGCACCCCTTGTAAATCGTGGATGACCGCCACGCGTCGAATGCGCCGCGGCAGAAGCCAGTCCAGGAAGAAGGCGAACAAACTCGGCGGCAATACGCTGACCACAACATCCGCGCGCTGGCGCAAGCGCCATACGCGGGTACAGGCATGCAGCGCAAACCATCCCTCCAGCAGCAGCCTTCGCAGCGGCATCGCCTTCGGGTAGCGCATCCGCGCCCCGCCACGCAAAATTTCTATTCCGCGAATCTTTGCATTGCTGTGCACTGGCACCCACGCCGGGTACAACGGGTGCGAGCAGACGACAGTGACTCCGTGGCCTTCAGCCACGAACGCCTCCGCCAAATGCTGATTCGCCTTCCCGGTCGAAATCAATTCCGGATAAAAGAAGGGGGAGACAAAGATTATTTTTTGTTGCCAATCCATCACGAGTGCGTCCTGTAAATTCCAGCCAAAAGTTGCACTTCAGGAAGATCGATTCGCTATCGTATCCATGCGAACCGAAACTCTATATACATACCATTGGATGCATTTCGATCGTCTATCCGGTAGCCTGTGCAAATCCATTGAAATCAATGTCCTTACAATATCACTGGCACGTCCCAAATTCGATTTTTTCCTGACTTTACACAGTTGGTCCTTCAAGGTTTGTCCCACAGATTTCCCCCGCGCCACCTGACTTGCATCTCGATTACAATCACTTGGATGCGTGCATTGCGTTTTCAGCCACTTGCGATTCTTGGGACCACGCTGTTGGCAGTTTTCGTGGCGTTCGCTATTTTTGCGCCATGGATTGCGCCCGCCGATCCGGCAGCCATCCATCTGCACGCCCGCCTCTTGTCCCCGTCGCCCGCGCACTGGTTCGGCACCGATGAATTGGGCCGCGACATCCTTTCGCGCGTCATTTATGGCACGCGCATTTCGCTGCTGGTTGCCACCTCTGTGGTCAGTATTGCCCTGTTTTTGGGGCTGATTCTAGGCTCAATCGCCGGATATTACGGCGGTTGGCTCGACGCATTTTTGAACGTCTTCCTGATGAATACCTTTATGGCTCTGCCCGGCATTCTGATCGCCATTGCGCTGGTGGCATTTCTGGGGCCGGGCCTGTTCAATCTGGTGCTGGCGCTTTCCATTACCGGCTGGGTGGGGTATGCGCGCCTGGTGCGCGCCCAGGTGCTGGCCGCGCGGGAACGCGAATTTGTCGAGGCCGCCCGGGCCATGGGCGCCACCGACCTGCGAATTATGACCCGCCACATTCTGCCCAATATCATCCAGCCCGTTATGGTGCAGGCGGCCATTGGCATGGCGGGGACCATTTTGGCGGAAGCCACCCTCAGCTTTCTCGGCCTGGGGGTGCCGCCACCCATGCCCAGTTGGGGAGTCATGTTGAACGATGCCCGCGCGCACCTTTTCGACGCGCCGCACATGGTCATCTTCCCTGCCATCGCCATCATGCTCGCCGTTCTGTCGTTCAATTTCATCGGCGACAGCCTGCGCGACCAGCTCGACCCACGCACTCGGATTGCCGTCGGCGTCGGCGCAAACTATTGACATGCGGATTGGCGTAATTTCCGACACGCACGGGCTGTTGCGTCCAGAAGCTGTCCATGCGCTCGCAGGGTGCGCGCATGTTCTCCACGCCGGCGATGTCGGCGACGATGAAATTCTGGAAGCTCTGCGAAAGATTGCGCCGGTCACGGCGATTCGTGGCAATGTCGATCGCACCGGCGCCTGCGGAGCGCTGCCAGCGACCCAGGCGGTCGAACTTGCTGGCAAGTTGTTCTATCTGGTGCATCGCCGGGAGGACCTCGATCTGCACCCACAGGCCGCAAACATCGCCGCCGTGATCTTCGGCCACACCCACCAGCCGGAGATCCTCTGGAAAGATGAAGTTCTCTATTTCAACCCAGGCAGCGCCGGCCCAAAACGTTTTCGCCTGCCCGTCACTGTGGGGATTCTGGAATGCATCGATGGAAACCTGCTACCGAAGGTAGAGACGTTGCCGGTTTGAATTTAGAGGTCATATCTATGGAATCCGGGTGCCGGAACCTGGGGCACCCGCACTCCTGTCGTGCGATGTTGCCATGCCAGCTCTACACCTTATTTGGCATGCGGGTTGGAAGAAAGATGGAAAAACATGTCCCGCTCTTTCCCTTGCGCACGCTGCTGTACATTCGGATCGAGCCGCCAAGCCTGTTGATGATCCCATACGCAACCCAAAGACCCAGGCCGATCCCTTGCTCTCCCTTGGTGGTAAAAAATGGTTCAAAGAGCCGGACCTTGTTCTTCGCGGGGATTCCGACACCGGTATCTGCAATCGCAATCCGGACCCCGTCAACCCCCGGTTTGCTCCCATTGGCGGCTTTGCGAACGCGGATAGAAATGGTCCCACCTGTTTTGGTAGCATCCATCGCATTCACCAGAAGAGTAGCGACGACTTGGCGAATTTCTCCCGGATAGCTGATGATTGTTTCGCGCGTCAGATACTGCTTTCTTACCTTGATCCCTTTCGATTCGATCCTTTGGCTGTACAGTTTCAAAATTTCTTCGAGCGTCTCTTCAATGTTGACCGCTCTGGGCGCAGCGACCTCTCTGAAAAAGCTCAAGGACTGGCGTGTCAAATTCGTTACCCTGCCAAGTTCCTCGATCGCCATCGCAGCATAGCTTCGGTCCTGCGCGTTAAGGTTCTCCGACCCTTGCAATAAGCTCATCACATTGGTGACCGCTTGCAATGGATTATTGATCTCATGCGCCAATGCGGCGGCCAGCCGTCCCGCGGCAGCCAGTTTCTCCGATTTGATCAAAGCAGCTTCCGTACTTTTCCGGTCGGTGATGTCCTCGATGGCGAGCAGGACCATCGGCTGCCGGTCCATCGTTTGGACAAGTGTTCGGGCATTCAACAGCATCTTTCTGTGGCCGAGATTCTCGAAGTCATGCTCCACCTCGAAGCCCGTCACGGTCTGGCGTTTGGACAGAACTTCCTCCAGCACCTCGCGTAGTTTGGGGATGTTCCACTGCCCATCGCCAAGCTCGAATAAGAATTGCTTGACTGTCTGGTCCGGCGAAACCTTGAAAGTGCTCTGAAAAGACTTATTGATTGCGATGACTCGAAGCTCCGCGTCAAGCACCAGCAGCGGCTCTCTTACCGTATCGATCATTCCGCGAAGGAATTCCGCCGAATGCCGGAGCCGCTCGTTGGCGCTTTTCATTGCGTCGATGTCCAGCAGCACCAGCACAACGCCATCGATCTTGTTGTCCAGCGTCCGGTAAGGGAGGATGTGCAAGGAATGCCAGCGGTCCTGCATGTCCTGTACGTCGCGCTCCACTGGCTGGAGGCTCTCCAACACCTTCGCGATCATCTCTTCCATGTCCGGTACTTTGATATTGAGTCGAATGTCCGCGATCGGGCGGCCCACATCGGACGAAACTGCCTTCACCAGCAGGTCGGCGCTTGGAGTCAAACGGCGTATCAGCAGATTGCGATCCAGCATGACGACGGGAATCTTTGTGCTGTTCAGGAAGTTCGAGAGGTCGTTGTTCAAATCGTGGAGTTCGGCGTTCTTGTGGCCAAGCTCGTTGTTGAGCGAGTTCAATTCCTCATTGGCGGACTGAAGTTCTTCTTTGGAGGTTTCCAGCTCTTCATTGGTGCTTTGCAGTTCCTCATTCGCCGAAAGTATTTCCTCGTTCGCGGATTGGAATTCTTCCCGCACGGCATCTTCCGACTCGGTGGCGGCGCGCAGGGAGGCCTGCGTGGCGGCAAGTTCCTGCTTCAGGCGCATGAATTCCCGGCCCTTCGCCGTGCCAGGTTTGGCTGTTACCTTTTCCGCTGGGCCGGAAATCTTTGTAACATCCTCGAACAACACCAGAAAATAACGCTCTTCCTCCGATGGGTTCTTGCCCCCCAGTGGAGACACAGAAATGTTCAAGACCCTCTTATGACCGTTTCCATCGAACGAGATATTGTTTTTGCTGGCAGGCGCATTCTTTTTCCTGGCGGCGCCGATTAACGATCGCAGCTCCAGCGCCAACCCGTTACGCGCCAGCTTCAGCAGATTCAGGCTCGGTTTCCCCGGCGCGGGCTCCAGATAAGGGGTCGTGCGTCCGCGGAACTGGACCACTTCCATCGCATTGTTGATGACCACCCCGACCGGGGCGTGGTGCTTCAAAACAAGACGGTCAGCCTCCGCCTCTACGTCCAGTTTGCGTTCCTGCGGATCTTGGGACACCCGCGCCTTGTTGACAACATCCACTCCGCTCCCAACGGGATAGCGGGTCTGGGAAAAGTTATAATGCAAGCGCGAGGCGACCGCTTTTTTGGCATAGATTTTGAACTTCTTGTCTACCGTGGAAAACAGGCTGGGAAAGCCGGCGATGCTCTCCGAGCTTCCCAGCACCAGAAACCCAGAGGGCTTCAGCGCGTAGTGCAGGATGGGGATGATTTTCTTTTGCAACTCCGGTCCCATGTAGATGAGCAGGTTGCGGCAGGCGACGAGATTCATCTGCGAAAACGGTGGATCGTATGCCAGGTTCTGTCGCGCGAAGACGCACATGTCGCGCACCGCCTTGTTGATGCGGTAACCATCTGCCTCCTTGATGAAGAAGCGCCGCATACGCTCCGGCGATATCTCGTCCGCGATGCTTTCCCGGTACAGTCCGGCGCGGGCTTTCTGGATGCCCTTTTCGTTCAGGTCGGTCCCGAATATCTGCACCTGAAAACTGGAGGCCTTCTCACCCAGAAACTCCAGCAGAGTCATGGCCAGCGAGTAGGTCTCTTCCCCCGTCGAGCAGCCCGGCGCCCACATTCGGATGGTTCCTTTATTGCCCTTGTCCTTCACGATGGCGGGATAAATGTGACTCTTCAATGCCTCGAAGGTCTCGAGGTCGCGGAAGAAGCTGGTCACTGGGATGAGAACATCGTCATACAACTTCAGTCCTTCTTCTGGATGCTCCTTCAAATGCTTCGCGTATTCGCCCAGTGAGTCCAGCCTGAGGATCATCACACGCCGCATGGCGCGCCGGTAGATGGTATTGGGCTTGTACTGGGAAAAATCGGCGCCGCTCACTTTTCGCAACAGATTGAGCACCCTGCTGAAATCATCCTCGCCAGCCAGAGAGCGTTCGATGGCAGTTTCATCCTTGACCCGACCCACATGGCTCACATAAGGATGGCGATGGATCCGCTCCAGTTCTTTTGCAATTCCTTTTGGAGGCAAAATAAAATCCACGCACCCGGAGGCGATGGCGCTGCGCGGCATGCCATCGTACTTTGCCGAGGCAGGTTCCTGGGCGAAGGTAATGCCCCCTTCCGCCTTGATGTCCGCCACGCCCAATGCGCCATCGGCCCCGGTACCCGAAAGTACGATGCCAATCGCTCCGCTCTTGCGCTCCGCCGCCAGGGATCGCATGAAAAAATTGACCGATAAATGTTGGCCCGGTTCTTTGCTGCGCGGTGTCAGAGTGAAGACGCCCGCGGCGATCGCCATGAAAGCGTCGGGGGGAATCACATAGACGCGATTGGGCCTTATCCTGGTCCCTGACTTGACCTCTTCGACTGGCATCCTGGTGGCCTTGGAAAGGATTTCCGCCAGCAGGCTGTGATGGCTCGGGGCAAGATGCTGGATCAGTACGAACGCCATTCCGGTATCAACCGGCAAAGCGTGAAAGAAGTCCGTGTATGCTTCGAGGCCACCAGCAGAGGCCCCGACGGCCACGACGGGGAATGTGATAGTTTGCGTGGAGGCGTTTTTTTCTGGAGGACTTTCTTTAGCGGAGAAAAACGACTTGGGCGCTTTGGATTTCGTCTTCAACTGCGCCTGCTCTCTCTTCGCGCGCACAACAACGCGCGATGCCCTGAAACGGAATTGCTGGAGCTAACGTAAGAAGTCTTTCAGAAGCGAAGTGTAACAAATTTACCGATGACATGCGTTCTAAAATTCCTACTACTTGCAACAAGGGTGGGTCCGAAGTAACCGGGTTTGCCATGTCCGATATCCAAACTTTCTTTCGGCATTGTGGCCGAGTGCTTACAAACCCAGCCCGTCGGCTGACGCTCCGACAGCCGACGGGGAAAGACATAAGTTGCGAGGAAGCGTTATTTGCCGCAGGGTTTGCTTCAACTGAGGAAACGGAATTGGGCGCTCTGGATTTCATCTCCGGCTATGCCTGCTCTCTGCGCGCACATTCGCTGCACACAATCCGCTAAAACCGGCTGAACATCTTAGATCCCTGGAGGCCCAGGACCGGGACACCAGTGTAACCAAATTGCCCATTGAAATGTGCGATCTGAACGAAACAAAGCGGACTTGGAGGTAACGCTGTGGATTCATGTTGTCAGCTTGCGACAACGGCAAGTCTCTTCGGGACCGACTGGCTGGCAGCAATTTAATTGCTTGTCATTTACGAATATTTCCATTTACGCTGTGAAACAACCTTGCTGTAAGAAGTAGAAATATTTCGTTCAGGTGGGTTCCGTTTCGCATGACAGTGCGAGGGTTTCTGACTGAGACTTCGGCGGAAGCAGGAGAATTGCATTGCTACGAAAATCGGGCTTTGCTTTTTTGGCGCTTTTTGCGCTTAACTTGATCGGATGTGGAGGTGGCACCAGCACTGGAGGATCCACGGCGCCCACTCCTCCCGCTCCAGATTTCTCCATCACCGCAAGCCCACAGAGTTTGACGATCGGACTCGGCGGCAGCCAGACATGCACGGTGGCCATTTCAGCCATCAATGGATTTGGCGGCTCCGTTGGCGTTACAGTCAGCGGACTGCCCACAGGTGTGATTGCAACTCCTTCGACCTTCACCGTTGCTTCTGGGTCCCCACAACAAGTGACAATCAGCGTTGCGGCGACAACTGTACCTGCAACCACCACCATCACATTTCAGGGAACCGCAACCGGCCTTAGCCACAGCGTGAAGGTAGCCCTCGATCTGATTCCACAGGCCTCCGGCTCACACGCGCCTATTCGTTCGCGTTATCTGCGAACAGATTCCTACTACAACCCAAATTCGCTGGAATATGCTCCGCCACATTTCACCGTATACGACCCCGTACATAAGCAGTTCTACGTTAGCAATCCATTCTTGAATGAAATCGATGTCTTCGATGCAATGCAAGAGATAGAGATTGCACAAATTTCAGTTCCGTACGCCTGGGGCATCGACATTTTACCCTTGACCAATACGTTGTATGCCGCCACCTTGCTGGGCGACATTTATCAAATCAGCACGCAAACCAATCTGGTGACTACACGCTTTCCCTCAGCGTCCATTGGGCCCAGCGGATATGTTGCAACGGAAGCATTCGTCTTGGCGGACGGGCGACTTGCTCTTTTGGGCTCACAATCGGGTCTCAGCGTGGACGGGGCCCCAAGTGCCGCTGTTTGGGACCCCGTGACAAATACTTTGGATTTAGGGGCACCGACCTCGTCACCTCTTCAGACGCCCAGCATCTGTCCCGGTATCCAGAACATCGGCGCTTTCGCAGTGAGTGGCGACAGGACGAGGGTCCTTGCGGCCTCGATCGATGAAGGGGGTGGTGGAGAACCCGTCTGCTCCTATGATCCGGCAACGCAAACCGCGACTATGGGCGTCTTCCCTCCAACGACCTTTGTGCGGGAAATTATTCCGACCCCAGATGGGACGCGCTTTTTTCTCACCTCCAACCTGAATGGGGTCGCGGTCTTCGATGCGAAGACTGTTCAATTGCTAGGCCAGATTACGCAACCTGCTCCCAATTCCACCCTGCCAAATGCGCCTTCTGGCGCAGTGATGAGCCTGGACGGTAAGACGCTTTACCTCGTGGACCAATCGTCTGGGGCTGTAGCTGCATACAATACGACTACATTTACCCAGACTGGATGGGTGCCCAGTTTCAGAATCAGCGATCTGCAGAGCGGGCCGGTGATCGCCGCAATTGACGACACTGGCTTGATCGTGGGGCCTACGGGACACGGGGTTGATTTCCTCGACGCTTCTCAATCTGTTTCCGCTCAGCCTGCCGTCATACAGATGACCTCTGCTTCTCCACCGACAGGCACAGTCTCCGGCGGCACCGTCATCAGCAGCGTTGCTGGGGCCAACCTTACTAATCCGCCTCCATTGAAAGAGATATATGTCGGGACTTCGGCTGGGACGAACGCTTCCTACAGTGCTCCTTCCGCTGGGCAAGAAAGCCAGGTGCAGGTCACGACCCCTCCAACCAGCACGCCCGGTGCAGCGGATCTCACAGTCTTACTCAGTGGCGGGGGGCTGGGAATCGCGCCCGAGGGGTTCAGCTACGGACCAACTATTCTGGAAGTCACAGCAAACGCTGCCACGGCGGAAGGCGGCCAACTTGGATCTATCGTGGGCTACGGTTTCGGCCAGACCTCCGACGCTGTCCAGGTATCTGTCGGCGGCCATCCCTCTCAGGTGGTCACACTCTCGACCACCGCGCCAATATCTCCTTATCCCTTCCCAGTGGAAGGACTACAGTTCACCGTGCCCCCTGGAACTGCTGGATCTGCGGTCGATGTGACGGTCACAACCGGGTCCGGATCGACGATCGCTCATAATGCCTTTCACTACACGGCTGCTGTGAGTTCCTACGCAGGCGCCCCCACTCTACAATCAGGTATCTACGATCCGAAGCGGGACCTATATTACTTCGCTGACAGGGCGGAAATCCAGGTGTTCTCCAAGACCTCCGGCCGCTGGCTAGCGCCAATGACATTGCCCGGCGTAACTGCCAAGACGCAGCTATTGGCAATTTCAGAGTCCCCAGATGAAGCAATGATCGCCGTGTCCGACTACGGAGGCCAGCAAATCTACGTACTCGATCCCGACACGCCCGGCTCAACGAAATCGTATCCTATGCCGTTGGATTACTTCAACACGTCCTCGCTTGCGCCGACAGGAGTGGCAATCACCGACTCGGGGATCGTTTATTTTTCAACGGCAGACATCGCCGGAACAGGCACACCTGCGTTTCATAAGCTGGACACATCGACAAGTACCATCACCGACCTGGGTAATTTCCAGAGTGGAATTCCTTTTTATCCGCTGGTTCGAGTTCTTCTCAGCCCCGATGGAAGTCGCGTGTATTCGACTATCGAGGGTACATCTTTCTGGCTGGACACGACGAACGACCAAATTCACTATTCGAATGCAACTTCCAGCGGCAGCGGTTGGATTCCGGATCTGGCCATCTCCGGCGATGGCAGCACAGTCGCCGTCAATGCCTTCTTCGCCAATCCATCTCTCAATGCGGAAATGGCGCCCGAATACGTTGACTGGGAAACCTGGCTGCCCATTGCAACCACCGGGCAGAAGTTGAATCAGGATGGCAGTATGCTGTTGCAGCCACTGACAGATGGTATCGAGATGATCGCTCGAAATACAGGCCGGTTGCTCTATCGGATACAAACGCCTTTCACCACCGCAAACGCTTATGATTCGTTCTTTCTAGCTGGCGGCAGCGATGTCTTGGGTGTGATCACCACCAGTGGTATCGCGTTCGTCGATCTCAGCACGCTGCCTATTCCCGCAAACGATGCCCTGCCATTTCCACAAGTTGCTGGATCAAGAGAGTCGCTGTCACCCAATCTTCAGGATACTGTTGCGTCGAAACTTTGTTCCCCGGGCAGCCTGCCCAACGGCCAATTGTGTACGAAGCCGAGATTGAAGCGGATGAATGAACCGAAGGCCGCGGTAGTCCCGCATTGGTAACTGCGCCAGCTCCGGTCTTTTATTTGCAGCTATCCGGCTACCGCGTGACTACCTAAATTCTCGCCATGCGAGTGCTTACAAACCCAGCCCGCCATCGACGCCCAAAATTTGTCCGGTAATGAAGTGTGGGCCTGTAGCGAAGAAGAGAACAGCCGCCGCCACTTCTTCCGGTGTGCCACTGCGCTGCATCGGCGTCTTTGCGGCAAAATGTCCATACTCGGGATCGGTATCGCCGTTGGCGATCATGCCTGGCGCAACGCAATTCACGCTGATCTCCGGCGCGAATGCCTTGGACATGGTTTGCGTCAGCATGTGCAATGCCGCCTTGGACGCGCTGTAGTGACCGTGCGTGGCCCAGGGATGCGAGCCGCCGAGCGAGCCGATATTGACGATGCGTCCGTGGCTGGCCTTCAGATGCGGATGCGCGGCCTGCGCCATGAGAAACGCGCCGCGCGTGTTGGTCTCAAACATTGCGTCCCAGTCCTCCACCGTAATCGATTCCAGCGGCGAGGTGGCAAACATGCCTGCGTTGTTGATGAGCACATCGAGACGTCCAAATTCCTGAAAGACGCCGGCGACCACCTCTCGCACGGAGACGGGATCGCGCACATCGCAGCGCAGCGCCAGAGAGCGCTGGCCATGGTCCGACAATTCGCGCAAGGTCTGTTGCGCGGCCATATCGGAATCGCGATACGTGATGGCGACATCGGCGCCGGCATGGGCCATGGCATGGGCCAGAGTGCGTCCAATCCTGCGCGCTGCACCGGTCACCAGTACGACTTTCCCACTTAACAGATGCATACCAAGTCCATGGATTTTGACACGAACGCTGAGTTGCTATTGGTGCTTTTTCTTCTCCGCGGGGGCCAGCAGCGGACTGTCTGCGGGAGCGGCATGCCCCATCTGCGCCTGCGGCGCATTGTTCTGGACGCTGGAATTGGCATTATTTTTGCTGTACACCGAATACTGTTCATCCGGAGGCAGCAGTTTGATGGTAATCAACTTTTTGTCCGTAGCAATCTGATATTCCTGTCCGAAGGTGCGAAAGCCCGGGACAATCACCTGCACCAGCACGTCGGTTCCGATGGGAATGACATCGAGAATGGCCTTGCCCTCTTCATTCGTCTTCAGCTCCATGTTGCCCTCATCCTTGGTCCCTTTCAAAGGATGAAAAACGACCGCGGCATTGCGCAAAGGCTTGCCAGTCGAGGCCTTAAGGACCGTTACTTCAACGTGGGCCGTCAATGGGGGAGACTTGTACTTTCTCGGATGACGCTCCGTGGCATTCGCAAATGGGAGCAACGAGAGGGTAGCAAACACAAAAGCCAGCCCGGTGGAAAACGAAATCGAGAAGCTGCGCATGACTTAATTCTAACTCCAACGTGCAATGTTGTTGGGCAAAGGAAAACGCATAAAGCTCCGCTGCGTATCGGAGACCGCCTCTCCGCACCATCCATCGAACTAACGAAATAGAGTAATGGTGTGACGCGAAGATAAGTTGAGCCATATAGACTAATATTTAGGCGGAAGACTTGACAGCAATTCCCTTTACGGCGTAGTCTAGCACTCGGATGCAGGGAGTGCTAATCGGCCCTGCTCAAGTCTTTATGAACTAAAGAAATGTCACAGGCCAAGCTTCGTGACAGTTCGCAATCTTAACCGACAGTCCTAAATCGAACAAAAATGAAGGAGAAACAGAATTATGGCTACAGCAACTGAAAAATCCACTACAGCCACATTCCTGACACCGCTGCATGATCGCATCGTTGTCCGCCGCATTGAAGAGGGCGAAACCGTTCGTGGCGGCATCATCATCCCCGACTCCGCCAAGGAAAAGCCCCAGGAAGGCGAAGTGATCGCCGTGGGCAAAGGCAAGTCGAACGACGAAGGCAAGGTCTTCCCGCTCGATGTGAAGGTTGGCGACCACG
>JAKAYS010000195.1 GCA_021826695.1 Acidobacteriota bacterium | reverse complement strand
AGTCGCCGTTCTTCATCGCGGGGGTTGGGACCGATCCGATCGCCGTCTCAGCCAGATTCATGTTAAACAAGTCGACACTAGCCAGGAAAAATGTGCGGTTCTTCCCGTTATACAGCTTTGGCAATACAACAGGACCGCTAAGAGTACCCCCATAATTCACCTGGTGATCTACAGGGGGGATAGGTTTTCCACTGGGACTGAAGTTGGTAGGGAAAAATCCAACGGAATCGAAGAAACTGGTGCGATCGATATCGAAGGCATCGCCGTGGAGATGGTTGGCGCCAGAAGCCATATTGAATGTAAGTACGCCTTGGGCAAGTCCATACTTTGCCGAAAATGTCGAGGTGAGCGCACGGAATTCATTCACCATTTCAAATGGCGGGTTCATATTGGTTTGGAACCCCTGCGCGTACGGCTGGGTTATTGGAACGCCATTGAAAGCAATTCCGCTCTCGAGCTTAACGCCGCCGTTGAATCCATGGCCTGGCGTTACGCCAGGCACGAGTGAGGCGAATTGATTGATCTGGCGGATATTGCTGTTGATTTCAAGCGGAAGCGCACTGACTACTTTCGGTTCGAGAGTCGTACCCACCTGTGCCTGTGTGGTATTCAGCGCAATCGAATTGGCTATCACCCGCACATTTTGATTGGCCGCGCCGATTGCCATTTGGATGTTGATCGTTGGCGTGACGCCGATTTCGACGACGACGCGGGTTTCCACGTATTTCTTGAATCCTGGCGCCTCTACCGTGAGTCTGTAGTGCCCAGGAGCCAAGGCGGTTGCTGTATACGTGCCTGTCGAGGTTGTTCCCACCTGCATGACAACGCCGGTCGCTTCATTCCTAAACGTCACGCGCGCCCCGGGAATGCCGGCCCCCGACGGATCCGTGACCGTGCCAGTGAGTCCGCCGAGCGCCTGGGCGTTGATCTGTACGTTCGAAAGCAGAACGGCCAAACAAAATATCAGGATCGGCAAGGACATTGCGACGGCCCCATGTTGGCAACGCCTGGATATGCGATACAAAATTTGAATCACGAACGTAACCCCCTAAAATCAAGCCCCAGACAAGAAAAAATGGTGTGTCACAGTACAAAATAAGGCCAATATGCAGTGACAGAGCATACCCGCTAGGAAGCGGCCTACTTCAAGAACATGAAAGCAGCTTGCGTGGCGGAATATTCAACATAACGTACAACTTTTAATATTTTTCCTACAGCACGAAACTTTATATAGGAAAGCGGGTTGCTGTCAAGAATAGTTTTGATGCTTTATACAACATATTAAAAACAAAGCTACAATTCAACCGACGGACGGTTCGTCCACATGAGATCGAAGAACATCCTTCCGTGCTGGTAATCCCACTTGAGAGTTGGGGCATCATCAACCACACAGCATTCAGATACCCGTCAAACGGTCCAATGCTTGCCCATCCATACGTTATGGCAAGCTGGGCGCGTCACTCCTGGCACAACCTGTCACTATGAACGTTGACCTCTATGAATCAGCGAGGGGTTTCTTGCCTCGGCGCACCGTGAGTGACAAGGCAAGGAACTCACAGTGCGGGCAAATCTATTATTTGGTTTGTGCGGCTGGTTGCGTGGCCACCAAATCCGTCGATGGGTGCTCGGAAAGGACCAGAGGCGGAAGAGGCTTCTGATTGAAATCGAAGTCCTTCGTTAGGTCGCCTAAGATAGGAACATTTTCGCGGACAGTCGGTCTGGGGTCGGGCCTTCCATCGGTCTTCGGATTCAGCCGCAATCCGCCCAGAAAATCATCCTCGATGAATTTTAGATACGCATCGAAACTGAGAATCTGATGGTCAATGGAATGTGGTTTGGCGTAAGGGGAAATCACCATCGCTGGAACACGGATTCCATATCCGTTTTCATCCACGACAGGAGGCACTTCATGGTCGTAGAAACCACCCCAATCATCCCAGGCCAAAAAGATGGCGCAGTCTTTCCAGTCCGGCCCCTGCATGACGGCGTTGATCAGGCCCGTCACCCAACTCTGACCTGCACTCACCAGATGAGGCGGATGTTCGCTCACATTCTTGGAAGGAGCGATCCAGGATACGGAAGGCAATGTGCCATCGTGGGCCTGCTTATAGAAATTATCCAGAGATTGAACGTTGGAAAGCTCGCCGTCGTCTTTTACCGTGTCGAAGTAGGGCAGCGGATTCCACCAGCCTGCGGTCCTGGCGGCCTGTTGCACCGGAGGGCAATCGAGGGCCGAGTCATCCATGCAGCCAGGCTCCGTGCCCTTCATCACATAATATCCCCAGCTCACGTGATGCGCGTGCAGCAGATAAGTTACGTCCGTCCACGCATAGATCGGCTTCGGGTTGGGGGGCTTCCCGGGGCCATGCATGTCGGGCGGTTTTGCCGGATTTGCCAGTTCGTTCTTGCAGCTCTTTGGATCGTCGTGCTTGGTGCAATAGGCCGACCATGCCGACACCTCGTAGAGATGAGCGGGCAGACTCCAGGAGGCATCGGGCTCGAACATGTGGTCCTGTAGTACATAGGTATGTGCATAGGCCCAATAATTGGGAATGTCGCGACCATCGTGATATCCCATCACATCCGCATTTGCCGATTTTGCACATGCGGTATTGGCCACGTTGGAACAGCCCCGCGCGACGGTCTCAGCCTGAATGACAAAGCCATCCATCTTCCCATTGTCAATGTCCTGTAGGCTGGCAGCCGCGCCATGGGAGCCGCCGCCATTTTCATCATTGGTATCGTGATAGGGACTCATACACTGCCCAGTCCTTATATCGGGATTGCATACCGTGAAAGCGCCATCCTTCGTCGGTAAACCGTCGGCTCCTGGGAAAGTCCCGAAGTAACTATCGAACGAGCGGTTCTCCTGCATGATGATGATCACATGTCGGATCTTGTGAATTCCTTGAGAAGGAGAGGATTGGTGTTGGGCCAGAGCGCCACCCGAAAAGACCAGCAGCGATGACACGAACGCAAGCAGCCACACACTCTCTATAGGATTAGGCAGGCCGCACGATTGACGCGAGATTCGTTGAATCTTTGCTAAAAACATAAATTACAGACTCCTCATCAAGAATGTTTCACAAGTTTTGAATCACTCTTCGTGGCCAAGCACACTGCTACATCCAATAAGCTGGATATATTGCATATTGCGTAAACCGCTTTTCGTCGCGGCATCCACACAAGACATCTCCGGCTTGAACATCCAGCACCGGTTTTCCTTATATCATTAAGGTGCGTTCCACGACAATAAATAAACCGCAATTTGTCAGGCTTTTGAAGGTTGGAGGGTTGCGCCATACTGGAATGAAAAATATGGCTTCCGCTTACCACTCCTTTCCTTGAATTCTCGAGATTCTGTGAGTCGGGAAAGTGATCTCTCTGGAAATTCTCATTAGGCGACGGCCTGTCTTTAATTTGTCTTGTACTGCGCCATAAGCTCCAATTTGTGATAGTGTTTGTGACGTGTTCTGCCCAATGGTTTTCGCGGTGGTGAGCCGGGCATTCAGTGCCCCGGTAGGACGAAAGGAGTGTTGATATGGCTGAGCGGAAATTGACACGGCGTGGGTTTCTCGGCTCGTCCGGGGCGGCCATGCTAGGGGGACTGGCTTCCCAGGTTGCCGGTCAGTCTGGATCTGGCGAAAGAGGATCGACGCAGACATCTCAAGAACAGATGCAACAGCAGACCCACACGCAACCCAACCTGATTCTTTTTATGCCGGATGAATTACGAGCGGACGCCCTGGCCTGCTATGGCAATCCGCTGACGTCAACGCCGAATTTCGACAAGCTGGCGCAAGAAGGGACGCGATTCGCGAATTGCCACGTACAGTTTCCTGTCTGTGGCGCCTCGCGCTGTAGCTTGTTGACGGGTTGGCCGACGAGCGTGCGCGGCCATCGCAGTCTGTTTTATTTCCTGCGGCCCAACGAGCCGAACATGTTCCGCTATCTTCGTGAGGCTGGCTACGATGTCTTTTGGTACGGCAAAAACGATGCATTGGCAGCTGAGTCCTTCTATCAGAGCGTGACGATGTGGAACTACCCCGATCCTGCGCTGGCCCGAAAATCCGGGGAGCATCATCAACCGCGTCCCGCCTCTGGAAAGATCAGTGGGCCCGACACCTTCATCGGCCATGCCAAGGGAGACCGCACCGAAACACCGGAGTACGGACTGATCCAGGCTGCGATTCGCATTCTTGAACGAAAGGAAACCGACCGGCCTTTTTGCATCTTTCTTCCCTTGTCTTCGCCGCACCCGCCCTATGCAGCACCGGAGGGATTCCACACCATGTACAGTCCGGCGGACATCCATGGATTGCGCCCCCGCGATCTTCCAAGGAAGCCCAACTACATTGCGGGCATTCGCAAGGCGTATGGACTGGATGGCCTGCCGGAGGACACCTTCCGCAAGGTGCGCGCGCTCTATTACGGAATGGTCAGCTACAGCGATTGGCTAATGGGAGAATTGCTGGAGGCTATCGAACGCACGAACCACAAGCGCGACACTGCGGTCTTTCTTTTGTCCGACCATGGCGACTATGCCGGCGATTATGGTCTTGTCGAGAAATGGCCCAGTGGCCTGGAAGACGTTCTTACCCATGTTCCTCTGATCGCTCGTGTTCCCGGCGGGACACAAGAAAATAGCTCGGAGAACATCGTCGAATTGTTTGACGTCATGGCTACATGTCTGGATCTCGCCAACACGCAGGCCCACCATACCCACTTTGCCCGCAGTCTGATGCCACAGATTCATGGCGGAGCCGGAGATCCCAAACGCGCTGCCTTTTCCGAAGGCGGATATAACCAGTACGAGCCCCAATGCTTTGAGGACAATGCGTCTCTCGGTTCGTTGTACTATTCCAAAGCGCACTTACAGGACAAGCATCCGGAAACCATCAGCCGGGCCGCCATGGTCCGCACGCACGACTACAAACTGGTCAGCCGCCCGCAGGGACAAAGCGAGCTTTATGTCTACAAGGACGACCCACAGGAACTCCACAATCGCTTTGGAGATCGAAATGTTGCCGACATCCAATGCGGACTCCAGCAACAACTCTTGCACTGGTATGTCAACACCACAGGGATTGCACCGTTCGATAAAGACCAACGAGGCTTCCCTCCCTATTACCCGACGCCTACACTTCCACTTTCCATCGGATCAGCCGTGCGTGAAATCGTCGATCAAGAGTGAGGGCGTCTCATCGCGCTTTCAGACAATCGAAAATACACCAGGACATATGGATTTTCATTCCGGCCCAAAAACGATGGACAGGCTCCCTGCGGGCGGGTACTATTTTTATTTGGATGTGTCTCGAAACAATTTAGAATTGCGTTGCAATCGGAATTGCTCAAACACCAGGAA
>JAKAYS010000194.1 GCA_021826695.1 Acidobacteriota bacterium | reverse complement strand
CCAGCGCAATGAATAAAAGCGCTGTCAAAAATAGCAGCCCCAGCAAAAGGTATCCCTGTTCCCGCGAGCGTGCAATCCCCGCCGCATCGGAGAAAACACATTCGACTTTTGATTCGCGCTTCACTCTGGAATTAAAACCCTCTATGTATAAAATACGCCGCGCTCAGGGAAAAGTCGCGAAGCCAGACATACGGTAAGAGGCAAAATTCGCAGACTGCAATCCTGGTGGTTGAGAGGAAGACGGGCCTTCTTGATCCACACAACGGGAGATGCTCCGCACGCATCCCACATCCAGCCGTATCATGTCGCAGCCCGCACCGAGGCTAGGTGTTTTCCCGGGGCTCGGAAGTGGCAAGTTCGGTTCTCCGTCTTCATTCGCCCTAAGCCCGCCTTATTTCTTGAACGAGGCAGTGGCGCCACTGAAGCGCGGCGAGCTTCCCAGCTTGATGATTTCCGATGACCTTCCCACGTTAGAACTGCTGGTCAACACGACCAAGAAACCGTAACTACGACAGGAGACCCTCCACCATAACAAATCGGGAGCTACTACTGCGTTCAAAACTTCGCAAAGCGGCGTCGCTGAAATCCTATGGCCTGCATGATGAGTGTGACAACGATACTGGCAACTACGATCGCTACGAATGGCATCTTCTGTTTTTCATTCGTCTGATAGGCGAGGGCATGGACACCCGCCAAAGCGAACGCGACATAATTCCAGCGCTGAAGTTGTTTCCAACGCGGCGTTCCCAGCGCGCGCAAGGAGTAGTCATTTGAAGTTGCCAACAAAACCAGAAGGACGAGCACACTGATCAGCCCGGTGTAGTTGGCAAACCCGAAAAGATCGTGACGCAGCATCAGGATATGAGCCGTAGCTTCTTTGTGACTGTAAAAGTAATATAACCACGGACGTCCTCGCAGATGTACATTTTGGCCCACTGCCGTATGTGCGATCCCCAGAATGGCCGCCCATATCCCGATATCGCGGCGCAAGTCGTTTGAAATTGGCATTCGTTTCCCGCGCATCAGATTCCACGGACCGATCAGCAGCGTAATTGCGATGAGAACCAGCGCTGGATAAGCCGTGGAAAAGCTCAATTTGGTGAGTACATCTTTATAAGGACGCGTCACATAGAACAGAAAGACGGCCGCTGCACTCGCGGCGAAGATCGGCAGATGATGAAGCCAAAGCCTGCGGGAAAGACGTTTGCGGGAAAGACGTATTTTTTGCATCGTGGGCATAAAAAGAAGCGTCAAAAATTTTACGTTGCGGCATCTCCGGCCTGTCATGCCATGGGAGCGAGCGCAGCGATGAAATCACTCCTTCAATATCATTCAACCGTTCCAGAAGGCTTCGCAATCGGAATGTTGGTCGGCAACGGTCTGCCGAAGTTCGGCGTCCCATCTTGGTTCCATGTGAACGGTTGCGCTCGCGGTGAACGCAGATGGCCGCAGCCCTGGTTCGGTGCGGAGTTGGCATGGTAGAGAATCCAATCTTGTTTGCCGTCGGGAGATTGGAAGAATGAATTGTGTCCGGTACCATAAACGGAATTTTCAGGAGACTGCCAGAAGACCGGACGGGAAGACTTTTTCCATGACGCCGCATCCAGCATGTCGCTATTTGCCGATGCCGTCAGCATCCCCAGTTCGTAATAATTGGTCCAGCATCCGCTCGCCGAGTACACCAGAAAGATTTTGCCTTCATGCTTCAAAATCTCCGGGCCTTCGTTCACATCGACGTGCGGCAAGGCGAGCACTTTTCCACTCGACTCGAAATCCCCTACTTTTTCCCATGGAAATATCGACGCGGAAAGCTTTACGCGCTGGCTTCCTACTGTCCACGGATTGGATAACTCCGCGATGTAGATATTTTGAGCGCCGTTTTCGTCGCCGGACCAACCGCTCCACACGACATATAGCTTGCCTTGATTTTGGAACACGGTGGGGTCAATGGCCCATTTGTCTGTTGCGTCTTTAAGCTGGCCTTTCATGACCCATTCGCCCCGGAGAGGATCGGCGTTGCCATTCTCCACGACCCACAAACGATGTGTGTCATTCGTGCCCGCGTCCGCGGCAAAATAGATGTACCACTTGCCCTGAACGAAATGCAGCTCCGGGGCCCAGATCTCATGCGAGTATGGGCCAGTCGCGGGCGGCGTCCAGACAACTTTCTTCTCGGCATTTTTCAGGTCCGTGATGTCGCGTGTCTTCCAGATGGTCAGATTGTCGCCCGTCGAATTCATGTAGTAGTAATGGCCATCGCGGAACGTCACCCATGGGTCGGCCCCGCTGGGTAGCAGAGGATTCGTGAAGGTTGCGGTTGTGGCCGCCGAACTTGATGGCGGGTTTTGCGACACACCGGGCGGCGCGCTTTGGGTTGTTGCCGCCACGCGCCGCACACCCCAGGTTTGCGAACAGGCCATTGCAAGGAATATCAGCGTAGCCACTCGTTTCGACATCGTTACTCCCTTTGGACAAATACCCCTTTGTCTAAAAACAGGATGCAACTATTTTTCCCGTTCGGATGGGGATTCCAAGTGTGAATTTCCGCGATTTGCGGTCCTCGTGAGCAAGAGCATCAACAAACCAAATAACAGTAGAACCAAACCCCAGATCAAGTTGATGTCGATCGACAGGGATTTCTCGTAGATGGCGCTGCCTTGCGTGAACAGACCGTACACGGTCATCAGGCCGCCGGTGGCGAGAAACAGCAGGCCAAGCGGTATGCGAATATCCAGTCCCATCGCTTCCCTTTCCTAACCGTTAGGCGAACACCAGATTCAGTAGGACCAGCATCGCCAGCACCAGAATCCCCAGCGCGGCTGGCCGTTTGTACCACGCCAGGTTCCCTTCGGACGGTCTCGGCGTCAGCGAATAGACCAGTCCGATCAGCTCTTCTTCCTTGCGCGGTTTCGTCACCAGGCTCAGACCGACGGTCAGCACGAAGCTAATGCCAAAGGCCCAGGTCGCGGTCCAGAAATTCTGCGCCATGGTACTGGGATAAACATGCAGCACGGTGATCCAGCCGCCGTGAATGCCTACGCCAGCAGCGTCGGCTGGCAATGTAAGGCCGATATGCACCACCGCCGCGCAGGTCCCGGACAACAGTCCCCAAAACGCTCCATGGCCAGTGGTGCGTTTCCAGAACATGCCCAGCAGAAATGTCGCCAGCAGCGGCGCATTCACAAAGGAGAAGACCAGTTGCAGCGCATCCAGAATGTTATTGAACGATGTGACGAGATACGCCGCGCCAATCGACAGCACGATGCCTCCGACGGTCGCCATGCGGCCCATCCAAAGATAATGCTGGTCGGTGCCGGTCTTGTGAATGTACGACTGATAAATGTCGTAGGTCCACACGGTATTGAATGCCGTCACGTTTCCCGCCATGCCGGACATGAAGCTGGCCAGCAGAGCGGTCAGGCCAAGGCCAAGCATTCCAGTGGGGAAAAAATGCAGCAGCATGTTGGGAGTGGCAAGATCGTAGTCGAGCAGCGGTTGTCCGTTGCTGTCCATCATTACGCGACCGTTTACGGGGTCGATTTTGGCTGGGATCAGTCCCTTGCCGATGGGTATGGACTTTGCATAGGAAGCGATGGCATTCGACGGAGCATTGTTGCGCGCCAGTCCGGGAACAGGAGTCGTCTGCGCCTGAGCCACCATGTGCTGCGTGAAGGTCGGAACAGAGATTGCGATGAGTCCCGGCAGAATCACCAGAAACGGAAAAAACATTTTCGGAATCGCCGCAATCAACGGCACACGCCGCGCTGCCAGTTGCGACTCGGCGGCCATGGCCCGTTGCACGACGAGAAAGTCGGTACACCAATATCCGAAGGAAAGCACAAATCCCAGGCCGAAGATCAGTGCATACCACTGCGTACCCAGCGGGTTGGTGCTGGCGTGCTCCATGCCGCGCCACGAATGCGTGTAGACCGGGCCCAGAGTACGCTGGATGCCGCGCCAGCCGCCAACGTTCTTTAGACCGATCCAAACCAGCGGGACGAAGCCCGCCACAATCAGAAAAAATTGCAGCACTTCGTTGTAGATGGCGCTGGTCAGTCCACCGAGAAAAATGTAACCCAACACAATGACCGCCGACAGCAGAACGGAGAAATGAAATATCCAGTCGAGCGGCAGGCCCAGGTGAATGAAGAGTCCATCGAAAATATGCAACACCTGGATCAGTCGCGCCATGGCGTACATGGAAATGCCGGAGGAAAATACCGTCATGATGGCAAACGAGCCGGCATTCCAGGCGCGGGTCTTTTCGTCGTAGCGCAGCTTCAAATACTCCGGCACAGAGCGCGCTTTGGAGCCATAGTAAAACGGCATCATGAACAAACCCACGAAGACCATCGCCGGAATGGCGCCGATCCAGTAAAACTGACTGGTCGCGATGCCGTACTTCGCGCCGGAGGCCCCCATGCCGATGACTTCCTGCGCTCCAAGATTCGCAGAAATAAATGCCAGCCCGCATATCCAGGCGGGGATGGAACGGCCAGCCAGAAAAAAATCGTTGCTGGTGCGTACGTGGCGCTTCAGGACAAATCCGATGCCCAACACAAATGCGAAGTAGACCAGCATGATCAGCCAGTCGATGGTGGAGAGCGAGGTCGTGAATTGGACTGCCATGGAAGACATCGAAATCTCAATTCATCCGGGCTGAAAACAGGATTCCGCCAATCGCGTACTACTGGCCTTTAGCAGGGCCGGTAGATTTTCTTACAATCAGGGTCGATTGGACAAGATGTTCTTCACCGTCGATAGGCTTGTTCGCGCCTTGAGGATTCGATCGAAAAAGCGCGTGAAATGCGATCCTGGCGATCTCTTCCCGAGGCAGGCGGATGGTAGTCAGGGCCGGCTGAGTGAATGCACTCAGTTGAATATCGTCATAGCCCAAAACTGAAACATCGTCAGGTACTTTTAAACCATGCTCGTAGATCGCGCCCATCGCCCCTATCGCGGTCAAATCATTTGAGGCCATCACTGCCGTTGGGCGCGCGCCAGATTCTAAAATGCGCGCCATCGCATCGTGACCGCCATCGACACGATGGTTTCCTTCCTGTATCAACGCTTGATGGGTGATGAGATGATTGCGGGCGAGTCCTTCATTGAAAGCGCGGAAACGCGTGAGCGCGGACGCCAGATGAAGCGGGCCACTGATAAACGCAAACCGACGATGCCCCAGCCGGATCAGATGGTCCATGCCACGATCTACGCCAATCGCATAATTGATGCGCACGACACTAATTCCCTTATCGGGCTTTCCAGTGTCCAGAAATACGATTGGAATGTTGCGACCGCTCAACACCTTGACCAGCTTGTCGTCCATCTCCGAGGTCAGAATGGCAACCCCATCCACCTTTCGCTGCAACATGCGTCGGACACAC
>JAKAYS010000193.1 GCA_021826695.1 Acidobacteriota bacterium | reverse complement strand
AGCGCGCCACAACGTACCATCGCCGTGTGCGTCGCGTTGGTGTATTCGGCAACGGGTCGCGCTCCCCAGCGATAGAGCATGTATTCGGGCAGATTCAGCCAGCGCAGATGCCGCGGAATGCCCGCCGTGCTGTCGGCATAGAGCTGATATAGGGTATTGAGCGGCAGCACCTGAATACCGGTCAGCGCGTAGAGGCGTTCTGGCGAGATGCGTCGATGTACCGCTTCCATGGCGGCAACGGTGCGAGCATCGCGATAGCAAAAGGGATCGCCGATGGGCTGGCCTGCTTCGTCGAGACGAACATAATCGACGGCCCATCCCGTAACGCCGATGGCCGCAATGCCCTCCTCGGCAATCTCGGCGCAGCGTCGCAGGCCTTCATCGGCTGCGGTGCAAATCGAAGATAAGTCCCAGCGCAGTTGCCCATCGCGCAGCACAGGAGCGTTCGGAATGCGATGGACAAGTTCGAAGTTTAGGCCTTCTGCGGTCCAGCGCAGCAAGGACACGCGGCAGCTCTGCGCGCCGAGATCGACGGCGACCAATGCACGCATGTCTGCTGGATGGTTCACCGCAGAAAGGCCTCGGTCAGCCCGCCATCGACAGGAATGATATGGCCGGTGGTGCAACGCGCGTCAGGCCCGGCAAGAAAGAGAATGGCGCGGGCGCAATCGACGGGGTCGATGGGCTGATGGGTGAGCGTGCGCTGCGCGTAGAACTCGGCCAGCAGGTTGCGCAGGTCGTCATCGCTGGCAGCACTGTTGAACGAAATGTTGTATTTCGTCAGCGATGCCATGACTCGCTCGCGCGGAAACATGGTCGAGCCGCGAATCACCGTCGCCGGGCTGATGCCGTTGACACGGACCAGTGGCGCAAGTGAGACGGCCAGCTCGCGAATCAGATGACTGACGGCGGCCTTGCTGACGTCATACGCTTCGCTGCCGCGCTTGGCGACGACGGCGTTGGCGGAACTGGTCAGCACGAGGCTCGCGTCGAGTCCTTGATCGCGGAAGATTTTCCCAGCCGCCTCCGCCAGAAAATAGTTGGCCGTGACGTTGACCTCAAGAGTCTTGCCCCACTGCGCGGTGGACGCGGTGTTATCGGCGGATGCAGGAAAAAGCGCGGCGGTGTTGATCAGGAGGTCGAGACCGCCGCAGAGAGTGACAACCAGATGCATCGCCGTCTGGATCGAACTCTTGTCAGTGATGTCGATGGCCACGGCATGAGCGGCATCGCGTCCATGGCGCTTGCATAACTCGGCGGCCACATCTTCCGCGGCGGCCAGGTTCCGATCGGCCACGGCGACGAAAGCACCGCTCGTTGCAGCCAGCAGCGCCACTTCGCGACCAATGCCGCTGCCCCCGCCGACCACCATGGCGATGCGTCGGCTGAGAAGTTTTTCCACGGGCTGGCGACGGATCTTGGCCTCTTCCAGCGCCCAGTATTCGATGCGGAAGGCCTCGCTCGGCGGCAATGCCACGTAGTTGGCGTGGCACTGAAATGCAGACGATGGCGCGGCCAGGCCAGCCTGCGGATATTCTTTCACCGTCTCGTTGTCTGCCAGCGCCGATGCGCCTTCCATCACATGGATCGCATTGACATAAAGCTCGCCTGTAATGCGGGCCTCTGCCTTACTTTTGCCAAAGCTGAACATGCCGATACCGGGAACGATCACCACTGCGGGATTTGGATCGCGCATCGTCGGAGAGTCCGCCACCGCATGCGCCTGATAGTAGGCCGCATAATCCCGCGCGTACTGCGCCAGTTCCCTGTCGAGTAGTTCGCGCAGTTCTTTTCGATCGCCGGACGGGTCCCAATGCACATACATGGGGCGAATCTTGGTGCGGATGAAGTGGTCCGGGCAACTGGTGCCCAGCCATGCCAGCTTTTCCGCGTCCTTTGCGTTGGCGAAGCGCAGCACCTCCGGCAGTGCGGCATAGTTGCCGATTACGCGCTTGTTCCGCGAGAGTCGTCCGCGCAAAAATGGCAGCAGATCAACGACAACGGCCTCGCGGTCTTTGCGCGTTTGATATTTCGCTCCGCCGAAAATGCTGTCGCCCAGTTTGTCCACATAGCCCTGGACGAACTGGCCGAGATGGTCGATCAACTGGAGGGTGTTGCGATAACAGCTTTCGGAAGTTTCCCCCCAACTGAACAGACCATGTCCGCCGAGCACGATGCCATCGCATTGCGAATTCTGAGCAATGGCGTTTTTCAGCATCATGCCCAGCTCAAAACCGGGCCGCTGCCAGGGGACCCACACCAGATGATGTTCGAAGCGACGATTGAACTCCTGCATGCGGCGCTCGCCGTTGGCCGCCGCCGCCAGGGCGATGGCCCAGTCCGGGTGGAGGTGGTCCACATGCAGCGCCGGTAAAAATGCGTGCAGCGAGGTGTCGATCGACGCAGCCACAGTGTTCTGGCCGAACGCGCAGAGCGGGTACATCGCCACCATGTCATCTTCATGCGCGACGCCGCGATAGATCTTCTCCAGGCCATGCAGCTTATCGAGATACAGCGTCGCAAATCCGCTGGTTTGGATCGTTCCCAGGTCGCCGCCACTTCCCTTCACCCACAGCACCTTTTTGGAGCCGCCGTCGAGCGGGTCCGGCTGGGTGAGTTTGGCGCTGGTGTTGCCACCGCCATAGTTGGTGATGCGCAGGTCGGACCCCAGAAGGTTCGATCGATAGCGCAATAGTTCCGCTTCGCTCAAGGTTGCGGCAAGCGTTTTGTCCCAGCGGTCTTCCAGATAGTGCAATGCCATTGTGAGCTTCATCCCTATCGTGCAACCAGTTCTCTGCCACCCGACGACCACTTGACTCATGCCTGGTCAGGGCGTGCAGAACCGGAAATATTAATAATACAATAGAGCAATAGTTTCAGATAGGAATATTGCGAAGAAAAGATTGCCTTATTTGGCGGCCTCGATCCTCAGCCCCTTCCGCTCCACCAGTTTGTGCTCCACGTAGTTGTACGGTGGAACGTTCTGGCCGCCCAGCACCGACAGCCCAAGATGGATCAGCCGCTGACCGTAGGTATGCGCTTCGTGGGAGACGGAGCCAATCAGCGGACTGTCTGCCAATGCCATCTCTTCGATGGCCTCTTCAATACAGTCCTGTCCAACGACGGCAATGGAGTTGTCGCGTTTAAGTTCGCGCACGGCCTGCACCGCGCCCAGCGCGCTGGTATCGGTGGCTGCGGCAATTAAAATGTGGCGGTCTTTCGGATGCCGACGCAGAAAGTCCAGCGTCAGCCGGTAGCTCTTATCACGCATGCCCCGCGCATCCATGCGCACAAAAGATTCGATCGGAATGTCCAATAGAATCGAGCGCACCCCCTCAAATGCGCCCGTGATGCGGCCCTGCACCAGTGGGCCAGCCTCTTCGAGATCGAGCCCCAGCACCCAGCTCACTTTGCCGGACCAGAATTCCTGCGCATGTCGCGCCAGCAAAGCTCCAGCTTCAAAGCCGACCCGGTAATTGTCCACGCCAAAATAAATGGCATGCGGATGCGGAATGTCGACAGCGATAAGCGGAATGCCAGCGCTGGCGATCTTGTCGCCAATGATGGCGGCCGCTTGCTGCTCCACTTGAAATTCAATCACCAGGTCGACACGACTCTGCACGAACTTGTCCGCATTGGCCACCGCAATGGCTGGGTCGTAGTGGTTGTCCAGCACCAGTAAATCCACGCCCGAGGCGGCAGCCGCGTCCTTCAGGCTCTTCGTGACGGCCTCGGAAAACGGCATCTCCGTCGACTGTCCGCCGAACCCAAAAACCATCTTGCGCGGCCTGCTGACCGGGTGATAAAGCCCGTCCTGCGACTGCGCCAGATAGCCGCGATGCACCAGGGTCTTGAGTATCCGATAGACCGTGGTCTTCGAGATGCGCGTCCGCTGGTAGATCGACTCCAGCGACATCGGTTTGTTTTCGTGCTGGACCATCTCCAGTACATCCAGCGCCTTGGAGAGGACGGGAATCAGATACAGTCGTTTCGGCGATGCCTTTGACACAAATGCGCCTCTTTCGGAATGCTTTCAAGATGGAAACATAACGTCAGACAGAATTGTACGCAAATTGTTTCAACCGGCAAGCACAACATCCAGCACACGTGGCCCATGAACCCCCTGAATGCGCGTCATCTCAATGTCCGCCGTTGCCGACGGACCGGAGATCAGGGTCATTGGCTGCTTCTTCCACGTCTCCAGAAAATGCATGGCCTCGGACACCGTTTCGACCACAGCGGAACACTCGACGATGCACAGGTGATAGTCCGGAATCAGCGTCATGGCGCGCCGGCCTTCCCCTGCTCGGTGGCAAAGCGCCAGGGTCCCGGTCGTAGCAATGGCGACAGTGCAGCCGGTGAGCACTCCCTCGCACGCATCGAGGTCGTTATAAGAAAGCGCATCGTCGCTGACAAACGTAAAACCCACTGGCAGCCAGTCAGGATCGATGCCCTTTGGCGCAACCATGCGTTTTTTGCTTCTTTCCCTCAGTATGGCTGCGACGGTCTGTGACACCTCGGATGACGGCGTTGGATAGACCCCTGCGCCGTATTCGCGCAGACGGTCTTTGAACAAATCCATGCGGTCTGGAATGTCGAGATTGCCCTTCTGCCGATACGACCGCGGGATGGTCTGCCAGGCTTCGGAAGCAGTCTGGGCTTGAATTCCCATACGGGTCACGGAACGAATGTTCGACAGGATTGCAGCACGGGCTGCTCTTGTATCCATCTGGAACTCAGCCATTACAAAACCTCCGAAGACGATTCGCCGCGTGCCTTGAACCATGCGCGAAAACTTTGTGCGGGAAGCGGACGCAGATCGCGCGTGCGGGTCCAACCGCCCAGTATGCCCGGCAGTTTTTCTATCCATCCACTGCGGCCAATGAACGGACGCTGCACCATCCGGCCCATCCACTGCGCCATCCTCAAGCGCGTTTCGCTGAGAAATATCCATTGCATCGCGCGCATGGCGGCAGCTTCTGGATCAAAAGCGCGAACGAGCTTCGGCTGTTCGTTCACAATGCGTCCGCGCAAATGAATCAAGACTTCTGGAATATTGATTTTTACCGGACATACTTCATAGCAGGCCCCGCACAATGAGGACGCATACGGAAGGGATTTTCCTTCATGCATCATGGCAAGTTGTGGGGTAAGGATTGCGCCAATTGGGCCAGCATAAACAGAGCTGTAGGCATGGCCACCGGTCTGCCGATAGACCGGACAAGCATTCTGGCAGGCCCCGCAGCGGATGCAGTGCAGCGTCTCGCGCGACTCCTGGTCGCGCAGGACTTCTGTTCGCCGATTGTCGAGGAGCACCACATGAAACTCCTGTGGGCCATCATCGGAATGGATGCCGGTCCACAAGGAGTTGTAGGGATTCATGCGCTCGCCGGTGGCCGAACGTGGCAGCAATTGCAGCAATACT
>JAKAYS010000029.1:10027-25362 GCA_021826695.1 Acidobacteriota bacterium | reverse complement strand
GATCGGGGCCGATTTCCCACTCCGCCGCGCGACTGCGCACCATGCGCATAAGCAGCAGGAGAGCGGAAAGGCGTTCGGCTTGAATTGTTATCCCAATGGACGTACACTTGTAGTGGTTAGCCAAAACGGAGAAATCGCCATGCCTCGAACTTCAACTTTAGAAAATCCAGAGAAGCGCCGTATGCGCGGCTCACGTCTTGGTTTTCGTGTGGATGCCCAGACAAAGAAACTGGTGGAAAGGGCCGCTGCGTTGGAGCGCAGGAGCCTTACAGACTTTTGTTTGACCGTGCTGACTCAGGCTACGCAGGCCACAATCGCCCGGCATGAAAGCATTGTGCTTTCTGAGCGTGATCGTAAAGTGTTTTTTGATGTTTTAGTCCATTCTCCGAAGCCGAATGCGCGTCTGAGGCGAGCATTTCGATCTGCACAAGAGCGAATCGTCTCCTGATGGCATCGGCGGAAGAATCTCTCTATCGGCTTGATCCACTCGGTAAGCATCACGACCGGGCAGAGTTTGCCTGCGGAGTTGAGAGCCTGGACTCATATTTGAAAACCCAGGCGACGCAGGACATGCGGCGGAAAGCAAATGCCGTATTCGTCCTGGCTCCAGAGAGCGCACCAAACAAGATTGCCGGTTACTTTACGCTCTGCGCATACGGCCTCTCCCCCGGAGCTATTCCTGAAGCAGCACAAAAGTACATCCCTCGATATCCAGTGGTCAGTGCGACCTTGATTGGTCGGCTTGCGATTAGCAAGTACTTACAGGGCCAGAGGCTCGGCTCTGTTCTTCTAGCGCAAGCGCTTCGGAAAGCTTATGAGAATGCCTCGGTCGTCGGTTCCTCGATGGTTGTCGTCGATGCGATTGACGATAGAGCAGTGCGGTTTTATCAGGCACATGGATTTGTGAAACTTCCCGAGTCCATGCGGTTAATCCTACCCATGCGGACGATTGCAGAGCTTACCTCCGCTTCAAAATGATCTGCCGAACAAAATTCGGTTGAGATTCAGACGGGGACCGTACAGAGTTCGACCATGATTGCAATGAACTCGAATGAGGTCCGACTTGATTCAAGAACTGTCCGAGGTTTGTTCAACAGCTCTCTTTGTCCAGTCTCTCCCTAATACTACAGTTGCGTGCGCCGTGAAAGGCGCTGGTCCACAGTGGGTGCAATTGCCACCCGGGAACTGGTTCGCTCCATCCGGTAGCAATCGGAGCAGCGGCAGAGGAGACGAAGCGTCTGAAGCCTTCGGTGTAGAGGGTCGTTCAAGCGACTTGGCGAGCATGCAGGCCGTAACGTGAGTAAACGCTGAGCAGGCCTCGAAACGTATACCGCAGGAGCCGACCCGCCGCGGCGGGCCGACGATCCTCGACGAGCTTTTGATCGAGGCCGGAGCCTTCTATGTGATGGACCGTGGCTACATCGATTTCGGGCGGCTTCACGCGTTCACACTCTCGCTGGCCTTCTTCGTGGTGCGCGCCAAACAGAACGTACTGCTCGAACGCCGCTATTCGCATCCGGTGGACAAAAGCACGGGCGTGCGCTCAGACCAGACCGTCGTCCTGGCAACCATCGGATCGGCTTCGGCATATCCGGATACCCTGCGCCGCGTGAGCTACTTCGATGCCGTCATCGACAACCGCCTGGTGTTTCCGACCAACAACTTCACCCTGCCCGCACTGACCATCGCGCAAATCTACAAGCAGCGCTGGCAGGTCGAGCTCTTCTTTCGTTGGATCAAGATGCACTTGCGCATCAAGGCCTTCTACGGAACCAGTGAGAACGCGGTGAAGACCCAAATCTGGATCGCCGTCAGCGTCTATGTGCTGGTCGCCATCGTCCGCAAACGGCTCGGAATCGAAGCCAGCCTCTACCAAATCCTACAGATTCTTAACCTAACTCTGTTCGAGAAAACCCCCATTTTACGGGCACTTCAGACATCCGACTACAATAACGACTTAGGCGATATTTGCAACCAATTGACTCTGTTCGACTTGTAGCCGGACAGCAGTGAGTCCGTGTAAAACTCAAGAATTCAAGATAGAGCGGACCAGTAAATGAGTCATTCCACTCCCACTTTCTGGGAATTTTAAGTATGTGATGAGTAGCACAATGATCCGTATGAAGCATCACTGCTGGAGCTTCAGCGTCGGTTCAGCTTTGTACCAGGAGAACGCAGGTAAAGGAGCTGGCAATGAAACAGACAGGCCATGCAGATGTTCCTGTGGAGCGAGGAGAGTCGACTGCTATCTTTAGAAAACTCCTGGTTGCCGTCGACTTTTCCAAGTCTTCGACAGCCGCTCTCGCGTATGCGGAGGACCTGACCAGGCTTTACGCGTCGGAATTGGTTCTGACGCATGTGGTGAGTTTCGTGAGTGCCTCCTCCCCGGATGCTGGGGCCCTATATATCGCACCGGAGATCGGGCAGGCCATGGCAGAGGACTTAGACCAGTTGGCAAACCAGCTTATGCAGCGGGGAATCAAGAGCAGGACAATCCTTGGCGAAGGATTGGTGGCCGACGCGTTGGAAGAAATTGTCCAACAAGAGAAGCCCGACTTGCTGATGATCGGTACACATGGAGCTCACGGACTGGAAAGGTTAATTCTTGGTTCAACGGCAGAAGCGATTCTGCGTAAAGTATCGTGTCCTGTTTTGACCATCGGGCCAGGATGCACGAAGATCACGCGGAAAACCCTTGCATTGCAAACCATTCTCTACGCGACGGTGCTACAGCATCCGTCCGAGGCCGCCCTTCGATATGCGGCTTCCTTGGCGCGTGCCATGCACGCTCATGTCGAGATCGTCCATGCGGTCGATGAGATCCACGAGATGTCGAGACGGGAAGTGGACATCGAGTTGCAATCTCAAACAGACATGATGGCCGATGCATTGAAAGGTTCAGACGGTAAGGCAAGCGCGCATCGTGTCTATGGAGAACCTGTAGAAGCGATCGTATATTGGGCCATCAAGACCAAGGCGGACTTAATTGTGCTGGGTGTCGAACGAGGCAGGCCGCTCGCCTCCTTTCTGCCAGCAGGAATCGCCTATCGCATGATTTGCTCTGCTCCATGCCCAGTCATTACATTGAAGCACTGCTGTCCGGCTATAAGCTGAACAGATTCAGTTGGTTGGAACGGCCAATTCATGGGCCCTGTGCCATCCAGGAACAGGACGCAGTACTCGTTGGGAAACTGGGCCGCAGTATGGGCAAGGAACAGGCCCATCAGCCGGGCATCGACCCAAGGCAAGATCAGCGAGGTCATCTGGCCGTCGGCGGGGCACACGGAGACAGGCGTATACAAATTCGCGGACCAGTTGACTGCCGACAGCGGGGCGCAACGGCAGCGGCGCCCAACAGCTTCGCGCATCGCTGATGCGTCTGAAGCGGCCCTCGTTCTGAAACAGGATGCGCATCTTGGTGCGGCGGCGGCCCGAGCGGAGTAAACCCGCCATTCGCGCTCGCAATGCCCTTGTGTTTGAATTGCTTGAAGCCAGCACACTCTGCGTCAACCAGACACAAATGTATCTGCAGCATCAGGTAAAGATGATCTGCGCACCTGCCGCCTTCTCATAAAACTGGCCTACTGAGATGATCCCGTCCAATTCAGAAATGAAATCCTCGCGCTTCAAATGGTACATATCTACCGTTGCCCGGCAAGCATACAACTCCCCTCCGGAGTCGTGAATCATGGTGAGAAACTCGCGGACCGGAGGAATATCTATTTTTTCCATTTCCTTCTTCATCATCTTTGTGGCGAAGGCGGACATTCCCGGCAGCGCCCCAATCAGGGTCGGCATGTGCATGCCAGGATTGCCCACGGTTGCAACCTTGAGGTTGTCCATGCGTTTATTGAGGATCGCTTCGAGCCCGAAGAAGGTGAAGAACAGAGAGGCTTCCATACCTTCCATGCGCGCGCCGTTGGCCATAATAAGGCCTGGATACACTCCATCGAGCGATCCCTTGGATATGACGATGGATACCTTCTCAATGGGTTGAAATACTGTTTCGTCTGTCATTGCTTTGTCCTTTCTGTTCAGATACATCCCACTGGCTTCGGTAGTCCTGCGATTTTTGCTGCGCGCTTCGCAGGTCCCTTAGGAAAAAGTTGATACAGCGTCTTTGTATCGACGCCGCTTTCCTTGGTCAGTCTGCGGATGGAAGGAGCACTCCCCTCCTTCTCAGAGACCTTTCTCATGTAGTTGATAATGGTCCAATGCTGGCTGGTCAAATTAGGGATGCCCTCTTGCTTGGCCAGTTCTCGTGCAACGTCTTCGTTCCAGTCGCTTCGGTTGGCAAGGTTCCCATCTGCATCGACAGCAAGTTGTTTTCCGAGTATGTTTATGGTTCCCATAGTTCACCTCTCTTGTGTGAGTCTTGGTTGTTCATTCTGTTTGATGGATTCCGTGCTGCGCGCGCCTACCACCTTCAGGAACTCAATGAGAATTCCGATTCCCCGGCGGGTATCCGATGAATTCAGCTCACGCGCAATCTGGAAGATGGACTTATCGACATTCATGGTCGCCTGTACTTTTCCAAAGCCGTGGATGATCGCTTCCAGCGCTTGCAGTACTTCCGGATGAGTGAGTTCGCGCATAAAGCCGACCAGATATGGAACGCCGGCTTCTATCTGCTTCAGGTCCTCAACAGTGTGCGACTGCACCATCGTGTCGGCAATCCTGGCCCCGGTTGCTGCGGCGTTGAAATAGCCCCGCTCCTGTAGGACCTGGAACTGCACAAGCGCCTGCCGATAAAGGTCCCGGGTCACAGGCTGTAGGTCCTTCAAGAAATCCGTTGCGCTTTCGAGTTGCTGCAACGCGATGGTCAAAAGATTCGCATTGCTGAGTCCGACCTTGACAAGCTGCACGATGTCCTCAGGACGGAGTTCGATGGTGCTACAGACACCGGTGGCCTCCTTGTATGCGTCCTTTGCGACCAGCATCAAATCGGCCAGTAGATCTTCCGATACATTTCTAACTTGCTTCAGATGGTTCAGATCCTGCACGATCAAATCGAGCTTGAGATTGATTTCGGCAAAGCGATCTTCAACGATTGTGGTTGCCATGTCACACCCTCTTTCCTGCCATGGACATTGCCGACCCCATAGGCAATTCAAGACCGCGCAACAATACGTTCCAGTACACCCAACGGAACATCAGCTTGCCGTAATGGTTCATGCTGCTTTCTTTCAGCAATGAAAGCGGTCCAATGCCAGGCAGCGGAAATTCTCCAGGCAGAGGCTCAGTTTCATAATTGAAATCGATCAACAACCCTTTTCCAAAGCCCGATTCAATGAAGCAGTTTGTGTGGCCATCGAAATGGGCAGGCATGGGACGCTTTTCAATATGTTCCAGGAAGTTCTCAAAAAGGACCTCGGACTGAAAATGCACCACCGAACCGGCCTTTGAACTGGGCAGGTCCGTGGCATCGCCGATCACGAATATATTGTCATGTCCTTTCGCCAGCAGTGTTTCCTTGTCGGTGGGCACGTAGTTCAGCTCATTGCCCAGGTCACTCCGGCCAATACATGGGTCTCCCATATTGGTGGGCACAGAGACCAGCAGATCGTACCCGATCTCGATGTCATCCCATGCGACAAGTTTTTTCTCCTTGCTGTCCACTCGGGCAAGACCAAAGTCTGGCGTGACCTCGATTTTTTTCCTCTCAAGGAACTCCCCAAGAACTTGGGACGCTCTCGGCTTGGTGAATGCTCCAGAGAGTGGAGTGACCAAACGAAGTTCCACCTTGTCGCGGATTCCTTTTTCGGTAAAATACGCATCGGCCAGAAACAAAAATTCCAGTGGGGCCACGGGGCACTTGATCGGCATCTCAACGGGATTCACAACCAGTTTTCCGCCCTCCCATCCCTTGAGGAACTTGGATAACTGATCTGCTCCCTCCGGCGTGTAAAAGTCGAACTTGCTTTTTCTCCACTCATCATCCACCAAGCCTTCGTTCTGTTCGGGATGTATGTCCGCTCCGGTGGCGATGATGAGGTAGTCGTAAGGCAGTATGGATTGGTCGCTGAGAACGACTTTGTTCTTGTCTGCCTCAATGTGGTCGATGGAAGAGATGACCAGCTTAACGCCCGCAGGCAAGTACTGTCGCCGCGGCTTCACAACGTCCCGCATACTGTAGATTCCGAACGGGACAAGCAGAAAGCCTGGCTGGTAATAATGTTTCTCCGAGTTGTCCACGATGGTCACTTGCCACTCCCGCGCATCCAGAACTGGCGCAAGCTTGTTGGCCATCATAGTTCCACCGGTCCCGCCACCAAGTATCAATAGATGTTTCATAGTTCCATCTCTCTTTCGTGTAACCATGTCTGAATATTCAGTTCCTGGTTCCTATATCTAAAAACTCTTCGCAAGCCCCGATCGTTACAGAGTTTCTTAACAATCGGCTTGTGACTAACGTGCCGGAACGGGAATTCAGAAGACAATAACTTTATTGGCCTCCTGTGTCCAGATGCTCAACTCGCTCATCGTGCTCCGGTGGGCGCCTTCTATGACCGCTTCAGGTTTGATGCCCCGTGCATCCATGCAACTTCCGCAAACCCCGATCCTGCCGTGTTTCGATACAAGGATTTTCAACATTCTCTCAATGTTGTAATAGCCATTGGGCGTTGTCTGTCCCGCAACTCCACAGGGCGCGGCATCCCCGATCAGAAATACGCTGACTGTATTTTTTTCATCTTTGGCCAGCTCGTTTGCCAAGCGAAGGCCGTTGTAACTGCGTTCAGTACCGTAGGGTGGATCATTGAGAATAATAAGGTAGTTCATCTGTTCTCTTTTCGTGCAGTAACAATGCCTCTTACCTGCCCACTATAACGCATAGTCTAGCCATTTCTTTTTTAGTTCTGTGATGGCCAACACACTGCTTGGTATCGGATCGTGAGCCAATGGGACGATTTTCTGTGCTTTCATCATTTCTCGAACTGGACATTTCACATCGAAAAACTGCTTCCTGATTTTTTCTCCCCACCTCATGGGGACGTCAGTGTAAAAACAGACCACAACGCGCTGCGAGAGCGGGATTCTTGCTTGTATCGCGTAGTTTCTTCTTTTCGCCCCCCTGTAGCTTAAAAGTAGTACCCGATCTGGATGCCGATCGAGTTTTCCGACATGGATGCGCTTGTCGCCTGCAGGGGCAGTCCAAACAGAGTGCCATCGGTGACGGTGTTCTTAAAGGAATGCATCAGGGCCTCCGTCAAACTCCATCGCATTGGCAGTTTCTGGGTTGCACCAACGGTGACTGCGGTGGTCACGATGGCCGGCATAATCAGGTTGGCTGGCATGTCAGTGGACTTGATTGGATTGCCCCCATACGCATAGCCCGCCCGTAGCTGCCACTTTTTGTTCACGTCATACTGGGTGCCCAGGTTGGCGACCCATTCGTTCTGCCAGTGCAGGGGCAACGCCACCGACGGGGTCCCCACCCAGGGGCCATAGACCGTGAACTGATTCATGGTCGCGTGCCAGTTGATCCACTGCCCTTCCACGCTGACCAGCCACTTGGGTACGGGGTGTAGAGCGGCGCCAAAGGCCACTTGCTGCGGATAATTCAGACGCGCTCTATACGATCCTTCGCCTCCCTGAACACCGACAGGCTGTATACCCTGGGATGCCATCGTGATCCCAGTGGGTACAAACTCCTGGTTCTCCTGCCAGAACAGGCTTGTGAACTTCATCTCGGACTTGTAGGACGCGCCCAGGTTGACCTTTTTGTTCACCTTATACATGCCCCCTAGCGTGGCCCCCACGCCATAGGCCCAGGTTGGACTGGTGAGGTTGAGGCCCTGGCCCCCAAAGGTCTGGTTAAAAGAGACCTGCTCGGCGGCGACATCCAGAGCGATGCCAACGCTGAACTTGTCATCCAGCTTGAAAGCCACAGCCGGCGCCATTTGCATAAAATCGATACTGCTGAATGCCTGAATGGTTCCCAGTGGGGTATTGGGTTGCAAATAATTCACGCCCAGTCCGGAAGTGCCGAAGATGCCGCCACCAAAATAGAGGTTCGGACGAAAGGCCGGCGCCGACCAGCCAAGGGCTGGAATGGCATAGACGTTCGTGTGGCTCCCTACATCTCCAAAACCGAAGTTCGTGCGCCGCTCAGGATTGAATATCTCCCCCGAAAAGGCCGTTTGTGCCGGGATCCAAGCCATGCCTGCAGGGTTGTTGATGGCGACCATAGGATCGCAGGGAGCGGCGACCACTGCCCCGCCCATACCCATGGAGCATTGCCCAACCCCAATCAATTGATACCCGTTCGTGGCCCACGACATGGTCGGCCATCCCAATATGACCGCAATCGTAAAGACGCAAAGTAAGACTTTTGTCCCCAGCTTCTCCAACCGAGCTATCCATATTCCTCTCATTGTTTCCCTTTCTGTATTCTCAAGTTTCCGACTGTAAGAAAATCAAGCAATCTCCGATCGGGTTGGTATAAGCTCCAGTGCCGCACTGAATGCGAAAACGTCCCATCGACAAGGGTGAAAGCTTCTGTCAAGAAGGAATGATCTATCCACTGCGATGACCAACGCTCGACTGTACGATGGATTCCATGGCAAAACCGTGATCTCCATCATTCGCTGCTGTGAGGGCCTCAAACTGTTATTGAAGGGCCGCAGTGGCCATTTTTACTCTATGTCGCAGCTACAGTTCAGCATTCATCGTTTCCAGTGTGGTCGAGGAGATCGAAGGCATGGAATGACCCAGAAGAGCGATCGGCTCATGCCTTCGCTCGTACCAACCTACGTTTCGCGCATCACAGCGTATACCCAATGGAAGTGGTAGTATTCTGTGTTTCTCGCTTTCAAGGTTGTAGGGGGTGCGTGCATCCAGATTGTTGGATCGCCATAAAGAGATGGATGCGCTGAGATTTCTGGCCGATCATGGATTGTCAGTCAATCGGGTCAGCCAAAAAAATGATCGCTTTCATCTCTTTCTCTGGGTTGCAGACTTAGCGATAAGAACTGCTTCGTGGAGTCAACCTTCAATCTTTGAAAAGTAATTAGGAGGTGTCATGTTAAAGTTAGGCCTCATCGTAGCAGCTCTCGTGTTCTGCGCGAATACGGCATGGGTGCGGCAGGAACCAATCGCATCCCAAGCTGCTTCATCTGCCGCGCATGTTGTTTCCTCCACCCAAACACAGCAGAAAAATCCAGTGAAGCCGACGCCTGAATCCACCGCCCGTGCCAGGATGATCTATGGCTATGACTGCGCCGCTTGCCATGGAGTGAAAGGGGATGGCAAAGGCGATTTGGCCAAAGACATAGCACTGACGGTGCCTGACTTCACCGATCCAGCCACCTTGAAAAACAAGACGGACGAAGAGCTTTTTAACTCCATCAAGGATGGAAAAGGGAAGATGCCTGCGGAAGGAGACCGAGCAAAAACCGAAGAACTATGGGGCTTGGTTCTCTATTGTCGTTCCTTTGCGCAGAAGACTGTTCCTGCCCAGGGGACAACCGCCAAATAGCTCGGGGCCAACCATTCCAGAATTCGCGCCGGGCCATGGGGCCGACGCCGGAAGTCGGTTCATCGGGAAAAAGAACGCTCGGCCCGTGCATCAGCGCCCATGCTGCTCTGCTTCTGTAGTGGTAAGTCCTTGCGACATTTGCGACATATGGATACACCTCTCTACATTCATTCGCCGGTGGATGATATCCGATAGCTCGCAAACGCATAGGATTCAATGCAGCAATGCAACTGCTATTGCATTTTTTTAGAGCGCGGGCAACATGCGTGCAACATGGGCAGCAATCATCCGATCTTCCTCTGCGGGAAGCACATAGACGGCAGTGCTGGATTTTTGTCGGCTGACACGTCGAGCTCCGGGCTGCGTGACTTCGTTTTTCTGCGGATCGATGATGATGCCGAACGCCTCCAGTCCAGCACAGATTTGAGAACGCGTAAGTGCGTCATGTTCGCCAATACCGCCGGTGAAGACAATGGCGTCCACGCCACACATCAGTGCAATGAAACCTCCTATCGCTTTTTTGACACTCAAAACAAACGCTTCGACAGCAAGGACAGCCTGCGAATTTCCGTCGGCCGCGGCATCTCGCAATATGCGCATGTCATTGGAAAGGCCAGAGAGCGCAAGCATTCCAGAGCGCTTGTTCAGCATCTGCTCGATGGCATCTGTTGGATTGGTTGCTCTGGCCACCTGCATACGCAATAAATAAAAGATCAGACCTGGATCGAGATCTCCGGGTCGAGTGCCCATGAGGATTCCACCGCAAGGCGTCAGGCCCATGGTATTGTCGATGGATTTCCCATCGCGCACGGCAGTTACACTGGCCCCGCTGCCAAGATGGGCGATGATAAGACGACCTGGAACCTTGGCTGAGGGAGATAGGTTGGGAACCCGCCCATCCTCGAACTGTCGAAGGATCGACTCGCAGGAGAGGCCATGAAATCCATAGCGGCGGACGCCTTGCTCGCGAATTTCCTTCGGCAGAGGATAGGTCGACGCAACCTCGGGCATGTTTTGGTGGAAGACTGTGTCGAAGCACGCGTAATTTTCCACTCCAGGAAAGTGCTGCACAGCTTGGTGAATGATTTCGAGTGCGATTGGCTCATGCAGTGGCGCGAATGAAGTTGCCTGTTCGATATCGGCCAATACTTCAGTCGTAATGCGTTGGTGTGCGGTCAGCTTCGGGCCGGAGTGGACCACGCGATGGCCGATTGCACACGGCCTTGGCACACCAGGTTGGTCCAAGATGGCTGCGATCTTCCGGACGGCATCGCGGAACGAGCCGAGTTCTTGTGGCGTAGATTCACATATTTGTTGTTGACGCACTTCATCGTTGATGGCGTAAAAATCAAGCCGCGCCTTCGGCGTTCCAATGCCGCTTGCTTCGCCATCGTAAAGCAACGTAAGTGCCTCCGCCGATTCATAGATGGAGAATTTGATCGACGAGGAGCCGCCGTTCAATACGAGAATCGATAAGCGCGGCGTCACGAAGAGGCTTCCATCAGAATGGCCACTTCCAATCGCGAATGTCCTCCCGGTCGATCCCATTTTCATGGGCATAGCGAATAGCGTCGGTAATCTGGTCTTTCAGCCACTCCTTGGTGTGGGCGCCAGCCGCGCAAAGTTTTGGCACGCGGTCAATCGCATCGATCGACAAGTTGAACCGGTCAACCTGATTGAGAATGGCGAGTTCCAGAGGAGTATTGATGTTTCCTTTTTCTTTGTAGCCGCGCACATGAATGTTCTCATGGTTGGTCCTTCGATAGGTGAGCTTATGGATCAGCGATGGATAGCCATGGAAGTTGAAGATGACCGGTTTGTTCTGGGTAAACAGAGAATCGAAATCCCGGTCGGACAGTCCGTGCGGATGTTCCGTATCCGGCTCCAGTTTGAATAGATCGACCACGTTGACGAAGCGGATTTTCAGATCGGGGAACCGTTTGCGCAGGATGGCCACCGCAACGAGAGACTCCATGGTCGCAATGTCTCCGGCGCAGGCCATCACCACGTCCGGATCTTCTCCTTGATCGTTACTGGCCCAGTTCCAGATGCCGATCCCCTTGCTGCAATGCCTGACGGCTGTATCTATATCGAGGTACTGCAGGTGAGGCTGCTTGTCGGCCACGATCACGTTGATGTAATCGGTGCTGCGCAAACAATGATCCGCAACGCTCAGTAGACAATTGGCGTCGGGTGGCAAATAGATGCGCGTGACCTCCGCGCTCTTATTGGTGACAACATCCAGAAAGCCGGGGTCCTGATGCGTGAAGCCGTTGTGGTCCTGGCGCCAGACCAGCGAGGTGATCAATAGGTTGAGCGAAGAAATAGGGACGCGCCACTTCACCTCCCGCTTCGACTTCTCCAGCCACTTGGCATGTTGATTGAACATGGAGTCAATCACATGCACGAAGGATTCATAGGTGGAGAACAACCCGTGCCGTCCGGTCAGCACGTACCCCTCGAACCAGCCTTCCAGCGTGGTCTCGCTGAGCATTTCCATGACTCGTCCATCCGGGGAAAGCTCGCCCCCATCCTGGTCCTCGGGCTTGAATTCTGCAAGCCATGTTTTTTTGCTGGCCTCGTAGATTGCCTGTAGCCGGTTCGAGGCTGTTTCGTCCGGCCCGAAGACGCGAAAACTGTCCATATTCCTTCGCATGGTTTCCGCAAGAAAATGAGCAAGAATTTCAGTGGGAGGAACTTCGGACGTTCCCGGTTTCGTCACCGTGACGCTGAAGTCGCGAAAATCAGGCAGTCTCAACGCTTTGCGCAGTAGCCCGCCGTTCGCGTTAGGGTTCGCACTTAGGCGGCGATCGCCTTGCGGCGCTAACTCCTTCAATTCGGGAACCAGCTTGCCACTCTCATCAAACAGCTCCTCCGGTTTGTAGCTGCGCATCCACTCTTCCAGCAAGCGCAGGTGTGCAGGATTGGTAGTTACATCGGGGATCGGGACCTGGTGCGCGCGCCAGAACCCCTCCACTTTGTGCCCGTCTAACTCCCTCGGGCCGGTCCAGCCTTTCGGGCTCTTCAGGATCACCATTGGCCATCGAGGCCGTTCCGCTGTATTCGTGCTGCGGGCATGTTTCTGGATGGAACGGATCTCCTGAATGCAATGCTCCAACGTGGATGCCATCTTTTGATGCATGATGGCAGGATCGTCTCCTTCGACCAGGTACGGAGTCCAACCATAGCCTTTGAAAAGCTGCTCGAGTTCTTCAGGGGATATCCGAGCAAGGACCGTAGGATTTGCGATCTTGTAGCCATTCAAATGCAGGACCGGAAGCACCGCGCCATCGCGAACAGGATTCAGGAATTTATTGGAATGCCAGGACGTGGCCAATGGGCCGGTTTCCGCTTCTCCATCTCCCACGACGACTGTGGCGATCAGATCGGGATTGTCGAAGGCAGCCCCAAACGCGTGCGCGATGCTGTAGCCAAGTTCCCCGCCCTCATGCATGGAGCCGGGCGTTTCCGGAGTGCAATGGCTGCCGATGCCGCCGGGGAAAGAAAACTGGCGGAAGAATTTCAGAAGCCCTTCTTCATCCTGGCTCTTGTCGGGATAGACCTCGGAATAGGTCCCCTCTAAATAGGCATTCGAGAGAGTTGCTGGCGCGCCATGGCCGGGCCCCGAAATGTAGATCATGTTCAGGTCGTATTTCTTGATGAGACGGTTTAGATGCACCCAGGTAAATGTCTGGCCCGGGTCCGATCCCCAGTGACCGAGCAGGCGGTGCTTGATATGCTCCGCCTGCAACGGATCTTTAAGAAGCGGGTTCTCTCGCAGATACAGCATTCCAACGCAAAGGTAATTGCAGGCGCGCCAGTAGGCATCCATCTTTCGCATTTCTTCTGCCGCAAGCGGATATTTCGATGGAGCGTCTTTTTTCGAAGATTTTACCGAAGTCTTAGTCATAAAGTTTATGAACTACTTTACCAAATGGCTGCTTGTGCGAAAGCAGGCTGATTCACTCTTCGCGCCGAGATCCGACTGGTTTTTAGACTTTCAAATCATGAAATGGTTTGAAGATTCCAGTGCGATCCAGTCACGGACAGAAATCCGGGCAGCACGATCGATACCCTCTGCAATCATTGGATGCGGAAATGGAACGCCGGCCAGTGTTTCCGCAGTCGATCTCTGCTGCACCCCAAAAATGTTGTGCGCGGCGATCCGGCTTTGCTGCACTGCCGAATGGAACAACATGCTGCGGCCATTGACATCGCCCGGCGCGCAGATGTGCGGAAGCTCTGTTCGTAGATCGTTTCCTACGGCAATCGGTCCATGGTCGGCGAGCCCAAGGACCGCTATTCCCTCTGGCAATGCCGTTTCCCACCCTGTGGCCAGCTGCACCGCATCGCCCTCCACTGAGATGACACTCCATACTTGCCACAATATGGAGCATCGTGCCTTTTAGGATGTGATGACTGTCATTCCTAATTCGAATAGTGATGCACATTACAAATAGCAGTATTGCCCACTACAGAAGAAATGCGGTGTTACTCCTATGCTTACATCTACCGGCAGAATATTTCGTCGCTGAACATGGAGGATGTTAGCTATGACTTCACAAAATATGAATGGACGCACCCAGCCATTTCCGATGGGTCCCGTATTGTTGCTTGCCTTTACCTTTCTGCTGCTTTTTGCACCGAAGGTGGGGCCGCAGCCAGCCGCAGCCATTCCAGCCTATGCGCGCCGTTACAATCTGCGCTGCTATGCATGCCATACGATCGAGCCCCAACTGAACGAGGAGGGCTATATGTTCAAGCGGCTGGGTTTCCATCTGCCGCCTGCACTCCAGAAGGGGAAACTCTCGCCGCATATCTCCGACCTCGTCAAACTGGAGCCGATGTGGACGCTGGGCAATAACGCGGCCTTTGCAGTGGCGGATTTCGACTTTGCGGTGCAGCGAAATACCCAGGATGGCACCACCCCGACCTCCACATCCTCCTTCCAGGTGGGTACCTGGAATGCGTACATGAGCGGCTGGGTCCCGGATACGAATTTCTTCTACTATTCGCAGATCAATCTGATTGCTGGTGGAGATACCAATCCGAGCGTCGCGGTCGGATACTTCGGATATGTCGGCGGCACGGCAAGCAGCAGTTGGTATGTTCAGGGCGGCGACATGCATGTGATGGGCGCCAATGGAACTACGGCCGCAAACACGGAAAGCCTTTTACCCGCTGCGCCCCTGATGTGGGAGTACACCGATCCAGACAACTTTGTTCTGGATCAGCATTTGGTAGGACTTCGCGCTGGATATACCTGGACGCTCCCGGGATATAAGCAAATCCTGGGCGCATCGTTGAGCGTGAGCAACGGAGACCATGCGGACGGCAGCACGATCACTGGCCCGGATGCCAGAAACGCCAAGGACCTCTATGCGGATATCGATTGGTGGTATGCGCCGGAGAGCGGCGTCTCTTTCCTGAGCTACTACGGGAAAAAGAACCAGATACAGAATTCTGGCGCTCCAAACCAGTTCACCTTCTATCCGGTGGTCCGCAGGAATGGAATTTTTGGCAACTACATGGCATTTCACAACAGGCTCGACATTCTGGGTGGCTTTATGTACGACCATGATGGCTACGAAATCAGCCAGCCTGGACCCGCCAGCAGCTTCATTTCCAAGGACTATTACGGCGAGCTGGATTATTACATCGTCCGCGGCACGGCAGCTATCGTGCGCTACGACCGGCTGAACCAGCACATCGTCGGAGGCATCGGCGGTGTCAGCCAGGAGCAGCCCAGCTTCGGCTTGGAGCGGGCATTCACTCCCTCGGGCAACATTATCGGACGACTTTCGTACAGCAATCTCCATGGCCGGGACCCAATCGCGGGCGTGGGCAGCTCCAGTCG
>JAKAYS010000029.1:0-10017 GCA_021826695.1 Acidobacteriota bacterium | reverse complement strand
ACGATCATGTCCGATATCGAGTTCAACTTCTAAGGGAAAACAGCCATGAGGAGAAAAGTCATGCAACATCGAGAGTTTTTGAGGAGTATGGCAAAGCGTGTGGCGGGACTGCTGCTACTGATCAGCTTAGTTGGCACAGCACATGCCCAGTTTGGGGGCTTCTTCAACGGAAACAAGAAGGACAAGCCGATCGATGTCTCTTCGTACCCGGCCAATGTACAGCAGGGATACAAAGTATTCAAGTATGCGTGTTCCGAATGCCACACTATGGCCCGTGGATTGCGCACCACGCAGACCCCAGCTATGGCCAGCTACTGGGTCCTACAGATGCAAGCACTGCCGGCAGCGGATTTCAACGATAAGCAGGTAACGGAGATCATCGATTTTATCAACTATTATCAGTCGCACCTGCCGAAAGAGAAGCAGCCGTGAACCAGTTCGGCATGACAACGGCGCCAACGGACAAGGCTGCCAGCTTTGCGGGAAAAACAGTAGTTCTATTTTGCGATGTGTGTCGCTGCGCCATGCCATCGGCGTCGGCAACGGTTGTAAAATCGCTTCCCTTGCAAGTGTTGGCAGCAAATTGTCCCGAGGCCAGATTCTTGACACTTCTTTCTAGAGGAAAAGTATCGGTCAAAATATCGACAGTGCCTGCATCGACATTTCATTGAGTCAAAGGACAATTTATGATGAATCGATACAAAAGCGTGCCAGTTACTCTATTGTTTCTGTTCTTTGCGACTGCTGCTGTACTTGCCCAAAGCAATAGCGGAGAAACTACCTTCAGGTCGAATTGCGCGATGTGCCATGGAATAGATGGCAGCGGCAACACCCCAGCCGGGGAGCATTTTGGTGCGCCTGATTTTCGCGGCGTGAAAGTAAAGGGCCTTACCGATGTACAAATAAAACAGGTGATTGCGGATGGACGCAAGACGATGCCTGCTTATGGCAAGCGACTCAGTGCGGACCAGATTAAAGAGTTAGTGCAATATATTCGCGAACTACAGAAGTAATCCAGATGAACACAGGAGAAAATTGATGTCTACTTCATCCCAACTTCCGGAGCAGCGAAGTGCTCCTATGCATGAACGCCGATCGTTTCTCGGTGCTTTGTTTGCCATAGTCGGAGGGGTGGTCAGTGCAACGCTGGCCGTTCCGCTGATACGCTTTGCCACCTATCCGCTACGGGCCACTGCGGGCGGGACTTCATGGTCCGACGTTGGCAAGATGGATGAATTCACTTCGCTCACCGCCCCTGTGACACGCACCATCCACGTCGAGCGAGTGGATGGCTGGCGCAGTTCTTTTGCACAGAACGCGGTCTATGTTGTTCCTCTGGGAGCGGGTAAATTGAAGGTCCTGTCGTCCGTATGCCCGCATCTCGGGTGCACCGTGAGATGGGTCGACAAGCAGAACCAGTTCGTCTGCCCGTGTCATGGAGGTATCTTCACGGAGACGGGCGCGCTCGTCCACGGACCGCCGCTCCGCGCGATGGATTCGCTGCAAACTAAAGTGGAAAACGGCATGCTTAAAGTCCGTTTCGAGTACTTCCGCGAGCAAGTTGCCGACAAAGAACCGATGGCCTGAAACTGTGAGGAACTATGTCTAACACAAAGCATCCTGCAACATCGGAAACCGCGAAGGCCGATCCAGCCTGGGTCAAGTGGCTGGACCGTCGCACGGGCATCCGTTCCCTACTGCATGAAGCGCTCGACGAACCGATTCCTGGGGGTGCGCGATGGGCCTATATCTTCGGTTCAGGGCTCCTGTATCTTTTTCTCTCGCAGATCGTTACTGGAATTTTCCTGACGCTTTACTATGTGCCTTCCTCGGACCATGCGCACACGACCGTAGCTTATATATCCAAGGTCGTCAGTTCGGGCCTGTTTATTCGCAGCGTTCATGCCTATGGTGCCAGCGCCATCATCATCCTGCTTATCTTTCACATTTCGCAGACCCTACTGTATGGATCTTATAAGGGAAGGCGCGACCTTCTTTGGCTGTCCGGCTGCGTACTGCTTGCACTCATGCTGGGCATGGCATTTACTGGCTATTTATTGCCATGGGATGAGAAGTCGTATTTCGCTTCCGCTATCGGCACAAATTTAATCGGCGAAGTACCTCTGATCGGACCATCCATGCAGGAGTTATTACGTGGCGGCATGCAGATGGGCACGCTTACAGTATCGCGCTTTTTCGTGCTGCATGTGTTCATCTTACCGGGGCTGCTGTTTGCCTTCATCGCTATGCATATATTTCTGTTTCGGAAGAAAGGTGCGGCGGGGCCGATTCAGGAAGATCCTTATACCCCCAAATTGCCCACGCAGGGATTTTATCCACGCCAGGTGGCGATGGACATGGCCGCGAGCTTGTTCATTGTCCTGGCACTTGCACTGGTGGCGCATTTTCTTCCGATTGATCTTGGTCCCAGGGCCAACCCCGCCGATACCAGCTACATACCGCGCCCCGAGTGGTATTACGTGCCGATGTTTCAGTGGTTGAAGATTGTAAGCGGGCGCTGGTCTCTGATTGGTGGTATCGTTTTCCCCGCATTCCTTGCGCTGCTGTTCGCCGCGATTCCATTCCTCGACCGGGGACGCGAGCGGCGCCCCTGGCGTCGTCCTGTTGTCGTAGCCAGTTTCGTCATCTTTATAGGTTCCTATGTTGCGCTGGGCGTGGCTAGCCATCGCGATGATGCAAGAGACCCCAGTGTAGCTTCACAACTGGCCCTCCAGAAACAGGCTGAGATCAATTACATGCGCCAGCCATTTCAGGCGCAGGCTACTTCGGGCACAACTTCCGCATCTCTTGCAACCTCGAATCCGCTGGTGACCAAGGGCGCAACTATCTATGAGGCGCAGTCCTGCAGTGCCTGCCACGGAGAAAATGGGACCGGCACTGCTGCAGCGCCAGCACTTGTCGGTATAGATCGAAAATATTCAGCGGACCAATTGGCCCATCTATTGCACCACTTCAGTCCCAAGATGATCCAGGGAGGGATGCCTGCCGTTGACCTGGATCCGGCGGACACGGATGCTCTCGTTGCCTATCTTCGCAGTCTGAAGTAGGCAAATACGGCTTGAAGTTTACTGCGCGATACGTTATGCGATACGTTGAATTTCAAACTTTTACCTTGTACATCGGAAATTCAATTTTGGCACGTCCATATCTGCAACTTTGCCGAGAACATCCATGCAAAGGTCTCCACTGCTCAACGCTTATTCCTTCACGGTCAAGTTGGCGTTCGTTACCTGCGTCGCAGGGCAGCAGTTGCAGGCAGGCTTGACCGCGGTGCCTTCAGCAACTTTCACAATCACCGTCTGTGTCGTAGGCTGGGCTTTTTCGCTCCATGTCTTCAACGTGTACTGGCCTGGAGGAACATTCTTGATCGTGTAGCTGCCTTCCTTGTCGGTCAGCGCAAAATAGGGAGTCGGCACGACAACGATGTAGCCGGACATTTCGGAGTGGACTTTGCAGAGCAATGGAACGTCGCCCAGTTCATTGAAGGTGAATGACTTCACAATCCCTCGCGGCCAGGTGCCCATATTGTGCGCCAGCTTACGGTCATGATTGATGGCTGACCAATAGACGTTGTGTTGAACTGGATCATCGTTCAGAAAATTCACTGTAGTTCCCTTCACAATAACGAGTACATGCGGGACGAATTCCATCCGCACTTGGTCCATGATCGCATGCTGCACAGGCGGCAGGAATGTCTTCCCCGGCACGCTGTCGATGTAAACAACGATGTTCTCCGGGGAAGGCATTCCTTGCGCTGTGACCTTTCCTTTCACATCTCCTGCCCAGGCGAAACTTGCGAGATATCCCAGGGTAAGTAAAACGATGGCCGATAAAATAGTCCTCTTAGACTTAGTCATTTTCATATCTCCTACTTGAAGTAGTTGGGTTGGTTTATCAGCCCGTGGTTCAAGTCTCCACTGGCACCACTAGGAAGAACGGGCCTAAGATGAGAGCCAGAACGCTACCAGCTCTCCTTCTTCTGCTGCTTCGACCAGAGAAAGTCCGCGATGTGGTTGATGTCCTCGTTGCTCAACACGTTCTTCCACGATGGCATGTAGAGCGGCGGGGCCGACCCCTTTGGATTATCCATAGGAGACACCCTTCCATCGCGGATGATCCCGATGACTTCTTCCTTGGTGTAGTCGTCGGAGACGTGCAGCAGCGATGGCACCTGTTCGCCCTGGGCGTTGGGGTTGGCCACACCTCCCTGGAGTTCTGTGCCGTGGCAGCCCGCGCATCCAAACCGCGCGAAGTCCTGCTTGCCGGCTTCGATGGCGGCGTCTTCAGGAGTCAATGCATGGCCCTTGCTTGCCAGGATATCCTGCGCATCCTTTGGAGTGGCGGACGCAAGGAAAGCGACTAGCGCCTTGCGAGCATTGCTCTCAAGATCGTATTTGGGCATGGAACTTCCGGGATACACCAGCTCCGGATTCACCAGTTGCTCGTCGAGCCATTCGTCCGAGTGTCGCTTGGTCACGCCGAGCAGATCGGGCCCGACCTTGGCCCCAACTCCCCCAATGGCATGGCAGACGATGCAGTCCTTTTCGACAAACAATTGCCGACCATATTCAGGGCTGGGGATCAGCCGCTCGCTGGAATAGTAACTCCCCATATCTCCACTGGTGAGCGAAAGCATGTAGTAGGTAAGTGCGCGCGCCTGTTCCCTGGTGAAGTGGAAGTTCGGCATCGCCGAGCCGGGCGAGACCGCGTTCGGGGCCAGGAAGTGGCGCTCAAGCCATTCCGGAGATCGGTGGTTCGCGCCTTCCTCTGTCAGGTCGGGGCCGATGCTTCCACCCACTCCGTTCAACTTGTGGCAACCGTGGCAGCCCTCGGTTTCGAAAAGATGACGTCCCTCGGTCAATTCCGGCACGCCAGGTACATCACCCTCTTTGTGGCATCGACCGCAGGAAGCGCGGACGTAGTCCGCGGGCAGCAGCGGGGTTTGCCAGAAGGCCACGTTGCCGTGGGCATCCTTCATGTCGGTGGCCAGTCCCTGCCCGCCATGGCAGATGGTGCAGCCGAACTTGGAGGGAACGTGCGGTCCCAGGCCGGCATGATAATGGAAAGGCCCTGGCGCATTCTTCATGGTGGGGTCTTCCACGCCTAGATGGCATGTGGTGCAGCGGTCCACGCGCTGCAAGCCAGGGAGGACCACCTGATTGATCGCAAGCGGCGTGGCCAGAACGGCGGCCTTGCTGACGGCGTTCGGTTCTTCCTGCGCCTCAAGTTGCAGAAACTTTCGCTGATAGGGCTTCCACGATGGCGTGCTGGCCTGCCATTCGGCTACCAGGATGAGCACCAGCGCCAGAAGACTAAGTGCGAAGAAGAGTTGCTGTAGTTTACGCTCCATTATTCTGGCCTCGCAACAACGTGTACCCAAGGTGGCACCCACGCCCAACCCGGTCCGCGGAAGAAGGTCCCCACAATGATCAGGATGATGTTGGCAACAACAAAAAATGTAAACAACCAGATTGCCCACTTTCGCTCCCGTGGGCGGCGGCTTGGGTTCCTGTCAATGTAAGGGATCAGAATCAGCGCGACCACCATCAGGGCGGGTACTACCACGCCGCCTAACAACGCCGAGTGGCTGACCAGTTCCTGCAGCCCGAGAAAATACCACGGCGCTTTGGCGGGATTTGGCGTTACCGCCGGGTTGGCCATTTCTTCAAGAGGCGCGTTGAAAAACAACGAAATCGCCATGATGCTTGTCACCGTTGCCATCAGGGCCACCGCCTCGCGGACAAAGGCGTATGGATACGAGAACACCGTATCTTTTTCCTCCTCGGGGGTCACCGTTTCGAAGATGGGCTTGCCCGTGACGACTTCCATCAGTCCATACGTCTTGTCTTTCGACGCGGCTGTCACTTGCAACGGTGCGACCGCTGCAGGTGCGCCGATGGTGACCAGGGCCTCTGTCTTTTGTGGCTTCAACTTCCAGATCGGTCGCGAGAGTCCGCCGTCCTTGCGTACGCGCCAGAAGTGAACAATGGTGAGCAGGATCACGAGCGATGGCAGCACTGCCACATGGAGCACGTAAAAACGCAGCAGCGCTGCCTCGCCAACAGCATGACCGCCGAGTAACAACTCCCGGAGTTGGCCGCCGACCAAGGGAGCGTAACTGCCGATGTTCGTTCCCACCGTGATCGCCCAGTAGGCGAGCTGATCCCATGGCAACAGATACCCGGTGAAGGAGAGTCCAAGCGTCAGCAACAGCAGCATCACGCCGACCACCCAGTTGAACTGGCGCGGTTTCTTGTAGGAGCCGGTATAGAACACCCGGCACATGTGCAGAAAGACACAGACCACCATGGCGTGCGCCGCCCAGCGATGCATGTTCCGCAGAAAAGACCCCATAAAGACGGCAAACTGGAGGTCCTTCATGTCCTGGTATGCGGCTGGCGGGTAGGGCCGGTAGTAGCACATCAGCGCGATTCCAGTGGTCAGCAGAATCAAAAAGAGAAAGAAGGTAATGAAGCCCAAGTAAAACGAGTACTTGAACCTGAGGTTCTCTTTCTTCACTTTGGCCGGATGGATATGCAGCCACACGTTGAGAAAGACCAGCTCGGACTTTCCCTTGTCCGTGGACAGCGGGTCCCGCCGCACGATCGATTGCCAGATTTCGCGAATCCATTTCATCGTTACACCATGAGCCGATACGTCGGTGGCACTGTCTTGTCTTTGTCGACACGAAGCTGTCCATCGCGCGTCAGCGTTATCTCAAACCAGTTGAGGGGCCGCGGCGCCGGCCCATGCAGCACGGCACCGGTTGGAGAAAACACGCTGCCGTGGCATGGGCAATGGAAATCGCGGTCGTTCTGGAAGTACGCGACCGTGCATCCCAAGTGCGTGCAGACCGCGCTGGCCACCGCAAACCCTCTTTCACGGTCGCGGAACACGAAGATCTTTTCGTCCGCCAGGAATGTGGGAGGGCCATAGGGAAAGTCCCCAGGGTTGCCGATCTTGAACGACTGCGGCGGCCCATAAAAGACGCTCGGAACCAGGAAGCGGACCACCGCCCCCAAACTTACCCCGACCGCCGAACAAAGCGCGGCCATGCCTGCAGTTCCCCAACTGAGAAAATTTCGACGATTCATACCTTGAGATCCCCTATTCAAAGACTTCCCGTTCCTGCTGTTCCAGCGCTTCCATGCTGATGGCTCCGGTTGGACAACGATCCGCGCACAGCCCGCAGCGAATACACTTTTCTTCGTTCTTGATGATGGCCCCTGCCTGGCCAGCCTTCAATTCGGCGGTCGGCACTCCATAGCGATTTTGAATCAGGGCTTCGTATCGCTCGTCGCCGCTGACCTGTGTCAGGTCGACCATGCGCAGGCAGCTCTCCGGGCAAACGTCTGTACAACCGGCGCAGAGGATGCACTTCGATCCATCGAAGATCGTATTCACCTGGCACTTGAGACAGCGAAGCCCCTCGGCGCGGCCCTGTTCCTCGCCGAAACCAAGTTCCACTTCGGCGATCCCAATGCGCCGGTTCGCCGCAAGCACAGGCATCTTCTGCCTTGGCGTGGTGAGAAATCCACGCGGCATTTTCCAGTCGGGCATAATGCGAAAGCGACTCAGCACTGTCTTGGTAGTCTTGCCGCTGAGATACACGTGAATCGACCGCGCCGCGCGGTGGCCGTTCGCCACAGCCTCCACCAGGACACGCGGTCCGAAGGCCACGTCCCCGCCAGCAAAGACGCCGGGAGCTGTGGTCATCAGGTTCTCGTCGATTTTGAGAATTCCTCGCGGCGTTACCTGGACGCCCTCTTCGCCACTCAGGAAAGAGAGGTCGGCCTGCTGGCCGATGGCAAGGATCACGCTGTCGCAGGGAATAATTTTTTCTTCGTCGCTGAATGCAGGATTGAAGCGGCCATTTTCATCGAAGACAGTAAGACACCGGCGGACCTTGAGGCCGGTGACCATGCCATTCTCACCGACAATTTCCTTCGGCCCCCAGCCATTGTCCACCGTGATGCCTTCTTGTTCCGCCTCGTCCACTTCGCCCTTCCATGCGGGCATCTCGGCGCGGGATTCCAGACTGACCATGTCCACGTGTTCAGCGCCGGAGCGCATGGCCAGGCGGGCCGCGTCGATGGCGGGCTGCAGGCTCTTGGCATCATCATCGCCCGCACTTGATTCAACCGATTCCTGCACCAGACGCACAGCGGCACGCGCCACATCGATGGCCACGTTGCCGCCGCCCACAACCACGACGCGCTTGCCCAGCTCGATCTCGAAGCCGAGGTTGACATTGATCAGGAAGTCGATGCCGTTGTATACGCCCGCGAGGTGCGCGCCAGGGATATTCAACTCACGACCCTTGTTGAGTCCCGTGGCCAGCAAGACCGCGTCGCTCTTCGACCGCAGATCTGCAAAGGAGATGTCGCGCCCCAGGGTGACGCGGGTATGCAGCGTCACGCCCATGGCGAGAATGTTGTCCACTTCCATCTTGATAATCTCTCGGGGCAGCCGGAACTGCGGGATGCCCAGATACAGCATTCCGCCTGGGACTGGCGCGGACTCGTATACGTCGACCGTGTATCCCAGCAGAGCCAGGTCATGGGCACAGGTAAGGCCGCACACGCCCGCTCCTACAATGGCGATCTTCTTTCCGCGCTTGGTTGCGGGCGGCAACTTCTTCCGTGCTGGATCGTGTCCGTAGCCCAGGTTATGGCGATCGGTGGCGTAGCGCTTCAGCGCGCAGATGGCGATCGGTTCGTCGATCTTGCCGCGCCGGCAATTGTCTTCACAAGGATGGGCGCAGATCCGCCCCAGCACATACGCGAAAGGATTTGGAGCGCGCGCCAGCAGGTATGCTTCTTCATCCTTTGAAATCCCGATGGCCTGGACGTACCGCCCGCATTCCGTATGGATGGGGCAGGCAGTGCGGCAGGGAATATTCCGATCGAAGTATTCCTGGTCCGGGACCGTGACGGAATAACTCATGCGTCCACCATTCTGACAAGTTTGCAATTACTGTATTCCGAAAACGCATTCCACGTACGGTGCAGACTGGAATCGCTCTCCAGCGAACAGATACAGTGTCCGCTGGAGGGTGAAGCCAACTCCACAGCACCTTGAGAAGTTGCTCTACTGCTGCTGGGCCCGCAGCTTTTCGATCTCCTCATCGCTCAGAAACTTATAGAACGCCGACGGATTCTTGTCCTTGCGGTTCACCTGGTCGTACACCAGGAATTCATAAATCTCTTTTCCCTGACTGTCGCTGATCCCCGAGTTTGGCTTGTGCATCATGCGCTTTACGTAGCGCTCCCACTCTCCCTGGGTCATGGTTGTGTTGATCGGGCGCGCAATGGTATGGCACGCGGAGCACTTGCTGACAAACAGCGAGTACGCCTTCTGTTGCGCCGGCGGATAGGTTGAGACATTGATCTTGTCGGGTCCCTTGTCCTGCGGGAGGACTACGTTACCGTTCTGAGCGATGAGCAACAGAGGAACGGAACAAGCTGCGAGTGCCATCGTGAGAATCATCTTGTGCATTTCAATCTCTCCTTACCACATGTACGGATATCCATCATGAAGTTCTTGTTGGTCTTGTCTACCCGACGATTACCATTTGTCTTTCGGCAGATGAGACTGGTAGTAATTGATGAAGTCGATGATTTGCTTTGCCTGCCGATCATCGAAATCTGCCGCTGGCTTGGCTTGCATCACATGGACCCAATGCTCGGCCGTGGCAGGAGTCTGCGTAGTGCGTAAACTGCGGTCCAGGGTGTGGCATTCGGAACACGCATACTTGAATACTTTGTATCCCTGCTGGATATTTGCCGGATACGAAGAGACATCGATTGGCTTGTCCTTCTTGTTGCCAGTAAAAAAACCTCCGTATTGGGCATGTGCCGTGCCGAGTAAACCCGCCACTAACAACAACCCTGCCATGCGCCCTGCCATATCCCACGAAAATTTCTTGTATTTCATGACTTTTCTCCTCATGGCTGTTTTCCCTTAGAAGTTGAACTCGATATCGGACATGATCGT
>JAKAYS010000192.1 GCA_021826695.1 Acidobacteriota bacterium | reverse complement strand
GTTCGGCCTCCCCGCGCTGAAATAACCCGCCAACTTGGCGGACAAGGTCCAAGCGAAATGGAACTCGAAAGATCCGCTGCGAGTTTAAAACCCTCGCCAGAAATCGCTATCCCCGACAGGCTCCTAGCGGCTACAGGATGGCGCGCCGAATCGTTATCAACACGATCTCTGTTCTTACGGGAGTCCCAAATCGGAACTTTTGTATCGACCTGTCCCGAAACGACTTAAAGCATGGTTCAACACCAACTTCTTTCGTTGCCTTCCTTGTTCTTCTCGCGCAAAGGTTAAAACAGCCCTACAGGAAGCCGACGACTTTACCGACCTGTTCGGGCAGTTCCGTGAAAGGTACACGATGGCTACCTCCTCCTTATCCAGCGCAGTGAATCTCCATGCAACGTGCCTTATCCCGCCTCCTGCCTGGTCACCGGAAGTTTTTCAGCAAGTAGGAATATTCACGGACCACCTTAACCCGGCGCCGGGTGTCGCTGCCAGCAAACAGCCGGACCCAGCAGCTCGGGAGCAGATACTGCTGGAGCATATGTCGGTGGTGCGATTCGTGGCGCGGCGCATCCACGAGCGTTTGCCGCAGCATGTCGAGCTGGAAGATCTGGTGAGCGCCGGCATCGTCGGCCTGATCGATGCTTTCAACAAGTTCGACGCGCGGAAAAATGTCCAGTTTCGCAGCTATGCGCAGTTTCGCATCCGCGGCGCGATTCTCGACAGCTTGCGCATGCTCGACTGGGGACCACGCGACTTACGACGCAAAGCGCGCAACATGGAAAAGGCAGTTCTGAAACTGACGAACCGACTTGGCCGCGTGCCGACGGAAAGCGAAGTCGCGTGTGAACTGGGCCTGATACTGGGCGAATATCAGGAATTGCTGGGGGAAATCAAAGGTCTGGAAATTGGCAGCCTTCAAGAGAGCCGTTCGGATAACTCCACAGACGAAGAGTTGGCATACGTGGCGACGGCCGAAGAGGACGATCCGTTCTTCCGCTGCATGAAGAGTGAAATGTCGGAGCGGCTGGCGGCAGTGGTGGCCACGTTGCCGGAACGCGAAGCGAAAGTGCTGGCGATGTATTACGTGGAGGAAATGACAATGAAGCAGATTGGCGCGGCGCTTGGCGTGGTGGAGTCGCGCGTCTCGCAGATCCATTCTTCCGCTCTGATCATTTTACGGACGCGATTGGGTCGCGCTGGAAGAGCGGGCCGCAAATTCCCGGAGGTCTCTGAGCAAATGCGTGAACAGGTTGTGTCTGCCAACAAAAAAATGTCGCGCAGCAAGTCAGCCGTTCCACTGGCAATGTTGCAGCGTGTTGCACACAACGCTGGAAATATGGGCAGAGGCGCACCTGCCGCGCGATAGGGCCGCTTCCATTACGGCATTTGAATTTGCATCAAAAAGAACGGACCGCCGGTTGCTGCTGCGTCATGCAATGCATGGCACCGAGTCCCCAGATGAAGTCTCCGCTATGGATGCCGACGATGGTGTGGCGCGGAAATAAATCCGCGAGCGTATTCAGCGCAACGCGGTCATTCGCGTCGTTGAATGTGGGAACCAACACCAGGCCGTTGGAAATATAGAAATTCGCATAGCTTGCGGGCAGGCGCTGGCCTTCAAAGACGACGGGAGAGGGAAGCGGCAACTCCACAATGCGCCAGGGTTTGCCATCGAGAGACAGTGATGCGCGCAGCCGATCGAGATTTTCCTGGAGCGGGGCATAATTTTCATCGCCACGGTCCGACTCGACGGCAGCCACAATGGTGTGCGTATCGACGAAGCGCGCAATATCATCGACGTGTCCGTGCGTGTCGTCGCCAGCGATACCGCGATGGAGCCAGATCGTTTGGTCGATGCCGAGATAATCGTGGAAACAATGCTCCAGTTGTTCACGAGAGACGCCCGGATTGCGCTGCTGGACTTCGCTGAGCAGGCACTCTTCCGTCGTCAACAACGCGCCTGCGCCATTGACATCGATGCTGCCACCTTCGAGCACGATGCGATGCAGGGAGCCGTCTGCAAGTTGGATTTCTGGCCTCCACGTTGGCAGCGCGAGTAGTTCGGCGATATGCGTGGGAATTTTATCGTCGTGCCGCCAGTTGTCATATTTGGCCCAGGCGTTGAATTTCCAGTCAATCAGCGCAAGCGGCGGGGCTGTGGCGCTTCGCGATTCAGGGGTCAAAAAAATGGGGCCGGAGTCGCGCAGCCATACGCGGTCCGTCGGCCAATGGTGGAAGCGAATACGCGCTAGGGCGGCCCCGCAGCGGCGCAGAACATTGCGCGCGCGTTTTTCGGCAGCGGCATCGTCGACCAGGATTTGCACATCTTCGACCCGCGCCAGGTGGCGCACGATGTCGCCGTAGACCCACGGAATTGGTTGAAATTTTCCGGGCCAGTCCTCAGGATTGTGCGGCCACGCAATCCATGTGGTGGCGTGCTGCTCCCACTCCGCGGGCATGCGCAGACCTTGAGAGCGAGGAGATTCTTGTGTCTGGATTGACCTGCCCATGGCGTTAGGATTCATCTAGAAAACGCTGCGTGATGGGCTGGTAGGCGTCGATGCGGCGGTCGCGCAGGAAAGGCCAGTTGCGGCGCGTGTCTTCGATCAGGCGTAAGTCGATCTCGCCGATGAGAATGTCCTCCTTGTCGTGCGCAGCCTGTGCGATGACGCGTCCAAATGGATCGGCCAAAAACGATCCGCCCCAGAATTCGAGGCCCGCGCCTTCTACGCGATTGCCGCGCACGTCGCCATGCTCATGCCCAACGCGGTTGACCGCTGCCACATACACGCCGTTTGCGATTGCGTGCGAGCGCTGGATGGTTTGCCACGCGCTGTATTGCGCCTCGCCGTACACGGCCTTTTCCGCCGGATGCCAGCCAATCGCTGTCGGATAGAAGATCGCCTCGGCACCTTGCAGCGCCGTGATGCGCGCGCCTTCGGGATACCACTGGTCCCAGCAGATGAGCACGCCAACGTTGCCCGCGTGGAGCGGAAAGTTGCGGAAGCCGAGATCGCCCGGAGTGAAATAAAACTTTTCGTAATAGAGCGGATCGTCCGGAATATGCATCTTGCGATACAAACCTGCCAGAGAGCCATCGTCCTCAAGAATGGCAGCGGTGTTGTGGTACAGCCCTGCTGCGCGCCGCTCAAACAGGGAAGCAATGACAGCGACTTTTTCCTCGCGCGCAATGCGTGACAGTTTCTCTGTTGACGGTCCGGGAATCGACTCCGCCAGATCGAACAACGAGTGGTCTTCGCGCTGGCAAAAATACTGCGCGCGAAACAACTCTGGCAGGCACACAACGTTGGCGCCGGCCCGCGCCGCATCGCGAACGCGCTCGGCAGCTTTGTCGAGGTTGGCATCGGGGTCGGCGGAGCAGGACATCTGCACCAACGCGATGCGGAAATTGGCGGCCATGGTCATCCTTGAATGCACTCCAGCCCGATACTTCTGGCAAAGAAGAGCATCGGTTTATCTGCGGTGATCAGGGTGAATCGCTCGCTCAAGGCGGATGCGACAATCATGCGGTCCGCCGGATCTTTGTGCATCGGTTCCGGCAACAGAGCGGCTTCGATGGCAATGTTTGTTGTGAATGGCAGAAGCTGGAGGCCTGGTTTCTCAAGCGCTTCCTCCACCCACTGCCGTACTGGCCGGTCAAATTGGAGACGTCTTTTGGCTGTCAGCATGGCAACTTCCCATACAGAAATTAAAGGGACGTAAACGGATCGGCTGGGTGTGGCGCTGTCGATGGCGTTTAGAGCTGCCTTCGACAACGTCGGGGAACCGGATTGCAGTTGAATCCAGATATGCGTGTCCAGCAGGACTCCTCGAGAACGATCAGTCCTTTGCGGCATTCCACTCATCTTCTATCGGAGACACAATGTCCCCAATTTCGCGAACCGTGCCTTTCATCGAGCCATAGAGGGAAGGCACCGGATCAGTGTCCATTGGAACCAGTTTAGCGACGGGCTTACCGTGCTTGGAGATGATGACCGTGGTTCGTTTGCGCTGCACAGTGTCGAGGATAGCAAGGCACTGCGCTTTGAACTGGGTGGCGGGAATCGGCGCTGCATTTTTGGCTTTCATAAAAGGCCAGTGGTCAGATTGAACTGACCACTATTAAGATAGCATAACGAACCTTGTAGCATGCCCACGAAACGTTATTCAAAGATCAAAATCGCGGCGGCAATGGTCGTTGTCCACAGGCCATGTTTATTGCCAACTGCGGATTGCGTGACATTGGCCGTGCGTACGATCTTGTTCGAGATGCGATAGATTTCTTTTTTCTCATCCCAGCTAGTGTCGGGATCGAACTCGACATTCAGCGTGGTGGCGAGCATTTCAGCCGCAAGTTCTTCCGCATAGTCGCCCGCCTGATCTTCTGTCTCTCCAAAGCTATGATGTTCGCTCAGATAGCCGTACATATTGCGGTCCGAGGGAATAGCAACGCCGATGCTGGATGCGATCAGCCGGTGCGGTTCGCGCGAGGTGTTTTCCGCGACGACGGCGAAGACAACTTCTCCCGGATGCAGATACTTCAATCCTTCTTTGCGTGGAATCAATTTTGCTTGTGGGGGAAAAATCGACGAGACGCGCACCAGGTTTTGTGCGGCGATTCCGGCATCGCGAAGAGCCAGCTCGAATGATGTGAGACGTTCTTTATGCTTCCCGACGCCCTTGGTAAAAAACAGGCGTTTCGGGACCATCGTTTTGCCCAATTTGTGTTCCTCCGGTCGGTGAGGCGGCACGTTGCCACCCGCTTCAAAATATCACAAAACAGACCGTACGCCTGCACTGGAGGCCAAGCTTTTATCAGCTATTCACAGAATGCACTTAGCCGATTCGACGCTTCAGTCATCCAGGGGCCAGTGTAGTGCCGTTTTTTTGCGTGTAGAACTCGTTTTCGCGGCTTTCGCGGTCAATCGACGAGCATGGCATCGATCTACGCCGCGGGCGGAAGATCGGGCGTGGCCGCCAGCAACGCCTGCGTATATTCCGACTGTGGATGCTCGCAAATCCGCCGCCAGCCGCCCTGCTCCACCACGCGCCCGTTATGCATCACAAGTATTTCATCCGCCATGTAGCGCACCAGCGGCATGGAGTGCGTGATGAACAGATATGTCAGATGCAGGCTGCTTTGCAAATCGCGCAGCAACTGCATGATCTGCGCGGAAACACTGACATCGAGCGCGGAGGTTGGCTCGTCGAGCACAACCAGGTCCGGATGAAGAATCAGAGCGCGCGCAAGATTGATGCGTTGCCGCTGACCGCCGGAAAATTCATGCGGATAGCGCGGAAGCGCCGAGGCGTCCAGGCCGACGGTTTCTAGCGCATCGAGAATTTGCGCGCGGCGCGCGTTTCGTCCATCGGCCCCTGTTGCCTGATAAATGGCGAGTGGTTCGCCGACAATCTCTTCTACGCGCATGCGCGGGTTCAACGCCGCGTAAGGGTCCTGAAACACAATCTGCATGCGGCGTCGAAGCTGGCGCAACTCCCGGCTGGAGGCGGC
>JAKAYS010000191.1 GCA_021826695.1 Acidobacteriota bacterium | reverse complement strand
CGATCTATCGCCCAACCGGGAAATATATCCACTCAGTTTATTGTGGTCGATGTCGATCTCAATGGATTCATTGAGATGGTCGAAGTCGTAGGGACCCGAAACGTCCTGCGGCAGAGTGGACGGCTGCGTGGGAGCAGCCTTCTGGGGCGATTTCTGTGCTGCGCGCGTGCCGTCACTGTCTGAGCGATGATGCAATCCTGGAGTCGAGGTCTGTTGCGCCCAGCCGACCGGACAAGCGGCAAGGGGCAGCAGAGCGAGTGCTGCGATAAGTCCTGCAATCCATTCACCGATCGACTTAAATACCGAATTTATCTTGCCTGTATCCGATCGATGGGAACGCATGGCTTACCTCTCCCTCATGCAATGCAGAGTTGCCGCTCGCAGGAGACTCCTGAGCAGGATACGCCGAAGCGCGCCGCATTTCCGTTAAATAAATATACTTGGCGAACCGGGCAGCGCTTTTCCACTGCGGACCTGGCGGGGCTTCGCGAGCACATCCAAGCGCATGAGAATCTTTCTTGCCAGTCCCGTCAAGGGAATTTCGTGCAGTTTTTTGCTGGATATCCAGGCATGGGACAAAGACCCTGCCAACTGCGAAGCGTTATTTGCATCCATGGCGTACACGCCAACATAGTAGTTTGTATTCGTGACGGAATGCCGGACCCGCAAAATGGGCTCATTTCCATCTTCTCCCTTAGCGGGCAGCCCGGGCAGTTCCCACATTCCTGGCATCTGCGACGCGCTGGGTGGACGTCTCGCCAGCAAGACCGCTGTGGAATTCCCGTTGCCTTCCAGTGACTTCCTCACCAGCGCATAATTTATCTTTTTACTGAGCATTTGCTTGCGCGGGCGGGCGGTATGCTCGCCACGCGTGCGGCAATGCGCCTGTACCGGGCAACTGGCACAAAGAGGAGCGCGAGGCAAACAAACGGTCGCGCCAAGCTCCATCATGGCCTGATTAAACGCGCCAGGCGCGTCTGGCGCCAGGAACCGGCTGGCAATCTCTTTCAATCCTGTTGCCGACAAATGTTTATCGCCGACCTCGGCCCCAGTCAGTCGCAGCATCACGCGCTCCACATTGCCATCGACCACGGCCACCGACTCACCATGCGCAATACTGGCGATGGCTGCCGCCGTATAGTCGCCAATACCAGGCAGACGACGCAATTCGGCGGAGGATTTAGGCAGGGAGCCACCATGTTCGCGCACAAGCAATTGCGCTGCGCTATGCAGCATTCTGGCGCGGCGATAGTATCCCAATCCGCTCCATAACGTCAGTACATCGGCTTCATTCGCCAGCGCAAGAGATACCAGGGATGGGAATTTGTGGATGAACTGCGTATAGCGATCAATGACGGCGGCCACCCGCGTCTGCTGCAACATCACCTCTGAAACCCAGATGCAATATGGATCATGCGTCCGGCGCCACGGCAGGTCTCTCGCGCTCTGTGCAAACCATGACAGCAATTCCGCGCGGAAGGACTGCATCTGCCGATCTGTAAGTGTTACCGGCTCCATAGCTGAGATTCTACGCGCCGCCATGAACCGCTGAAGAGGAAGAAATATATTCGGCTTCAAATGCGACTGGAGCAAAGCTTCTAAAGCATTTCTCCAGTTGGTGTAGAGTGCGGATACAAGACGGTTCGTCATCCTGAGCGTAGCGAAGGATCTCTGCATTGGCTTTCCTCCGCAATACAGAGGTCCTTCGCTACGCTCAGGATGACGGCTTTCGCTATACAGCAACTGTAAAAATGCGCTACGGAAGGATTACAGGTTTTCCGATACGAGTGCGCGCGCCAACGTAAGAGGCCGCCATTTTTGGGCGGCCTCTACAAAACAAGCATTTCAGAAGAACGACAACAGAGGCTAGTCGCCCATGACCGTTTCTTCTTTTTCGAACTTCGTGGCTTCTGTGGCTTTTGGCGCGGAAGCGATCAAAGAATCAATCGCGATGAAGTTGTCCTTCGGCTTTTCACCCAGAACATGCTCGCGATAGAGGCGGGCCATCTGCGCGTTCTCCGCCTCCTGCTTGATCTTGCCGTCACGGGCGCGGATCTTTTCCTCGCGCGAGTTCTTGGCAATACCCAGCTTGTCCAGCGTATCGTTGGCAGCCGCATGTACATGCTCATCGTTCAGCACCAGCTTGTTCTGCGTGTCCAACATGCCGACTTTACGGCCACCCGCGAAGATTTCGTGCCGGCCATGCTCTTCATACCATCTGGTGAGCGTGGCCGTCATGTGCATCTTCTCAATGATGTTCCGCCAGCCAACGCCGGTGTTGTAGGCGCAGAAGCTGATTTCGCCTTCCTGCGTCGCGTAAGGAATGATGCACTGCTCAGTGCGGCGGAAGTCGTAATTGAACAGGTCCTGGAACCACATGCCTGCAATAAACAGGAAGTTCCAGCGGTCGGCGCGGCGCTTCTTGATGTCTTCCATGGTGCGGTCGCCAGTGACTTTGCCATAATCGTGTCCGGTTGCGTTAAAACATTTATCGAACTTCTGCAACATATCCAGAATGCTGAAGTGGGTCGGAGATTTCGACGGATTGTAGTTGCGCAACAGCGCCAGCGTAACACCCAGGATCGAGAGAAATTTGCCGCGGGCCGCATCGTTGATTTTAGCTATGTCCTTGGCAAGACGGTCTGCATTGAGAAATGCGGTGACTGGCACCGCTTCTTTGGTTTCCTTATCGATCATCAGCGCCATGCCAATGCCGCAATTGGGATGGCAGCCGCAGGAAAGTTGGCCCCAGTCGTTGTTCGGTCCATGCACCAGATCGGCCCAATCCGAAAAAGTGCTCATAAAGCTGATCGGGAACCAGTCGCGGGTAGGCTCGCCCAGGCCCGTCTGGTTCTTCACATCGTGCGCCATGTGGGACAGCGTATAACGCTGTGCCTTGCGGCGCTCATCGCTGATGTCCTCATCGCGTCCGGTAAACGACACGGGCTGGAAGCTGAGGAAGTTGATGGTCTTCGGGTTGTTGAGCGCAAACTCAATGATGTGACCGACCTGCTCGTTGTTGATCCCGTTGATGATGGTCGTCACCGGAACAATATCGACGCCGGCTTCGTGCAGGTTGTGAATTGCTTGCAGTTTCACATCGAACAGATTGCCCACCTTGCGGTGCGAATTGGCTGCGTTGCCGATGCCATCAAACTGAAGGTAGGCATAACGCAGACCCGCTTCCGCGGCGGCGCGGCAAAATTCCTTGCTCTTGGCAAATTCAATCCCGTTGGTCGCGGCCTGCACGGAGTTGTAACCGACCTTGCGGGCATACGCGACAGCGTCCAGAAAGTACGGCGACAGCGTGGGCTCGCCACCGGAGAACTGAACGGACATCTGGCGGCGCGGCTTGATCGAGATTGCGTTGTCCAGCATGGTCTTGATTTCATCCCACGTCAGCTCATGCACAAAACCAACCTGGTTGGCGTCCATGAAACAGGGATCGCACATCATATTGCATCGATTCGTCAGATCGATGGTCAGGACCGATCCACGGCCGTGCGTGATGGTCGAAGTACCATGGTCGTGCAGGTCTTTATCGTTGTGCGCGCGAATGTCGCGCCCCGGGAACACTTCTTCCAGATGGCGGAAAAAGGCCGTATCGATCGACATGACATCTTCAAAATGGCCATGCTTCGGGCAATCTTTCACCATCAAAATCTGCCCATCGCGTTCAATGATCTGGGCCTTGATTTCACCAATCTTTTCATTCAGAAGGACTTCATGCGGTAGTTTGCCATCCAGAATCTGCTGGCGAATCTCCGGCACGCACTTGGGGCACAGAGAGTCCGTGGTGCGCGGCCAACCCAGAGGTGGCTTCTCCTTCTGGTACGACTTCAGCAACGGCTTGTCTGACCACTTTGGCGTGAAAGAAGCGTTCGGGCGAATACTGTTGAACTTCTCAAAAACAACCCACGCGCCCTGCGCAGTCAGTGTAACGGCTTTCTCTGCGAATTTCATGGCTTTAGGCATTTACGTCGCTCTCCTGAATTGCATGATTGAACTGGCAAATATCGGTTACTAGTCTCAGTACGAATCGCGTGCAGCATAAGTCTTACTATCAAAATATTCAACAGCTTACAAAAGCCCTGCACAATAATTAATTGCGATCAACAGTAAAGGGCCGATCTTCTCGTTCTCAAAAAACGAACCCTTTACCACTTAGTCAGCTTACGCACCGGGTGCGGTGCAATGGAATTTTCTTTCATCGAACGGCGCATATCTGCATTCATTGGAGATTAGGACATCGCCAACGGGAGCGGTAAAAGTTGCCGGTTTGTGGCTGGTTTACGGTTGTCCACCTTCCTCAATCGCTACGGAATTCAGAATGCGCTGGAAGATGACCACGTGCAAATTAATATGGCTGGCGAGGTCTGGGACAAATTCCTCGATAAGGTTGCCGGATGGACTGGTAGCAAACGCAATGCTCAAACGTTCCGATGTGTTCTTCCAGCCCTGCCGGCCTGGGCCCGGCACAAACGTATTGCTGACGACAGCTGTGGCGATCCCGCCAAACACGTTCGCATAATTCAACATGGGATGACCGCTGTAATCCTGTGTCCACACAACCTGAGTAATTGCATGCCAAACCCGCCTTTTGAGGGAAACGAAGGGTTCGCGATGGTAATGAGGGTCCTGATGCATGAGCGACGGCACAAGAAATGTGCCAAAAAATTCACCCGTCAGGTCTTCTGTCATGCTGACCCCAGCGTATTCGTAAATGCCATGAAACCCAGGCCCATAGGGAGTATGGGAATTGGTGGCGATCCCGAAGGCTGCGTCGGCGCCGATGGTCATCAAGTTAAACGGATCGATAATGTCCTTCACGGCAGAACGCAGATTGTCGCGGGCGGTCATGGGGACCGCATCCGGGCGTTTCAGATAGCGCGCAAACGGAGAGGGCGCCCTGCCGCAACACATGACGCTTTGTGCGGCAGAGCAGGTGTTTTTCGGACATGCGTTGTACAAAACCGGGGCCGAGCCAGGAATGGGGCGTGTACTAGCGGTGCTGGACGAGGGGCCGGGACCCAGGATGCTCCGCTTCGTCGGGGTATAGATGGACTGCTGGTCGCCAGGATTATCATCCGTGGAGTAGTCCGCAGATCGAGCGGAGCCAATGGGGTGGATGGCCGTCTCCTCCCATTTTTTTAGATTGAGATTTTCATCCTGCGAAGGAGCGGCGCTTCCGGTACTTTCGTTGCTCGATTTGCCTTTTTCCGTCACTTTTTTGACAGGTGACGGCGCATTTCCGCGTATTTTCACCGCAGAGGGTGCATCCGGCAATTGCGCCTGCAAACCGGCAGGCGCGACCCACGCGAGCATAACCAGACCGCTCCATACCAGTACTCTTCGTAACATGCCCTCATCCGCAAAGAAGTTCGGGTAATGCCTGGGTCCGCTTACGATCCTTCTGACCGGCAGCAAAAGAACGTGTCTCTATCTATCAACCTATCAATATTTCGCTAGAGCGTGTTTCAAAAATACGGTTTGTATCGGGGCATGGCTTTAGCCCCTGAAGATTTTTGACTGATCCGGGCCAAAAGTATTTATGAAACACGCTCTATGGAA
>JAKAYS010000190.1 GCA_021826695.1 Acidobacteriota bacterium | reverse complement strand
ACTTTAGCTTCTATGCTGAAATCCTTGTACGCGTTACTTTTGCACCACAGCAGCGGCGGCATCATGCCGCGCAACAAACAACGTCTTCACCGGAAGCTTGTGCGAAGCCAGCCGCATCGCTTCCTGCGCAACTTCGCGAGTCACGCCTTCCATCTCAAACAACACCTTGCCGGGACGAACTACCGCGACCCAATGGTCCAGCGGTCCTTTGCCCGATCCCATACGGACTTCAGCAGGTTTCTTGGTGATCGGCTTGTCTGGGAACAGTCGCAGCCAGATCTTGCCGCCACGCTTGATGAAGCGCGTCATGGCAACACGGCTCGCTTCAATCTGGCGGTCGGTAATGTGCGCATGGTCGAGCGTCTTCAACCCAAAGTCCCCGAACGCAAGCTCCGACCCACGCCAGGCTTTACCCCGGTTGCGGCCTTTCTGCTGCTTGCGAAACTTCACTTTCTTCGGCATCAACATAAACAAAATCCTCTTGGCCCAACAATCGTTACCGCGCGATCTCTACCGCATTTCAATCGCGCCTTCCGCCTAGAAAATGCTCGATCCCGGCTGCGGCTCGCGCTTCTTCTGCTGATAAATGTCCCCGCGATACACCCACGCTTTGACGCCAATAATGCCGTAGGTGGTATGCGCTTCGGCGACTCCGTAATCGATGTCCGCGCGCAGCGTGTGCAGTGGCAGGCGACCCTGGAGATACCACTCGGAACGCGCAATTTCCGCGCCGTTCAATCGTCCGCCCACCCGCACCTTGATGCCGCGACATCCAAAACGCAGCGCCGAATCGACCGATTTCCGCATGGCGCGACGGAAGCTGACCCGCTTTTCCAGTTGGAGCGCGATGTTCTCAGCCACCAGTTGCGCGTCCAGCTCCGGCTTGTTCACTTCTAGAATGTCGACAAAGACCTCGCGATTGCTCCGCTTCTGGAGGTCGGTCTTGAGCTTCTCAATCTCCGCCCCTTTGCGCCCGATGATGATGCCTGGACGCGCGGTGCGAATGATGATCCGCAGCTTGTTTCCTGGACGCTCGATTTCAATCGAGCTGACGCCGGCGGACTTCAACTTCTCTTTAAGCTCGCGACGCAGCAACACGTCTTCGACAAGCAGGCGATCATAACCGCGCTCGACGAACCAGCGCGACTTCCAAGGCTTGTTGATACCCAGCCGAAACCCGTAAGGGTGGACTTTCTGACCCATGGTGAATCCCTTCTCGCTTACTTACTTCGCTGTCTTTTTAGCGGCTGTTTTCTTTTTCGCCGCTGTCGTTTTCGCTGCCTGTTTTTTGGCTGGCGACTTCTTCGCTATCGCTTTTCCGGCTGGCTTCCTGGTCTGTTTCCCGGCATGCGCGTCCGCATCGACGGTCTCCGCCAGTACAGGCCGCTTCTTTTCCGCCACCGTAATCAATATGTTCGAGATGCGCCGCTGATACCGGAAGGCGCGTCCCATGGGAGCGGGGCGAATCCGCTTCAATCTCGGCCCTTCATTCGCCACCGCCAGCTTGACATACAAGTTGTCGACGTCGAGATCGAGCCCGCGTTCCTCGCTCAGGTAGTTGGCGTTTTCCAGCGCCGAACGCAGCACCTTCTCCACCAGCGGCGCGACCCGCTTCTTGGTAAAGGCCATGGTGTGCAGCGCCTCTTCGACGCGTCGGCCTTTGATGAGGTCCAGCACCAGCTTCGCCTTCTGCGGAGAAACCCGTTGAAACCGCGCTTCCGCTCTAAATTCCTGTGTCTCGTATTGCATCGTGCGCTATGCCTTTCCCGCTCTCACCGTGGCTTGGTAGCTGTCTCGGCCTTGGCGGAGTGACCCTTGAATGTACGCGTCGCGGCGAACTCTCCCAGCTTGTGACCCACCATATTTTCCGTCACATATACCGGGATAAACTTCCTGCCATTGTGCACTGCGATCGTATGCCCGACCATCTCTGGAAAAATCGTGGACCGGCGCGACCAGGTGCGGACCACCTTCTTATCATTCGCCTGGTTCATCGTCTCGATCTTCACGATCAAGTGTTTGTCGATGAACGGTCCCTTCTTTGTCGAACGTGCCATTGTTTCTCCTTGCTTCTTCTCTGCTTGTTCCCGACTTATTTCAAGTTTTCCGCTTACTTCTTTCCAGTTTCCGGCTTACTTCTTTTTGGGCCGGCTGACGATCATTGCATCAGTCCGCTTGTTGTTGCGCGTCTTGTAACCACGGGTCGGTTGCCCCCACGGCGTGACTGGATGCCGTCCACCCGATGTCTTGCCTTCACCACCACCATGGGGGTGATCGACCGGATTCATCGATACGCCGCGGTTGGCGGGACGAATCCCCAGCCAGCGGTTCCGTCCGGCCTTGCCGACCGAGATATTTTCGTGGTCGGTGTTGCCCACCTGTCCAATAGTGGCCATACAGTCCACCAGCACCTTGCGGGTCTCGCCTGAAGGCAGCTTCAGCAGGGCGTAATCGCCTTCCTTGGCAATCAACTGCGCCGCGGAGCCAGCCGAGCGCACCATCTGCGCGCCTTTGCCTGGCCGCAACTCCACATTATGCACCGTGGTGCCTGCCGGAATATTGCGCAGCGGCAATGCATTGCCTACCAGAATGTCCGCTTCCGCGCCACTCATCACAGACTGGCCAACCTTCAACCCAATCGGCTGCAGGATATAGCGCTTTTCTCCGTCCGCGTAGTGAATCAGAGCAATACGGGAAGAGCGGTTCGGATCGTATTCAATGGTGGCAACGCGTCCGGGAACTCCAGACTTGTCGCGCTTGAAATCGATCAGGCGCAGCTTCCGCTTGTGTCCACCACCGTGATGGCGGATGGTCAAATCGCCTGTGTTGCGGCGTCCGCCTGTCCGCAGCCGCGTGACCGTCAGCGGCTTGTGGGGGCGATCTGTCGTCAGGTCGTCATTGACAACCGTGGACGTAAAGCGGAGCGACGGAGTGATCGGTCGATATGTCTTGATCGGCATCGGCTATTCTCTTCTTGACGCCGGAGTTTCATGAGGAACCCGGCATCGCGTTCAAATCGTTGCTACTGTCTGTAGCCGGAACATGCGCTACTTACAGATTGTTGATATACTCCGGCATTTTTTCACCGGCCTTCAGGCGGACATACGCTTTTTTCCAGTCGGAGCGGAAGCCGCTGAAACGGCCACGACGACGCTCTTTCCCGACGAAATTCGCGGTGCGCACTGCCTGTACTTTTACCTTGAACAACGTTTCCACGGCCTGCTTCACTTCCGTCTTGGTCGCGCCAGGAGCGACCTCAAACACCAGCGTGGCTTCCGTTTCCTTGGCGCCCAGTCCCTTTTCGGTAATCAGCGGGCGACGAATCACTTGATAAAGATCTGCCATCAGGCCACCTCTGCCGCGGCTGCCAGCTTACGCCGGGAGACCGTCTTCTTCAGCGTTTCCTGCAACTGCTCGATTGCCGAACGCGAGAAAATCGCGCGCTCGTAACGCAACAAGTCATAAGGATGCACTTCATTGCCCAGCACCAGCTCCACCCCACGCAGGTTCCGCGCGCCAAGGACCAACGTGCGACTCAATGTGGTTCCGCTCTCGACAAGCAGCGCCGTTTTCTTTGCTTCCAGCGTGTTCAGTGCGGTGCGGTAGAGTTTGGTCTTCGGCTCTTTCAACTCCAGGCTTTCGACCACCGTCAGATGGCCGTCCGCCAGCTTCGCCGCAATTGCCGCGCGCAACGCGCCCAGCAGCTTCTTGCGCGGGAACGCATAGTCGTACGAGCGGGGCTGCGGCCCATGCACCGTGCCGCCATGCCTCCAGAGAGGCGAACGGATCGAACCGACACGAGCGCGGCCAGTACCTTTTTGCTTCCACAGCTTCTTACCTGCACCGGAAACCAGCTTGCGGTTCTTGGTGGCTGCGGTACCCTGGCGCAATGCGGCGCGATAGTGCTTGACCGCCTCCCAAAGCAACGCCTCGTTCACCTGGGCCGGCCCAAAGACCTCGTCCGCCAGCTCCAGCGATCCCACCTTGTTTCCACTTAGATCGACTACGTCAATGTTTGCCATTGCTCGACTCTCTTCTGGCTCTTAGCCATGGGCTAAAAGCTTACGGCTGTTTCGTTATTTCTTCTTGCCTGCGGAAGCCTTCTTCGAAGCCTTCAACGGATCGACTGTCGTTGCACCGCTGAATCCGCGGCGTTCCCGAGGCGGCTGCTTCGCTTTGGTAATCAATACGTAGCCCTCTTTGTGGCCAGGGACCGCGCCTTCGACCATCAGCAGATTTTCTTCCGTATCGATGCCACGAATCCGCAGGTTGCGCACCGTGACGTTGTCCACGCCCATGTGCCCCGGCATGCGCATGCCCTTGAATACTCGCGAAGGAAACGATGAAGAGCCGATCGATCCCTGCACCTGGAACATGTGGCCATGCGACTTGGGGCCACCGCCAAAACCATGGCGACGGACCACACCGGCAAATCCACGGCCCTTGCTGGTACCCAGAACATCGACAAATTTTTCGTCGGCGAAAATGTCGACCAGGACCTTGTCTCCGGCCTTCACTCCGTTCAACTGCTCGCCCTCGGCAGTGGACGATGCCACTTCAATCGGCACCTCGCGCACTACACGCACAGGAGGAACATTGCTCTTGCCGAAGTGACCAGCCATCGCCTTATTGACCTTCGAGCTTTTTACGAACTCGACCAAGCCAATCTGCGCCGCGTCATACCCGTCTTTGGCCTGCGTCTTCAACTGCGTAATCACGCATGGGCCAACCTGCAGGACGGTGATCGGGTGAATTTCACCCTTCTCGTCGAACACCTGCGTCATGCCAATTTTTTTTCCCAGAATCCCTGATACTGACATCTTTTGTCTCCCCTCATCATGCGCAGATTTCAACTACGCACTGCCGGATGTTTTGCGCCCGCAAGGGCGAGTCGGCTGGCCTATCCTAACCTTCAGGAACGACCAGTTTCTATTTCTCGAACGCCTTGATTTCCACGTCGACACCGGCAGGCAAATCGAGACGCATCAGCGCATCCACCGTCTGCTGGGTCGGCTCAAGAATATCGATCAGCCGCTTGTGGGTGCGGATCTCGAAGGCCTCGCGGGACTTCTTGTCCACGTGCGGCGAACGCAATACGCAATACTTGTTCTTCACCGTCGGCAACGGAATCGGGCCTGCAACCTGTGCGCCGGTACGTTTGGCGGTGTCGACAATCTCACCGGTCGAGGTGTCCAGCACGCGATAGTCATACGCCTTCAGGCGGATGCGAATTCTTTGTCCAACCATAATTCGTCTCTTCCTTCATTTGTTCCCGATGCGACTATAAAGTCCGGGTGCCCTATCCTCGCCGCGTTCTTTGCGGCTAGGGTGGGATACGACCATTCAGCACGGCAGGGCAAAATTTTTACTTCAAAATCTCGGCAATGGCCCCGGCGCCGACGGTGCGTCCGCCTTCGCGGATGGCGAACCGCAGCCCCTTTTCCATGGCCACCGGCGTAATCAGTTCGATCTCCAGCGCCACGTTGTCGCCCGGCATCACCATCTCCGTGCCTTCCGGCAGCTTGGCCACACCCGTCACGTCCGTCGTCCGGAAATAAAACTGCGGCCGGTAGCCGTTGAAGAACGGCGTGTGCCGTCCGCCCTCTTCCTTGCTCAACAC
>JAKAYS010000028.1 GCA_021826695.1 Acidobacteriota bacterium | reverse complement strand
GGCAGCTTCCGCAGCCGTCATTCCGCTTGTCTTCCTGATGAAGAAGCGTCCGCGCGGCACCGAAATAGCAATGCACTGAAAACGGCTTGTCGGCTTGAGTTCTTGTATCGGAGCATATTTTTATCAAGAGAATTCGCTCTTGAATCTGCGGCTCCATGCGTGCATCATAAGAGGGCATACCAAGCACTCAGCCCTGGGCCGGATCAAAATTTGCGTGAACAAAAGGTGTAGATAATCGGATGAGTTCTTTGCCTAAGCGCAACGTGGAACAAGCCCCAAGCCTATTCGGGAATCTCTCGGTCATGCCAACGCGGGATATTGAAGCAATCATCCGATGCCAGGACAATCTCGCTTTCATGCGTCCATTGCCAGCCGAGTCCATGCAACTCATTGTGACCTCGCCACCGTACAACATTGGAAAGTCTTATGAGTTGCGCTCACCCCTTGAGGAGTACGTGAAATCTCAGGCACAGGTGATCTCGGAATGCGTGCGGCTGCTCGCTCCCGGCGGCTCGCTCTGCTGGCAGGTGGGCAATCACGTCGATAAGGGAGAAGTGTTTCCTTTGGATATTGTCTTGTATCCTCTCTTCCGTGAGCACGGCCTACAACTGCGGAACAGGATCATCTGGCATTTTGAGCACGGGCTGCATTGCAGCAAGCGCCTCTCCGGGAGGCACGAGACGGTCCTCTGGTTTACGAAGAGCGACAACTATACGTTCCATCTGGATCCGATTCGCGTCCCTTCCAAGTATCCCGGTAAGAAGCATTTCAAGGGGCCAAAGATAGGCCAGCTCTCATGCAATCCTTCCGGCAAGAATCCAGGCGACGTTTGGATCTTTCCAAACGTCAAATCGAATCACGTAGAGAAGACGATTCACCCTTGCCAGTTCCCGGTCGAGTTGGTGGAACGTCTAGTGCTGGCCCTTTCCGATCCAGGCAGCGCCGTTCTCGATCCGTACATGGGCGTGGGGTCTTCCGTCATTGCGGCGATCAAGCATGGGCGCGTCGGATATGGGTGCGACGTTGACCAGAAATACGTCGATACTGCTTGGGACAGGATCTTTCAGTTCCGCGCGGGCGTGCTCAGGACAAGACCAATGGACAGGCCGGTCTATGATCCGTCCAAACCTCACGGTGGTCAGCGTTGAAAATAGCTGCCACCTATTCCCACCTGAACGGCTTAGAGTTTTTACAGGTGCATCAGCCGGGCTTATGGACCGAAATCCAAAATGTCATCGAGACGGTCGATGCAGTGGCCTGTCGGACAAAAGTGTCCAAAGAGACGCGGACGATGAATAAACTCCTGTTTTCTCCCGTCGCTATGAACGCCGCAATGAAGACCTCCTTCGCTCGCCTCGGCTGGAGCGAGAGGCGAACTTCCTATTGGGTGACGTCGGATGCTAAGCTCATCCGCAAAACCATGCATCTACCTGCCGCCGAGCAAAAGGCTGAGATTGAGAACGCGGGACTCCACCCCATTTTTTCCTACAATCAAACTGATTTTGTGAAAGAACGAGTGGCGGTCGAGGTCCAATTTGGAAAGTATTCATTCGTAGCATACGACCTGTTTGTGAAGCATATGGCCTTCTACGTTGGCGATGTAATTGATGTAGGAATCGAGATACTTGCCATGAAGGAACTCCAATCCCAATTGTCCTCCGGCCCTCCCTATTATGAAGCAGAGTTGTACAACTTAATCCGAGAGGGTAGAGGTGTTCCAGCCGTGCCGCTTATACTCATCGGAATCGCACCTTAGCCCCCGCGATTCCTGTAAACTTCCCTGTTCTGTGCTTTCTACCCATTTAATCGCCGGGAGTGTTGCCCACATGCGTCATCGATTTCTACTTGCAGGAATTTTTGTTGTCGCCCTCAGTTCCATTGCACAGACAGCTCCGCATGGAGGCGGCAAAGCTTGGTCGGTTGCCGACATCTGGCAAAAGGGAGGTCCCACCGGACAACCACCGCGCGATTATCTGTGGAGTCCCGACGGCGCCAGCGTCACCTATCTCTCGAAAGACACGCAGCACGGCCAGCCGGACGACGTCATCGCGGTAAACTCCGCAAATGGCGCGGCCTCCGTGTTGGTGCAGGGGACCAAGCTAACGGCCATTTATGGAGCCACCAATGACGAACGCGACCGCGACCATCGCGCGCGCTATGGTCAGCCAAGTTATATCTGGTCGCCCGACAGCAAGCGAATGATCTTCGACAACACCGGTGTGCTCTGGCTCTATGATCTGGCCAAAGGAACTGCGGTGCGGGCCGCTAACACCGGCGCAGGCAGCGGCGACGACCCGAAGTTTTCTCCCGACGGCAAATCTATCTCCTTCGTGCGCGACCATAATCTGCATGTGTTGACCATCGACGGCCACCACGACGCGGCCCTGACCAATACCCCGCAGAACACGCTGCTGAATGGAGAAGTCGACTGGGTATACGAAGAAGAGCTTGACGTGCGCAGCAATTATTTCTGGTCGCCTGACTCCAAGCACATCGCCTATCTACAGATGGATGAGGCGACCGTGCCCACCTACCCGATCACCGATTGGATTCCGACGCTCAGCACCGTCGATGAACAACGCTATCCGCAGCCGGGCGACCCCAATCCTGGAGTGCGCGTGGGTATTGTCGGCGCGAATGGCGGCAGCACCATCTGGATGCACGTTCCGTTGTCGCAGCACAACGACTACATTCCGAGCTTTGGCTGGCTGGACAACCATCATGTCTGGATCGAGATGCTCCAGCGCGACCATAAGCACATGGACATCTACTTCGCGAACATAGAAACCGGCGCAGTTCATAAAGCGCTCGCGGAAACCGCCAACAAATTCTTTGACGAGTCCTATAGCGTCCATTTCCTGCACAACGGGCAATTTTTATTTACCAGTTGGCAGGACGGCCACACCCATCTCTACCTGTATTCCTACGATACAAAAGATCCGCTCGCGAGCGATGCGAAGCTCATTCGGCAATTGACGCGCGGCGACTGGGAAGTTCTGAGCGTTGTCGGCATCGACCAGAAAAAAGGCATCGTCTATTACACGTCGAATGAGACCGACCCACGCGAAGAGATGCTGTGGCAGGTTGGACTCGACGGCTCTGGCAAAAAGATGTTGAGCACGATGCACGGCGTCCATCGCATTTCGCTCTCGCCGGATGCAGCGCGCTATGTGGATACCGCCTCCAGCTTGATGAAAGCTCCCATCGCAAGCGTCTGCAGTATCGAGGGCGCATGCACTCCGTTCTGGCAGTCGAAGGCGCTCGACGGATACAAATTGGTCGCGCCAATCATGTTCACCGGCAAAGCTGTCGATGGAACAACGCTGTATGGCGAACTGTTGATGCCGCCCGACATGCACCAGGCCGCCAGCGTTCCGCTGATCGTGAATCCTTACGGTGGCCCTCATGCGCAGACTGTGCGAGACCAGTTCGGCGGACAGGGTTTTCTGTTCGATGAGCTATTGATGCAGCATGGCTTTGCCGTTCTCCATGTCGACAATCGCGGCATGGGTGGCCGTGGCCGTGCTTTTGCGGAGTTTGCCTGGCGCAACTTCGGTCCGGTGCAGCTACAGGACCAGCTCACCATCGTCGATCAGGTATTGCAGCAGCATCCTGAGCTGGATGCGAAGCGTCTCGGCTGGTGGGGCTGGAGCTGGGGCGGAACCTTCACCCTGTATGCCATGACGCACTCCGACCGCTTTGCTGCTGGCGTTGACGTGGCGCCGGTCACCAATTGGAAGTTGTACGATTCCGTCTACACCGAACGTTACATGGGCCTGCCTGCGGAAAATCAGCAGCTCTACCATGACTACTCCGTCATCAACAGCGCGGCGCACCTGCACGGAAACCTGCTGATGGTCCACGGCACCGGCGACGACAATGTCCACATGCAGAATACGATCCAGATGATTCAGCAATTTGTAACTGCGGATGTTCCATATAGATTGCTCCTCTATCCCCGCAAAACGCATTCCATTTCCGGGCCGCCAGCGCGTACGCATTTGTACAACGCCATCCTGCAGCAATTTGAAACCAACCTGCATCCGTCCGCAGCCGCCAACTGAGCGGGCGCACAGGACCAGGAAGGAAGCGTGAAATGTCTCATCCCGCAGAGCGCCCAAACACCTTCGATCTTGTGCGCGGGCGCACAACCGTTGGCGACTTTGAGCTGACCGTATGCACGGACGGCATTTATTTTCTCGATGGCGGCGCCATGTTCGGCGTCGTGCCGAAACCGCTATGGCAGAAGCGCGCGCCCGCGGATGAGCAGAACAGAATTCTTCTGGGCGCGAATACCGTCATCGTGCGCACCGGCAAACATATCATTGCCATCGAAACCGGCCTGGGCAACAAGCTGGCGCCAAAACTCAAGGAAATTTACGGCTCCAGCGAATTGCTGCCGCAGAGTCTCGCCGCCGCTGGCGTGCGCCGGGAAGAAATCGACATTGTCATCAACTCGCATCTCCACTTCGACCATTGCGGATGGAACACGATAAAGAACGAGGCAGGCCAGGTCGAGCCATTTTTCCCTAAAGCGCGCTACTTTGCGCATCGCGGAGAAGTGGAGCATGGGCATCTCCAATTAGAACGTGACCGTATCAGTTACATTAGCGACAACTACGATCCGCTCATCGCCTCTGGCCAAATGACTTTGATCGAAGGTCGTCATGCAGACATTGTTCCCGGCATCTCCTGCGAATTATTTCCCGGCCACACCGCGCAACTGATGGCGATCCACATCGACTCCGCAGGCCAGCGAGCGACCTATATTTCCGACCTGATTCCAACCAGCGCGCACCTCGATGCAACGTGGGTCATGGGCTACGACCTGTTTCCGTTGACTTGCATTGAAGAACGCAAACGTTTCTATCGACGCGCCATTCCAGAGAAGTGGCTGGTGCTGTTCACACACGACCACGACCATCCGATGGGAACTGTTCAACTCAACGAGAAAGGCAAGCCGGAGCTGCGGCCCATCGAATAATCAAAATGTAATCGATACTGTTACATTTTCATAAAGCAAGGCCGGGTACCCCAATTCTTCGCGTCTTTGTTTTTTTGCGAAGGGTGGGACAAAACATTTCCATTCACAACGCAGACAGCAACGAATTCCCGTTCGGCGAGCCTAACCCCGTGCATGCATCCCAGCCAGGACCCGCGCTATACGCGCCGTTATTGCCCTGCGTAATGTCGTGGAACGCCGCACTCCCCAGCAGCGGATAGATTTTCGGATTCAGAAATCCCACTGGCGCGCCTAGTTTTTGGTTCAGCAATGCGACCAGCCCCGCCCACAATGGCGCGACCGCGCTGGTGCCACCGACCACTTCGCTCTGTCCATCCACCTCGATCTGGTAGCCCGTCTCCGGCGCCGCGTCTCCGGCAACGTCGGGAACGCCACGCCCTGTTCCTCCATTGGTTGCGGCCGATACATTCGCATTTTGCTGCCAGGTGGGTAACGCAAAAACTGTACTCACTCCGCCACCCGAGGCCCCGCCGCTTTGCGCGAGGTCGTCCCATACCACTTCGCTGGTCAACGTGGTCCCGCTGGTAAAAATTTCCGTCCCTCCGCAGGCAAGAACGTGTGGGCTGGAAGCAGGAAAGTCCACATGGTTCGCGCCATCGCTCACGCCATCGGTGGAACCGTTGTCGCCGGACGCAACCGTAATGGTGACGCCCAGCGCGGCCGCGGATTGGGCGGCACCATCCATGGCCGTCATCGCCTGCTGCGTCCAACTCGACTCCGGCCCTCCCCAACTGATGGAAATTACGGACGGATGGTTGGTGGTGTCGTGGATCGCTGTCGTCAATGCGTCGAGAAATCCCTGGTCCGTGTTTGGCGCGAAGTAAACGGCAATCTTCGCCGCCGGAGCGATGCTCGCCGCCACTTCAATGTCGAGCATCACCTCGCTGTCGGCCCCGCTGGGGTTAGTCGGCGCGTTCGTGCCACCATCTACCGACACTGCAACGACATTGGGTGGCGCAATACCCTGGCTCTGAAAATATTGCTGAATGTCGCCGGTCGTGAAACCTCCGCCGAGTTCCAAAATGCCAATTGTCTCGCCACTCCCATCCAGCGTGAGGGGAAAGTTATAAAACTGCGCCACCTGGCGAGGCAGATAGCTCTGCACACCAGCCGCCGGACGCAGGTCTTTCAATCGTCGAAGATGCGACCGCGCCTGCGGCCGTGTGTCGAGTCCCAGCACTGCATCCACCAGCGCCGCCGATGCCGAGGGCATGCTCATCGCGCCCTTGCAGATGCGGTAGCGTTGTCCGTCATGGTCAATTTCCTGAAGTTCCACTTGAAAGGCCCGCTGTATCTGCTCCGCCGTTCCGTACAGCACCAGCGTCCGCCGCGCCAGACTCGATGCAGATTCGTCCACTGCCAAAGCGTGCTCCTTGGCAAACTGGCGAAGCTGATCGAAGGCCGCAGGATCGGCGGCATACAGGTTGAGAAATTCCGTGCGCGACACTTGCCGACCCTGTAGGCTGGCAACATCAAGCGGCTGTTTGCGCTTCACAATAACGGAAACGCGAATCGTGTCCGTGGACGGCGTTGGGCCAACCGCGCGCGCACTGTCGGGAAGCTTGCGGTCCTCATAACGCAGCGGAACACGCGACGAGTTATTGGATGGGGGAGTCATGCGTAAAATACCTCTTTTCTTCAGGCCATTGTAAGAGAGATGCTACGTATCCAGTATAGGATTGCCGCCGCCAGCCCACTGCTGCCGGGAGTGGGCAGATTCAAACTCCAAGTGCAACAAATGACCGATCCTGAGAAGCCTCACCGCGAAGGGTGGGACAACGGGCAGCCACTTTCACCTGAACGATCCCGTCCTGATCGCGTTCGTAACGACTTCCACGGCAAATTTCGTGGCCCTCATCGCCATCGTCGCCAAACATCTTTTCCCCGCCAAGTAACGAAAAAATCCTGGGCCGCCGGATTTCCATTGTTCTCTCTATTTCCAGGTGCTAGACTTGGCTGATTTTCAGTCCAGCTTGTTCAAGGAAGACTAAATGAAGCCACGCATCCTGCTTGCTACTCTTGCCATTTGCCTTGGCGCAGCCTCCGCGCAACAACTTTCGATGAATAACGATTCCGTCATCAAGATGGTCAAGGCCGGAATGAGTGACGGAATCATCGTCTCCACCATCGATTCGCAGCCCGCGCATTTCGCCCTTTCCGCGAACGATATGATCGCACTCAAACAGGCGGGTGTCTCCGACAAAGTGATGGTGGCAATGATTGCAAAAAGCAATCCTGCTGCGCCTACGGCAGCCCCATTGACCACGTCAGTCCCTGCCGGGACGGTGATGCTGCGAGAAGGGACGGACGTTCCGCTGAAATTCGCGCAGGCGCTCAGTTCAAAATCAGCAGCGGAAGGCGATCCCGTCGCCTTGACCCTGGACGAAGACCTGAAAGTTGGCGACGTCGTTGTGGCCAAAGCTGGCAGCAAGGCATTTGGAGAAGTTTCCAACGTAAAAAAGTCGGGAATGATGGGCAAGGCCGGAGAGTTGAACGTTCGGCTGGATTATTTGAAGGTGGGCGATTCGAAGATCAAGCTGCGGGGAACCAAAGATAAAGAGGGTGCGAGCGGAACCACCGGTGCCATTGTGCTGACCGTGTTATTTGGCCCCATTGGTTTGATTAAGCATGGAAAAAACATTGATATCCCACAAGGCACACCCCTGAAAGCCTACGTTGCCGATGACATTTCCTTGCCGCCAGCCCCGTCCGCGCCACCAACTTCGTAGAATTTTCAAAGCGAAACGTGCAGCCGGATTTAGATTCTGCATTGCTTGCCGGATGTGGTGCTCTTTTCCATCGGCAGCAATTTCCAGCAAAGGCGGCATGACTGTTTGGTAATCCGGTATCGGCATAGGATCAAATTCTCTCTTTTCGATTTTCTACAGCGGAATGTTCCCGTGCTTCTTCGGCGGGTTCTTGTCGCGCTTGGTGTCGAGCATTTCGAGCGCGCGGATCAAATGTCGTCGCGTTTCGCTGGGCCGGATGACGGCATCGACGTAGCCGCGCTCCGCCGCCACATACGGGTTCGCGAACCGCTCGCGGAACTCTTCCACTTTTTCCTGGCGCGCTTCGGCGAGAATTTTCAATTTGTCCTCTTCCGTAAACGCCCTGCCTGAAGGCCACACCGCCTGCGCCTGCTGCGCCACTTGATCGAGTTCACGTTTGTACACAATATTCACCGCGCCTTCCGGCCCCATTACGGCGATCTCCGCTGTGGGCCAGGCCAGGTTCAGGTCGGTGCGGATGTGCTTCGAGCTCATCACGCAATACGCGCCGCCGTAGGCCTTGCGCGTGATGACGGTGAGCTTCGGCACGGTGGCTTCCGCATAGGCGTACAGCAGCTTTGCACCGTGGCGAATGATGCCGCCATGCTCCTGCTGGGTGCCGGGCAGAAAGCCGGGAACGTCTTCCAGCGTGATGAGCGGAATGTTGAAAGCGTCGCAGAAGCGTACAAAACGCGCAGCCTTCACGCTGGCGTTGATGTCGAGCACGCCAGCCAGAAACGCGGGCTGGTTCGCGACGATCCCCACCGAACGGCCATTCATGCGCGCAAAGCCGACGACGATGTTGCGCGCGTAGTGCTCGTGGATCTCAAAAAAATATCCGTCATCGACGATGTGATGGATCGCGTCTTTGATGTCGTAAGGCTGGTTCGCCGCCTCCGGCACCAGGGTGTCGAGTTCGCGATCGGCGCGATCCACTGGGTCCTGCGTGGGCTTGCGCGGCGGATCTTCTAGATTGTTCGAGGGCAGAAAGGTGAGCAGTTCGCGCATCATCGCGAGGCACTCCGCATCGTCATGCGCCATCAGGTGCGCCACGCCGGAGGTCTCGTTGTGCGTGGTCGCGCCGCCAAGTTGCTCCTTGGTCACTTCCTCATGCGTCACCGTCTTGATGACATCCGGTCCGGTGACAAACATGTACGAAGTTTTATCGACCATCAGCGTAAAGTCCGTAATCGCCGGCGAATAGACGGCCCCGCCCGCGCATGGCCCCATGATCGCGGAAAGCTGCGGCACGACTCCCGAGGCAAGAGTATTGCGCAGAAAAATGTCCGCATACCCGGCCAGCGAGACGACGCCTTCCTGAATGCGCGCGCCGCCAGAATCGTTCAGCCCAAGAATAGGCGCGCCCACGCGCATCGCCATGTCCATCAGTTTGATGATCTTGGCTGCGTTGGTCTCCGACAGCGACCCGCCGAAGACGGTAAAGTCCTGCGCGAAGACAAACACCACGCGGCCATGGATGCGTCCATGGCCGGTGATGAAGCCGTCGCCGGGGACCTTCTGCGTCTCCATGCCGAAGTCCGTGCAGCGGTGGGTGACGAAGCGGTCCGTCTCTTCAAACGTCCCTTCGTCGAGGAGAAGTTCGATGCGCTCGCGCGCAGACAATTTGCCTTCGCGATGCTGACGCTCGCGTCTTGCCGCGCCACCAGCCTCTTCGGCCAGGGCATTGCGGCGTTCCAGTTCATGAAGTTTCGCTTGGACACTCATCAAGAGTGGATTATAGATAGAAGGCGAGGGCAGAAGACAGGTCTGGCGAGGATTTCAGGGAACGTCCGCAACACGCCGCAACATACGAAGACGGACTCCTAGAAAACTTCTCGATGGAAGAGACAGTCTTTCTCTTCCGACGGAGAAAGCCAACACGCGAGTGCGCATCCAAAGAGGATCATGATGCTGAGTACCCCAGCGGCCAACGGTAACACCGGCCCCGCGCGTTCCAACCACCCACCTAAGGAAACTAAATTTGTCCATACCATGAGAATTTGTCTCCTACTTGCTATTACCCAGATAGATACCATATTACGGATCAAGGTTGACTTTGGATGCAAAAAAAAGAATCTTTCCAGGATTTTCCGCAAATCGTTGTAGCGTGGGCAAAAACAATCTCGGCGACGCCTCTTCCAAAGCATTTGCAATTTGATATTTCAGGGCAGAGAATGAAGGCGAACAAGCAGCGAAACAGCAATGCCTTCCAATCCTGATAATTTAACCGCGCGCGCACTTCCAACTTCTGCCATGCCGCGGGTCCGTTGGCTGTTTCTCGATCTCAATTCTTATTTCGCGTCCGTCGAGCAGGAGGAAAATCCCAGCCTGCGCAACCGTCCCGTCGCCGTGGTGCCCGTAATGGCGGACACCACCTGCTGCATCGCCGCCAGCTATGAGGCGAAGGCCTTCGGCGTGAAGACCGGCACGCAGGTCGGCGAAGCCAAACGGATGTGCCCCGGCCTGGTGCTGGTCGAGGCGAGGCACGAACTCTATATTGCGTATCATCATCGCGTGGTGGAAGCGGTGGAAAGCTGCGTGCCGATTTCCTCGGTGCGCTCCATCGACGAAATGGCCTGCCAGTTGATTGGCCGGGAGCAGCCACTGTTGGCCGCAATGGATCTTGGCCGGCGCATCAAAGCGGCAATTCGCGCCCAGGTCGGCAGCACACTGCGCTGCTCGATTGGCCTCGCGCCGAACCGCTACCTGGCCAAGATTGCCTCCGACATGGAAAAGCCGGACGGGCTGATGGCGCTGACGCAGGATCTGCTGCCGCACGCGCTGCTTGGTCTGACCTTGCGCGATCTGGTCGGCATCGGCAGCCGCATGGAACGCCGCCTGAACAAGCGTGGCGTCTCCACCATGGCGGACCTGTTGGCGCTCAGCCCGGAACAGTTACGGCAGGCCTGGGGCGGCGTGCAGGGCGAGCGGTTGTGGCACTGGCTGCGCGGAGCGGACTTCCACGACGCGGAGCTGGAGCATCCGAAATCCGTCGGCCACCAACATGTACTGCCGCCGGAGTTTCGCACGCCCGAGGGCGCCTATGCCATCGCCCACAAGCTGCTGCATAAAGCGGCCATGCGTCTGCGCGCGCAGAAGTTGTGGACCGCAGGCATCGCGCTGACGCTGCGTTTTACCGTACCGAAAAATTTCGCGCGCGGCGAACACTACTCCGGCATTCCGCAGCAGAGTTGGTCGGAGCAATTGCGCCTGGTGGAGTGTCAGGACTCGCAAACGCTGATCGAAGGCCTGCAAAAATTGTGGGCCATGCGCCCCGTCGGCGCAATGTACGAGAAACCATTTCTCGTCAGTGTGACGCTGCTCGATCTGGCGCCCGACGCGCTGCACACGCTCAGCCTGTTCAGCAATCTGGATCGAGAGGCCAACCGCGGCCAGCTCGCCTCCACTATGGACCATTTGAACCATAAGTACGGCACGGACACGCTCTACTTCGCCAGCATGCACCTGGCCCGCGCCGCCGCCCCGACTCGCATCGCGTTTCAGAGTGTGCCGGATTTGTTTTAAAAGCGACAGCTAATTTTTATTCCTAAATTCGTTCGCTGCCAGCGTACAATTCTTTCGCTGTAAAAATGTAGCGGATCATTGGTGGAAGTCATTCTTGTATCTATAAAAGCAGCGGCAGGAGTGAAGAATCCAGAGGACATTCGCCTCATCATGGCCGCAATCATCCTCTGGATCCTTCGCTTCACACAGAATGACGCGCGCTATTTCTTAAGTTCAGTATCTGTCAATCGGCTATAGCATCTTCTGCTGCGTCGCTTGTTGTTAGTTAAGGAGAATCCATGTTTCTATCAGGCATTTCCGGACACTGCGGTAGGAAGCTTCCCTGGGCGTTGTCTGTCAGCATCCTTTCGCTTGGCCTGTTCAGCGCCAGCATAGTGTTTGCGCAAGCCAACCCGGAGAATACCAGCCCCGCCAAGCCGCCCGCGCCCTATCTGGACCCCTCCTTGTCCCTGCCGCAGCGCGTACAGGACCTGGTCTCTCGCATGACGCTCGAAGAAAAGGTTTCGCAGATGCAAAATCACGCCGCTGCGATTCCCCGCCTCGGGATTGCCGAGTATGACTGGTGGAGTGAGGGTCTGCACGGCGTCGCGCGCTCCGGCTATGCCACCGTGTTCCCGCAGGCCATCGGCATGGCCGCCACCTGGGACGCGCCGCTCATCCATGACGAGGGCCGCGTGATTGGAATAGAGGGCCGTGGACGTTATAACTCCGCCGTGGAGGCCAACAACCACGCAATTTTCTTCGGCATGGATTTTTGGTCGCCCAACGTCAATATCTTTCGCGATCCGCGCTGGGGCCGTGGGCAGGAGACCTATGGCGAAGACCCTTTCCTGACCGCCCGCATGGGCGTGCAGTTTGTCACCGGACTGCAAGGAAATAATCCGCACTACTACCTGGCCATTGCGACGCCGAAGCATTTCGATGTTCACAGCGGCCCGGAGCCCGAGCGCCATCGCTTCAACGTCAATGTTTCGCCGCATGACTTGCAGGACACCTATCTGCCCGCCTTCCGCGCCACCGTGGTCGAGGCCCACGCCGACTCCATTATGTGCGCCTACAACGCGGTCGATGGGACGCCCGCCTGCGCCAATCGAATGCTGCTGCAGAAAACCTTGCGTCATGACTGGCAGTTCCACGGATATGTCGTCTCCGACTGTGGCGCCATCTCGGACATTGCTGACGGCCATAAATATTCGCCGAGCGTCGAACTGGCCTCTGTCGCCGCCGTACGCGCTGGCACAGACCTGAGCTGCGGCAAGGAGTATGCCACGCTGGTGAAGGCCGTGCATGAGGGGTTGATCCAGGAAAGTGAGATTGACACCGCCGTACAGCGGCTGATGACGGCGCGCTTTCGTTTAGGAATGTTGGGGCCCCCACAGGACCAGCCCTTCCACTCGCTGGACCAGTCGATTGTGTATTCTTCGCAGCATGCGGACTTGAACCTGCGCGCGGCGGAAGAATCGATGGTGCTATTGAAGAATGACGGCGTACTGCCGCTGCGCTCCAATATCAAAACAATAGCGGTCATTGGACCGAACGCATCTTCGATTGCCGCACTGGAGGGCAACTATAATGGGACACCCATCCATCCGGTGACACCTCTTGCGGCGTTCCAGACACTGGCAAAGGAGAAGCAGGTTCGCGTGCTCGACGCGCAAGGCTCGCCTTACGTCGAAGAGATGTCTCTGCCCGTTCCTCCCAGCGTTTTTCGCGCGTCCGCGACCAGCAAAACAGAAGGACTTACCGTCGAGTATTTTTCCAATACCGACTTTTCCGGGCAAGGACTGAACGCCACCAGCAAGAACATCGACGCCGACTGGGACGCGGCTTCCCCCATGCCGCCCGCCATCCCGATACAGGCATTTTCTGCTCGCTGGACTGGAACTTTCACACCGCCCGCGCCCGGCGATTATCAATTTCAAGTGCAGGTTGGCGGCAATCATGAAACGTACAGCGTCTGGTTCGATGACAAGCAGGTCGTTTCCGGCTCGACGCAAGACAATCATGGCCGCAAGTCACCGCTGTTCACCGTCCACTTCGCAGACACCAAACGGCACGCGTTTCGCATGGAATACTCCCACCAGTCGACGCTGTTCGGCGCAGGCGTCTCCTTCAACTGGAAACCGCCGGTCGAGGTGCTGCGCCAGCAGGCAGTCGAAATTGCGAAGAAGGCTGACGTGGTGATTGCCGTGGTCGGGATTTCTCCGCGCCTGGAAGGCGAAGAGATGCCCATTCACATTCCGGGGTTTTCCGGTGGAGATCGCACCTCGATTGCATTGCCCGACGTGCAGGAGCAAATGCTCCAGGCCGTGGCTGCCACCGGACGGCCGCTCGTTGTGGTGTTGATGAATGGCTCGGCGCTTGCCGTCAACTGGCCGCAGCAACATGCCAGCGCGATCCTCGAAGCGTGGTATCCGGGAGCGCGTGGCGGCGAGGCCATCCTAGATACTCTGTTGGGAAAAAACAATCCCGCTGGAAGATTGCCAATTACCTTTTATACTTCGACAACGCAGCTTCCGGCATTTGAAGACTATTCCATGCAGAACCGGACCTATCGCTATTTCCAGGGTACGCCACTATATGGATTCGGCTATGGCTTGAGCTACTCGCATTTCACCTTCAGCAATCTTCATTTGTCCACCCAGCAGCTATACGCAGGCGACCCTTTAACCGTGGAAGCGGACGTTACGAATACTTCCAAAATTGCTGGCGATGAAGTTGCGGAGTTATATGTGACCTATCCCCCTTCAAAGACCGCGCCAATCCATGCACTCGCAGGGTTCAGTCGCGTTCCCATAGCGCCAGGTGCGACCCAGCATGTCAGCTTCTCCCTGAATGCTCGCAGCCTGAGTCAGGTGCTGGCGGACGGCCAGCGCGTTGTCCTTCCCGGAAACTATACCTTGTTTGTAGGAGGCAGCCAGCCGGGTGGCAACGCTACGGGAGTTTCCGCAAAGCTAGCAATCACCGGCCAGAAGGTACTCTCACCCTAACTGCGGCCTGAGAAGTTGGATTTATGGAGCGAATATATTCGGGATTCTTCACTTCGGGGCCACGGCGACCCGCGTTCAGAATGACTCCTCCGATGAACACCCTGATGAATTGACTTGTAACGGAAGACGCGCTCGGCTACGCTCATCCCCATGGCCCTCCCCAAGCCTCTCGCCGCTTGCGCCGTCTTTTTGCTGTTCTGCCTGCCTGCCGCTGCCAAGACCCACTCGGTCGCCGTGGGCGCTTGGCGCAAGGCTCCCTACACTGCTCCTGCTTCGAATCAACCAGCCACGCTGCGGGTGCGTCCGCTTGTCATCGACGGACAAGTGCGCGACTGGACCACCGGCGACATTCATGAGATCACCGACCGCACCTTTGTTGCGCGCCGCGCCGTTAAGCTGAACGATGCCCTGCCCGATGAGACTGGCGCGCGCTGGCTGTGGGTGCTGGGGCCGTGGCTGCTGGTGGATCGCACGACGGCGCGCATCAGTGTGCTGCATCTGCCGGACTTTGACCCGGCTGTCTCGGAGGTCGTCTGGTTCCGCGACTATGCGGCGTATTGCGGAATCAATTCAACCGGCAAGCATCTCTACGCGGTCGTAGCGCAACTGGGAGTGCGGCGGGCATTGGTTGCCAGGGCTTTAGCGAAATGGACGGCGGACGATCATCCCACACCGGCCTGCGCGCCTGCGACATGGCAACGCCAGCCGCTTCAGGTGGTCTTCCACCCAACAAACAGTGAAGCATTGAGCTATCGGATTTTTGGCCTCGCCTCCGCGCTGGTGGAAGAAGGCGAGTCTCCCGACCAGGAATAAATTCCCGTGAAAATTCGGCTACGGCCCGTTTGTTTTTGTTCGCACATCGCCTGGTTCCAGTTGCGGAGGTTTCACTTCCAGAATGATCTGCCGATGCGGTACATCGAAGATGACCGCTTGAAAACTTTGCAGGATTCCATTGCCGATCGAACCGACATTGTCTCTTCCCGGGTGAATCTCTTCTCCCGGCTGCATGTAGTCGACAGGTACATTGTGCGCCTCGGCATCGCCTATCTGGAGCGAGTGGATGCTGCCCAAGTCAACAGCGTAATAGCCATTCAAGCCGTACGCTTTGCCTGCCCGCGCGTGCATCAGACTGCTCTCCAGGTTCAACTCGTGGACGTAGTGTTCATACAACATCAGCGTTACGTTGCTGCCAGTGTCCACAATCACCTTTGCTTGATGGTTGACGTATCTTGAGCTGCCGATGATGACCGGTATGACAACAAACCCTCTTCTGCTCTCCAGGTGAACACGAACGCCCAACCCTCGATACACATACTGCCGGGCGGGAAACATGCTGAGCAATTTTCTTTGAAAATCCAGCTTCACCACAAAACGCTGGAGGAATGGGAATCCAAGAATGCCATCCGTAGGGTGACTGAAGTGCAGTTCAAATTGATTCAAATCCATCACCGACATTTCACTGGCGATTGGGATTGAGTCCATTTCCGCATCCACGTATTGTCTAGACGCCGTATAGATCGGACCATCGCCAAAACCCACGTTTCTTTCCTGCCGTAACTTTCCGGACTGGATTCCAAGCTTCCTGGCTGTCCGTAAGTTCAAAACATTTCTATTTGCTCCGCTATCCAGCATAAAAATGTAGCCCGGCTTTCCGTCCAACGTTACGGAGATATAGATGTGCTGTTTGAAATATTCAAATGGAAATGTAAGTTGTCCGTGGGTCTGCCACGAAATTCCCGGTGCTGAGTCTGGCGCGGAAGCGTCCATCGCAGACCTTCCGAAGGCGGTTTGAGGAAGCAGACAAAGCGCGAATACTATCAGGCAGCGAAATATAGCGCCGATCATGCCTGTCACCTCTTCATGCCAAACACTATAGGGCAAGCGCCACACGACGGTATAGGTAAAAGACGGAAAGCCGCGGTTGTGCGGAATTTTCCATCGAACCGGTTCATACTGAAGCAGTATGCAAACGCTGGATGAACTGCTAATCGACGCAGCGGCTGCGCACGGCCATCTCTGTGCGGGCCAGGTTCTGGGAGTGCGGATGGCCATGCTGGGCTGCGCGCGCCTCGGCATCGACGACCCGCGTGGCAAAGACCGGAAACGCCTGGTCACTTTCGTCGAGATCGATCGCTGCGCGACGGATGCGATTGGCGTCGTGACAGGCTGTCGGCTTGGAAAGCGCGCACTGAAGTTTCGCGATTGGGGAAAGATGGCCGCAACGTTTGTAGATGTAGAAACAAATCGCGCCATTCGTATTTCTGCCCTTGAGTCTTCAAAAGACGCCGCCCGAGAGCTACACCCAGAAATTGAAAATAAAAACCAGCAGCAGATGTTGGCCTATCGTGAACTGTCCGACGACATATTGTTCCGCGAGGAGTGGGTACGAGTTGCGCTAGACGCGAAAGAATTTCCCGGATATAAAAGCGAGCGTATTGCTTGTGCGGTCTGCGGAGAAGGCATCAACTATGAGCGGTATACCGTGCGCGCTGGAAAAAAGCTGTGCTATGGATGCGCCACGCCGGAAGATCGCTATTATCAAACGCTGTAGAGTGCGCGTTCGCTGCGGATTGAGAAACTCCGGCCATTTTTTTGCTGTACGCAAAAGATATAGGTAGACGCAAAAAAGCCCGGCTGGATTGCCGGGCACTTTTGCTTGCCTATGGTTGCCTTACTTCTTTTTTGCTGCTGTCTTCTTGGCCGGAGCTTTCTTCGCGGCCTTCTTTGCAACAACTTTCTTGGCTACAGCTTTCTTCGCTGGGGCCTTCTTCACTGCTTTCTTGGTTGCCTTTTTAACTGCCAATTTATTCCCCCTTGTAGTTGTCTTACTGTGTTTCTTTGCCGCTTTCTTTGCGGACTTCTTTACGGCCGACTTGGCCGAAACTTTTTTGGCCGCCGTTTTCACGGCCTTCTTCACAGTCTTTTTTGCGGATGCGCGTTTCGCAGTTTTCTTCGCGGCTTTTTTCGCTGGGGCCTTCGCGCTGGCTTTCTTCGCCACCGGCTTCGCTACAGCTTTCTTACTGGCCTGCTTCTTCGCAACAACAGGCTTCGTTCCAGCTTTTACTTTGTCCCGTTTCGGAGTTGCGTGCGTCGCGGCAGGCGGCAGATAGGCCGGAGCAGCGACAGCAGGCAGGATTTCTTCGCCATCCAGATCGGGATGATCTTCATCATCGTCCGAAGTTACGGAGATCGTTACTTCTTCTTCCTCTTCAAAGCCATTGTTGACTCCACCGCCAAACTCATCGCCTTCTGCTTCATACTCGTTACCTTCAGAAACCCGCTTGAATACGTCGTCGCTCATTTTTTCCTCCGAAACCCGACTACAGCATATAGCTGCATCTCTATATCACTACGATACACATCGCACGGAAAGCCTACTACGTACAAGCATAAGAATGCTACGTCTCGGCGGGAAAAACAAGTGCGAAATTTCCGCTACAGAATTATTGCGGTCCGTTCTTATGTCTTTTTTTCCTGGGATGCTGCCCAGACTGCGTGCTTGAATGTGTCGCCGCCACCTTTTTATGGTGCTTCGATGAGGGCGAACCCGCCTGGGGAACACGGCCGGGAGATGCCGACGCGTGGGTCTTTCTCGATGTCGAGGACCGCCGGCTCCGAGGATGGCGAATCCGCACAGGCTGCGAAACATACAGAAGCCTTCCGACAGGAAGATGATTGCCGGCGATCCTGTTCCACCGCCGGAGCTGTCCTGTCGTGACTCCAAAACGATCGGCCACGGTAACGATCGTGTCGCCCCGTCGCGTGCGATAGCGCATGTGCTGCGAGGCCGCCGCCACCGGCGCAACAGGGATAACAAGCGCCTCGCCGGTATGGAGCGGACCATCCACCTGCAATTGATTTACGGCTGCAAGTTCCGTTGCTTTGACATGAAATGTTTGGGCAATCGAGTCCAATGTGTCGCCCTGGACAGCAGTGCGATAGCGCCAGGAGTTTCGGTGTTCTTCCGGGACAAGTGCAATCCGCTGTTCGAACAGACTTTTTGTTCCTGGCGGCAGATGCAAATCGAACGGCATGTCGCTGGGGGTCGCCATTCGCAGCAGGCTGGGATTCAATTGCTGAATTTCATCCGCCGTCGACCCCACCAGGTCCGCCACTAAATTCAGGCTGATGCTGAAATTGGTCGTCACGGTATCGCTGATCAGAGGCGGATCGACCGGAATGTTCGCCAGTCCATACTGCGTTGGGTTCTTCGCCATGATGGCAGCCGCCAGAATGATGGGCACATAATTTTTAGTTTCGGCGGGAAGCACGTTCCGCTGATACAGTTCCCAAAAGTCGGCATACCCGGTGCGCTGCACGGCGCGCTGCACCTTGCCCGGACCCCAGTCATACGCGGCCATGGCCAGATACCAGTCTCCAAACTGGTCGTGCAACTCCTTGATATAGCGTGCATAGGCCCGCGTCGACTTTTCTGGATCGAAGCGTTCATCGACCCAGCCGTTTCGCAACAGGCCGTAATTCCCATGCGGCATAAACTGCCACATGCCGCCAGCGCCGCTGCGGCGATTGACCGCTCTCGGACGAAAGCCGGACTCCGCGATGGCAAGGTAGATCAGGTCTTTCGGCACTCCCTCATCGGTAAGGGTCTTCTCTACAATCGCCCGGTAACGGCCTTCCCGGGCAAGGGAATTTTCGATGGTGTTATGGCCCTTTCCTGTATTGGTGAAGTAGTTGATGAAGCTGGCGACATAATCGTTGACCACCAGGGGAAGATCGGACCGCGTAAATTTCAAGTCCGCCCGCGCCCGGGCCAACAGGTTGGGGTCCACCGGAAAAGTCACATCGTTGGCGACTCCCACCGGCGTCTGCTCCTGCTGACTGAAACCGTTGCTCTCCTGCAAGGAGTCCATCTCCAGCGCATTGATTTTATCGACCATGTTCTCAAAGGCGTCATGCAGCACCGTGTCGCCCTTCAAATCTCGTCCACTGGTCAGAAAAATATCCACGGCGCGATCGAAGTCCGAGCGCGCTGCCTGGTACTGCGCGGACTGATACAGCGCAACTCCACTGTCGTACGCCTGCTTTGAAGCGGCGATGAGCGCCTGGTCCTGCTGCGTGGGGTTGCTCGGCGCGGAGGGTGCAGGGCCATGCGCCTGGGGCTGCGCAGGAGCGCTGGGCACGGGCGTTGCGCTCACCGTAGGCGCCATTGCGGACGCGCCAGGTTTCGCTGTGGCGCGGGTTGACTTCTGCGCCGCGCATCCACACAGCAGAACGAGCAAGGCACTCGCGAACGGGAGAGAGAATAATTTCATCGAATGCTATTCAAGAGGATTCGAGTTCCATTGTATGACCATCGCCGTTGGGCCAGTTGGGATTATCGCGGGTGGCCCATTCAAGCCGTTCTTTGGCTTGAGTGGGGCAGATTTGCTGCCTAAACCTTATGCCTTGGGGACTGAAAAAATTCCAGGAATCCGGACAGGCTCATCTTGTCCACATTTTACTGCGATGGCTGTCGAGAGTCGTTCAACAATGCGTCGGCAAGGCGGGCGTCTGAAATTGTGTTGGAGGTCCGCCCCACTCAAGCCAAAGAACGGCTTGAATGGGCCACCCACCATAGAGAATAAGTAGCTTCCATATTCTCCCACTTCTTCGAGAACGGCGGGCGGTGGCAATTCGGCCTTCGCCGGGATCAAGGCGGAGCATTACTTCTCCGAGAGAAATAAGGTCTCAATGACGAGGAGAGTCGGGGATAGCTAAAGTCACAATGTCTCCTTGAGAATTTGTTCCATTCTCTACATACAGCGCGAATTTCACGTATTCACACTTCGATCGACTGCCTGTCGGCAAGATTCCTCTTCGCTCGAAGAGACACGAAATTACGCGACGGAGACGGATAGGGATCTGTCGGCTGTTCCGCCGTTCGCGAGATGCGAAGACGTGTTTCGTTGATTGCATCTGCGCCCGAGAGGATACGAAATTCTGACTGGTAGCTAAATGCATCCCCGTGCGACAGAAGAATCTGCTCAGATCGCTCGCGCGCGAATTGAGCTCCCATGACGTGATGCGTAGAGGGCTCGATGCCGAACGCATATTGCCCAGATTGAAAGTTTTGCCATTCATACATGCATGGGAACTCGTCCTTGGCCACGTTCAGTTCGAAGCCAAGGCCAAGCCGAGCATTCAGTACAGCAACCGACACCCGTCCATCGCTATCCGCTCTCATATCGTGTTGCCAAACTTGTTCGTGGAAGTGGTCCTGGGGGCCGGCCAAGTGCCTGTAACCGACTTGCTGCGCTCGGTATCGGTCGCCCTCATGGGTGGCCCAGACGACATCTGCGATCGGGGCAACATATTCAGTGCCCGCATCCAGCAACGGATAACCGAGGTTAATGTGATAACAGAACATATGCGGCGTCGCGTAGAAACCACGATTAGTTATGACATCGTGAAGCTTGATTGTGTTGGTACCAACCTCTATTTCGATTCGACGCCGTAATTCCAGATGTTCGCCAAAGACCGTGCCTTGCGATACGATCCCGTCGCACCACAAAAAGCACCGGTCTCCTTCCCATCTTTCGCCATATCCAAGGAGACGGGCGGGAATGGCGCTAATACGGCCGTGAATCGAATTGTGCACCTTTTGGCGAGGCGTATAGATGAAACTGGTCGCGTCACGCTCGTCCATAAACAGGATATGGTCGAGGCCACAAGTGACCAGCAGCCCCGAAAAGGAACGCAGCCAACCAAGGCCTCCTTCACCTTCGGGCTCGTGCAACCCTGGGTGGCGAAATCCCGACGGCGAATGCCAACCGATTGCCGCACCCTGAAAATCGCAATCGGCAATGTCCATCGCCCGGTCAACGAGAACCGTAAATCTCAGCCCCGTTCCCGAGCGGAATTCAAGCATTCTGATGCCCCTCTCCAGTCCATCGCCGAGCGTCATCAACCGAACGCCGGCAAACTGATCAAGCGCACCACATCGCCGTTCAATATCTGCGCGTGTCAGCGCTACACCAAATAGCTCAGGCATTGCACGATCCTTTCCAGGAAATTGACTGCTAGGAGCGGCTTCTGAAGGGGGGAGCGGGAAGTCCAGCTACTTCGGCCTGGACCGGCCCGCTACGCCTCTAGTCTGTGACCGATGACTTAAGGAACTGCATCATTGTGTGATCCATCCACCATCAATGCGGATATTCTGGCCAGTGATAAATCCAGCATGGTCGCTTAGAAGAAAAGTGACGAGGTCGGCAAACTCAACTGGATCGGCACGCCGCTTCAGCGCTTGCTTGGACAAGACGAATGCGTTGTATTTCTCAGGATCAGGGTGTATCTTTTCTGCGTCCGTGCGGAAGGCGCCGGGTGACACAGCATTGACCGTGATGCCTTGGGACCCGAGTTCGCGAGCCCAGACGCGCGTAAATCCAATCAGCGCACCCTTGGACGCCACGTACGAGCTAAGCTCCTCCATCCCCATGTCAAATGCGTTCGAGGCGATATTGATCACGCGCCCCCCTCCAAAGGACACCATGCCGGGCAAGCAGGACTGTACCAGGGAAGCTGCCGCAATTGCATTTATGTTAAGTACAGCAGCAATTTCGGCGACATCGACTGTCGCGATGTTGGCTTTAGGGTAGATCGCAGCATTGTTGACCAATCCATAGAATGGTCCATGGGCCTTGATCTCCTCAGCAATGATCGGCGGAAGGAGTTCGGGTTGTGAGAGATCGGCGACTATCGTACTAAGATCTGCTTTCCCGATCGCATGTTCGAGGCGTGCGGCATCCTGGATGTCGCGCACCAATCCGCATACGCGCGCGCCAGAAGCAAGCAAGGTACTCACAAGCGCGCTTCCGAGCCCACCTGCCGCGCCAGTCACCAGAATCCGCTTTCCATGCAATCTCAACATCGACATCTCCTTGTTCAGCGTTGGCGGCCACATTCATTCACTGCCATGGCGCTTATCCCTTGTTCGGTTGCAGCCGCTTCATCGGTGATTTCGCAATCAGCGCCGTTGGAATAGGGGCGCCCTCTTCTCCTTAAACGCGGCTCGTCCTTCAGCAGCATCCTGGGTCGCAAAGCAGATGGTCTGAAGATCGCGCTCATATTCGATCGCCTTTTCCTGCGGCATACTTACCGAAGCTCGCAGATTCAGCTTGGCGGTTTCCGCAGCGATCGGAGCTCGGGAAGCAATTATGGCTGCGATCTCTCTTGCTCTGTCGAGGAGTCTTTCCGGGGGAAGCACTTCAGATACAAGCCCCCAGGTCAACGCCGTCTCAGCATTAATTGGATCGCCGGTCATAATCATGAGGGCGGCATTGGACGGCCCGATGGATTGGGATAGGAAAGCCGCCATTCCGCCTCCGCCGATCCAACCCAGCTTGATCTCTGGCGCGGCAAACTGGGCATTTGTGGCAGCGATCCGGATGTCGCAACTCAAAGAAGTTTCCAGTCCACCGCCGAACGCGTAGCCGTTGACCGCCGCGATTGTGGGTTTCAACATGTGGCGGATCGCGTCGCAGTAATCTGGCCTGTTTCGGAAATTCCACGGTGTGTCGTAGGTGTCGAGTTCGCGGATGTCCGACCCCGCACAAAACGATTTCGGACCGGCTCCGGTCACAAGCACACATCGAACCTGATCGTTTGTATTGCATTCTTTCGCCGCGGAGATGATAGCGCTCGACATCTCTGGTGTGACTGCATTCAATTTTTGTGGCCGATTCAGCAGCAGCGTGGCAACGTGGCCCTCAATCGTAAAACTTATGTCTTCGGTCATGGTATTCATTTCCTTTTCTGAGCCTCGATACTGTGCTCAAAGGCCTGCTCAAGAGCTTGGACCGTCGCGGCGAAAGAGGTATCGCTCTCCAATCCTTGCCTCACAATTTGAGCGGCCAACTTTTGGAAAGCGATGTATCCTGCGTAACGCGGCCGAACATACGCCTGTTCGATGGTTTCCCGGGTGCCCGCGTAGAAATCTCCCCAGAGGCTGTTGACTACTGGATCTCTCCAGGCCGCACGAGCGCTTGGTTGACCATCGTGAGCAGGGATGAAAGTCTTCTGCGTCTCGTCGCTCGTGAGCCAGAGCAAATGCGATACCAGTTCTGGAGAGACCGCGCACTGCTTCGACAAACCAATCCCGGCCCCACCGAGAATCGAACCTCGAATTGAGCTGCCAGTCATCCTTGGAGCGTTGGTGAACACGATGGAATTGCGCACTGGATCTGATGTGGTGGCGTAGTTGACGTAGCCATAGACCAAGGGACAAAAGGCCAGGTCGTCTGATGTCGCCATGGATTCGAGGATGTCGATCGGATTGAGCCGGTGCGATGCGGGTAAGGTCCTTCTATAAACCGCATCGAGAATTTCCATGGCTGCTTCTCCCAGCTTGGGAGGGAAGAGGTACTGTAAGGCACCCGGATTGGCGCCCATTGATACGGCGATCGAGAAAAGTGTCAGGATGGCGTGTGGACCTTGCAGGGAGAGTGCAACCGGGTATTTGTGAGCGAGACTAACGACATCTTCCCAGGTATCGGGAACCGCACCATCCATGAGATCGGGGCGGCTGGCCATCACTTGAGTGGCGGCGTCAATCGGCAGAGCCCATTGCCGTGCTGCATAGGAGTAGCTGCAATAGCTTGCTCCCACTGCCTGATTGCTGATTTTGGCAAGAGTTCTTGCATCGATAACGTCATCCATGGGTTTAAGGCAGCCTTGCTGAACCGCCTCTCCTAAATGAGGATGGTCCAGCACAATTAGGTCGTATCTGGAACACAAATCCGCGATAGAGTGTTCTTCAAAACCCTCCAAAGGCTGTTTGTCCCATTGCAGCACCAAGTCGTTTTGAAGTCCCTTTGACGCAGCATCGAGCGCGTTGAAACCTCGCGGGTGATCCCATGTGAGGGCACGATAGGCCAGCGCTTCCCGGCCATCTTTCAATTTGACGCGGCCACTCATCCCAATACGCCTTTAGCCAACAACTCCTCGATTTTTGCTTTTTCGTAGCCGGCTTCCTCAAGAACTTCTTTCGTGTGCTCTCCGGCCAGCGGCGCGCCGCGGTAAACAGCCGACGGAGTTTTGGAGAACTTGATCGGAAAGCCAGGAGTCTTTACGTGGCCTTCAGTCGGGTGGTCATACTCGACCAATGTTTCGTTGTGTGCGATCTGGGGATCGGCGACGAGATCGGCGTAGCCATAGACAGGTCCGGCCCAGATATCGTTCGCTTCAAACAAGCGAAGCCACTCTGCGGAGGTTTTGTGCACGAGCCTCGCTACGGTCTTGGCGAAAATCTCGTCTCGACGCGACCATGAATCGACCTCGTCTTCCATATCCGCGAAGGTTGATTCGCCGATCAATTCTCCGAATTCCTTCAACGTTGGAAAGGCAACAATGATGAAACCGTCTTTGGTGGCGAATGTACCGTAGGGAGCGCGTATGAACACGTGAGCATGCGGTTCCGCCGAGCGTTTCTGTTGCTTCCCTGCGACGGTGAAGACGGACAATTCCTGCATCTGCAAGGTGGTAATCGCGTCAAGCATGTTCACTGATACCAACTGTCCCTCGCCGGAGCGCTCCCGATGGAGCAATGCCGCGAGCACGCCTTCAAACGCGGTATAGGCAGTGACTGCATCAACCAAGAACTGGCCGGCGGCCATTGGAGGTTCATGATCCCGTCCCGCAGACAACATTGCGCCGGACATGCCCTGAAGAATTAAATCCTGTCCTGGCCGATTCACATACGGACCGGTTTCACCGTATCCAGACATTGATACATAAACCAGGCGCGGGTTGATCTTTGACAGGGTGTCGTAATCGACGCCGAGACGCTTTGCCACACCAGGCCGATAGTTCTGGAGAAAGACATCTGCTGATTTGATCAGGTCGTAGAGAACACTCTTTCCCTCCGGCGTCTTCAAGTTCACAGAAAGGGATCGCTTGTTTCTATTTAACGAAAGAAAGGAGACGTTGATCTTGTTTCCCTGTGCTCCCCCTGCCGATACGTGGCGTTGCCACTCACCCCCGACAGGTTCAATCTTGACAACATCGGCTCCGAGATCCCCTAACCGCTGGGCGGCAAACGGCCCGGCCATAGCAATGGAACAGTCGAGGACGCGATAGCCACTGAGAATTCCATTGGATGCTTTGACTGACATGACTCGATACCCATGCTTCCTGTGAGTGGCATAGCCGATTGAAACTTAGTGTATTTCCGTCAGAAGTTCGAGCACGGCTTTCGGGTTTAGCCATCGCTCTGGGCACAAGATCTGAGGTGCATTTGATCGAATCGTGTGACACAAATCATGAAAGAACCGTTTCGCTTCCGACTGAATGCGCTCTGCACGCAAAGGCTCAGTCTCTAAAATCTGACGTCAACGCGTGCCTGTTCCCGACACTGATGACACTACACTTCACTTGAATGGGAGTCTTCTCAATCCATGCCTATAAGTGATCGTTTATTGTCATTTCCTTCTGTATGGCTTTCTGTTCTCGCTGCGGAGCGTGTCAACGTCTTGTTCTTGAACTTTATATATATGGGAGTTTGACGCGTGCGGAACTGACGCAAGATTGGCTGTGCGATTCTGTACTTAAACGGTTAGTCGCCCAGATGCCATACAGATTGCCTGCGTCTCGTGAAAGCTGCACCTGTATTTCTAAGAGTTTATCCGTAAATAACGATAGTCTGTCTCCAGCAGGTTAAAGCGGCGGCAAGGGAGAGCAAGGCGACGTAGCTGGCCTCGGTCTTCTCGAAGCTGACCAGCAGTTTGCGATAGCGGTTGAGC
>JAKAYS010000189.1 GCA_021826695.1 Acidobacteriota bacterium | reverse complement strand
GACGATGCCCCAGCCGGATCAGGTGGTCCATGCCACGATCTACGCCAACCGCATAATTGATGCGCACGACACTAATTCCCTTATCGGGTTTTCCAGTGTCCAGAAATACGATTGGAATGTTGCGACCGCTCAACACCTTGACCAGCTTGTCGTCCATCTCCGAGGTCAGAATGGCAACCCCATCCACCTTTCGCTGCAACATGCGTCGGACACACATTTCCATGCGGACCGGATCGTAGTTTGTGTTTGCCATCAACACTTCCTGGCCATGCTCGACGGCAACATCTTCAAATGCCTTGGCAATCTCCGGGAAGAAGGGATTGGTAATGTCCGAGATAATCAGCCCATAGAGGCTGCTGCGTCCTGATCCTAAAGCTCGCGCATTCGTATTTGGATAGAAATTCAAATCGCTGATGGCGCTGCGGACACGGTCCGCGGTCTTTGGACTGACTTTCGCCGAGCCGTTGATCGTTCGGGATACAGTGGCGGTGGAGACTCCCGCCCGCTTTGCGACAGCTTTGATATTCATAGCGTTCTTTTTTATGGGCTTTATGGGCCAGGGCTTTACGAAATAACCATAGCAGATTCTTCGTCTGCTGCAACCGATTACAGAGGAAAAGAATTCTATCCATGCCTCAATTGGGCTTGTTGGATCCTACGGCGCTTTTATCCGCCCACTTCTTCCAAATTGCAGGGTTGGAAAGCATCTTAATGTAGACTCCGCCAACTACAGACCTTGCCTGAAAGCCAACAAGTCTGGCGTCCTTTGTCCCGTACCAATCCGTCATCGGCACGCGATCTTGAGTTTCATTTAGAAATTTATAGATTGGAGCAATAAAACTCTCAAAGTCAGATGGATTCGATGCCATCGTCGCAGTCCAGATACTCCAGTCCAGCTTGGTATAGTCTTTTCGATTGTCGAGTGGAAGTCCATACGCGTTCAACTTCGTCAGGTAGAACGCGATACATTTGGCCCGCGCAGAATCTGGAAAAAGGTTGAGACCAAGTAACTGGTCCCAAACCATGTTGTATAGCTGGCTCCAGGTTCCTGGACTGTCAAAAGCCAGCTTGTAATGATCCCCCTCGGATGCGATGGTTTGCCACTTAGCGGCCATATGTTTCGCCATGGCGTTATATTTCCGCGCTTCCTCGTCGTGTCCCAACTGCTGCGCAAGCTGCGCGTACGCACCTAATGCTTCAATCGCTTTGACGGACAGGTTCGCGTTGTGGGCCAGGTGTCCGGCAAAGTCATCGGTGCTTAGTTGGTTGGCCGGATCCATGCCCTTCTCTGCAAGATATTCAGCCCACTTCGTCAATAGAGGCCAGTAGCTCGCAGCATAGTCCGCATTGCCTTCGATATGCGCCAGCGCATCGCAAAGCAAGATCATATTGCCAGACTCTTCCACCGGCATCTGATCTATTTCAGTGGTTTCTCCACCGCCGTAAAGCTGGCCATTGGCGAGTGGATATTTCCCAAGATCGTGGGGCGCAAAAGGAAATTTCCAGCGAGCAAGCTGTGCGTACTTGAACACAGGCGTCAGTTGCGCTTCTAAAAGTCCGGGATTCAGCAGAAGAAAAAATGGCGCTGTGGGATAGATGACGTCCACAGTGCTGATGGAGCCATTGCTGAAGTCCTCCTTGGGAAACATATACGGCGTGCCGTGAATGGTTTCCGCCAACCCGTGGGCCGCCCAGGTTTGCTGATACGCAAGTACTGCGATGGCTGCATATTTTGGTCCGCCAGCCTGAATCAGGTCCTGCTCAAGTGCATGGTCGAAGCTGGCTGATGCCCGCGTAAGGTTTCCATAATCCTGTTCCGCTTCCTCCAGCATCGCGCCGGTGTTTGGGTAGTATTTCCGCCACAATGGATACAGTTTTCGTTCCAGATATTCGACCTCGAAAATCTCGTCGTAGGCCAACAGGACATGGCGTTCCACCGGGCTGGCTCCCACGGAGCCTAAAGAGATTTTTGCCATCATCAACGGCGGCGATGGTCGATCGCTGTTCGCGGCACGGGGCGAGTCCATGTCATCATCGACAGGCAGAGCGCCATTTTTAAGAAATTGCTGGCGGTCGTCTTTGTTCCCTGCGCGCAGTTCAATTCCCGGTTCGCTTTTGGGTGCGATCAGATAAAACCAACCATAATTGATGCGGACATCATCTCCAGAACGGACCAGCACAGGCTGCCGAAGTGTGCCTACTCTCAACACGGAAAGCGTCTTGCGATCAAAGCGAGACCAGACCACGCGTTCTGGAGGATTGTCGACTGCTACCATCGCTGCCGCATCGAGGTAGAGGTCAACCTGGTGTCCCAGGCCATCGAGAGATTTAACCTTCCACACAAGATAAGTGACGGGTCGTGACAGGACCTTCAAATTGTCAGGCAAGCTTGGTTGAAGAAAGGTGACTTCAAGAGAGATCTGTGCGGACTGGAACCGATAGATCGTACGCGTTGGAGTCAATTCCTGCTGCACCTGCTGCATTGCTGGGACGTTTGATGGATCGTGTCCCATCCATCGATACGTCTGGCCGTCGATGCGCACCAGGCCTGTTAGCTGCTGGTTTTTCCCAGTCCAGTGGCGCGTATTCACGTCCGTCAAGCGGTCAGCATCCGACCATATGCTGAAGTAAGGGCTGTGCGTTACCAGCGGAACTGCTGGCGCTCGCATGGGAGCAACGAATAATCCTACCGCGTCGGGTCCTTGAGTTTGTGCGTGGGCAGCGGCAAGTGTCGCCGCAACCAGAAAAAGCAGGGTGAAAGAAACCGTGATGACGCTTTTCTCTATCCGTCCTGGTTTGCTCATAGGCCTCGACGATGGCATTCCGCGTTGTCAATGGAATTGTATAAACTGAAATCGCTTACATAAATGCAAACAATATAGATTTAATTTATGTATTGTCAAGCCATGAAGTTCTCAATTGCCTGCGAGGTGCTCTTTATTGCGTGAAAACTTTTCGGGAAACAGTTCGATGGCTCACTGTGCATTGCGCGCCTTCAAATGAAGCGCGTTGGCTGTCACAGCATGCAGGCAACACAGGAGTGATATGAATCGTCGCGAATTTAGTCAAAGGCTGGTCGGAATTGCGGCCGGGCATGCTTTTCTGCGGGACGGTTTCGACATTGTGCCTTCTACAGAAGGCTTTCAATTCTCTGTGATGCTATGGACGCTTGAAAAGCAGGCATCGATCGAGCGCAGCATGGAGATTGTGGCAGCGGCGGGGTACAGCGGAATCGAACTCGCAAACAAGTTTGAGAAGTGGTCAACACAAGATACTCGACGAATGATGGCGAAAATGAGTTCGTTAAAACTCACCATCGATGCGATAAGCGGCGGAAAATTCACGCTTGCAGATCCTGCTGCGTCGAATATGGTGCTCAAGCAACTCGCACTCCGAATTGCGGTTGCAAAGGAACTTGGATGCCCGCAACTTATCCTTACATCCGGCAAGCGCGTGGATGGGTTGTCGCAGGATGCCCAGCGTTCGGCAATGGTTGGCACGCTGAAGCGTGTCGCCGAGCTTGCCTCTAAGAACAATATCCAGGTCGTGATCGAGCCTATCGATCTGCTTGAGAACCCGTCCGCGTATTTAAACTCAGTCACACAAGGATTTGAAATCGTTCGTGCTGTGGGAAGCCCGCATGTTGCAGTGCTTTATGACTTTTATCACGAGCAGCGAGCAGGAGGAAACCTGATCGAAAAATTGGAAAATAATATCGACTGGGTCGGCTTAGTTCACGTAGCCGATGTTCCTGGCCGCCATGATCCTGGAACGGGAGAAATCGACTATTTCAATATCTACAGAAAACTAGCGGAGTTGAAATATACGAAGTACATCGCCATGGAATATTTTCCGATGGGCGATCCGGTAGCTTCTCTCAAATCCGCACGGAGTACTGCTTTGCAAGCAGAACACAGGCCATTTTCCAGTGTTCACGCAGTGGAATAAAACCGCGCTTGGAGCAACGTCTTGAGTCTCCGCTTCAGCGCCGCTCGACCAGCATCTGCTCTGTGACCAACTGCGTCAGGTCGCGTTTTTCCAGTCCATGCTCGCGCTTGTTGAACTCATCCACTTTGCTCGACCAGTTCATGGAGCAGAACTTCGGCCCGCACATGGAACAGAAGGCCGATTCCTTGTAATAGTCGTCGGGCAGCGTCTCGTCATGCATGGATCGCGCCGTCTCCGGGTCGAGCGAGAGCGCAAACTGCTTGTCCCAGTCGAAGGTATAGCGAGCGTGGCTGATGGCGTCGTCGCGGTCGCGAGCGCCTGGACGATGCCGCGCAACATCCGCAGCGTGGGCAGCAATTTTGTAGGCGATGATGCCGTCCTTGACGTCTTTTTCGTTGGGCAGGCCGAGATGTTCTTTCGGCGTGACGTAGCAAAGCATGGCCGCGCCGTACCAGCCGATCATCGCCGCGCCGATGGCGCTAGTGATGTGATCGTAGCCGGGCGCAATGTCTGTGACGAGCGGGCCAAGCGTATAGAAAGGGGCTGCGTGGCAAAGCTCCACTTCCTTTTCAACCTGCTCCTTGATTTTGTCGAGCTGGACATGGCCCGGCCCTTCGATCATGGTCTGCACGTCTGACTTCCAGGCAACAGTGGTCAGCTCGCCCAGCGTTTTCAATTCGGCAAATTGCGCTTCATCACTCGCATCCGCCAGGCAGCCGGGACGCAGGCCATCGCCGAGTGAAAAGCTGACGTCGTGCTTGGCCATCACCTTCACGATGCGGTCGAAATGCTCGTATAGGAAATTCTGTTTATGGTGGTGCGTCATCCACTGCGCCAGAATTGCGCCGCCCCGGCTGACGATTCCAGTGATGCGTTTCGATACCATGGGCACGTATTGAATCAGGACGCCTGCGTGGACGGTGAAATAATCGACGCCCTGCTCGGCCTGTTCCTCGATCACTTCCAGATATACGTCGATGTTCAGGTCTTCCAGCTTCTTCACACGGTTCAGCGCTTCATAAATCGGGACTGTTCCAATCGGCACCGGAGAGTTGCGCAGGATCGCCTCGCGAATGGTGTGAATGTCCCCACCGGTCGAAAGATCCATGACCGTGTCCGCGCCAAAGTGGACGGAGGTGTGCAGTTTTCGCAACTCTTCGTCAATGTTGGAAGAGATCGCGGAGTTGCCGATGTTGGCATTGATTTTGCACTTCGAGGCGACGCCGATGGCCATCGGTTCCAGCTCGGGATGGTTCACATTGGCGGGAATAATCATGCGCCCGGCAGCGACTTCGTCGCGAATAAGTTCCGCGGACAGTTTTTCGACCTGGGCGACATAGGCCATCTCTTCGGTGATCTTGCCCAGGCGCGCAAAATGCATCTGCGACATGTTCCAGTCGCCGGTGCGCGCGGCTTCTTCGCGCCGTTTCACGATCCATTCCGCGCGGCCCGTTGGAAGTTGGGCGTTATGGTTGTGCGCTGCGTGTTCGAGAGGTTTGCCGTTGTCGCTCATTTTGCCGCTTGCTCCGGGGGAAGGTTCCCTGTCAACGAATACGTCGCGTACGTCGCGTCGATGCTCCGATTATACTCGGATTATAGGCGACAAAATTTGGCCCATTCTCGATGGAAATCCAACTTTTACACAGTGTCCATGCATATTTTTCATCTTCGCAAAGTAAAAAGTATTTTTCATTCGCGATTTATGAGTTGCTGAATAGAAGCTTCGCTTTCAGCGGACTTTGGCGCATAATTAAAC
>JAKAYS010000027.1 GCA_021826695.1 Acidobacteriota bacterium | reverse complement strand
ACGGCCTACATGAGCATGAAAACTGAAGGCTATTGGATATAGACTACATAATCTGACATTTGGTTATCGGAATTATACTTTATATTTGAAAAAACATTGACCGCAATGGATTGTTCTCCAGGGCCGACGCATATAAATATTTACGGCAAAACAGTTACCATCCTGATTCCGTTCGAGTGGTCAGGAAGAAATTAATATGCGTAGACCCTGATTGTTCTCCCACTCGCTCTTTCGCGGTTGAAGTGAAACTCGGAGGTTCGAGGCCAGGGACCAAATACATTCCTGCCACGCTGCGATGACCCTCGTTTCAACCCCATACAATTCTATCCGCTAACCACGACGGAACCGAAATTTACGGATAAAATTTTCAGTGCGCGCCAAAAAGTCCTTGCAATGCGTTGCCCAACGTGTTCGGTTTGGATGGCTGCCCAGAATTGGCGGGATTGCCGGACGCAAAAACGCTGGCATCGACGTTAAACACAGGGCTGCTGGTAGTTCCACGCACCGTTAGCGGAATGCCGTCCGTCGCAACTCGTTGGCTAAAGATGCCCGGCAGTACCGACATCACGCTAGTGGCGACAGCCCCCAGACCGCCTTTGCCACTCAGCTTCGCCAGCAGGTTGAAGTTCAACTGGCCACCGGGCAGAATGGTTCCGCTGCCGGTCGCCTGGCCAAGGGCCGGCACGACGGCCAAAATGTTCGTTATCGCAATGACCTGCGGCGTGTCTTTCAAATCTGCTCGAAATGTCTGAATATCGGTCACATTGCCCGTGCCACCGCCCAGGCTATTCAGCGCGGAAATGGCCGATAGCCTCGACCCTAGATCGTAGCCTGCAAGCTGCGTATTTCTCACGTCCACAGGCCCGGTGATGACCAGATCGTTCATCGGCCCATCTATCGCCAGCGTGGTGGAAAGCGCCCCGCCGCGCAGCACGGAGCCATGCGGAAGTGTCACCCCGAAAGCCGGGAGCAGCGCTTGCAGCGCATTTAAAGAGAGGTCGCGGCCATCGAGCTGGAGTTCAATTTGCGGATGCCCTGGCAACAACTGATACGTCCCATTCAGGTTGGCCGTAACTGGGCCTGCCATGATCGTTGCGCGAGAAATATTGCCGATCTTGGATGCAAGATTGTACGTTGTGCTATAGGTCAATTTCATCGGAGTGCTGGCGGGCTTGCCTTGCGCGGAGAACAGCATCCGATTGCCCACGACATCTCCGCTGCTGGTCACAGTAACGGCGTCGGACGCCATCTTCGCCGACACGTCCAGCAGGCCAGAAATACCCGCTTGTTCGTCCAGAAATCCCGCAGCCACGGGATCGATGTGTTGCATCGTCAGCTTGGCATGAAATGGGGTCAGCGCGCTGTCGCTTGGGTTCATGGGGCCAGCAGCTCCTGTCAGTTTCACAGTACCGTCCGCAGGCAGACGAGCGGCCAACTGAAAAGGAAATTGCGTCGTGAAGCTGAAGTGGCTGACGGAAAGGTCGATCCCGCTGTAGACCCGTGACGGCCCCATTGGAGGCACCGTACCCACCGTGGCCCGCCCATTCTGGATATGAATGCTATCGACAGAAAAGATTTCAGGCTGCGAATTGCTTTGCGGAGTGCTTTGGGTATTGCCCACAGGGCCGGCAGCGGCGCCCGTTGTACCCAGCGACGAATAATTCCATCTGCCATTCGCTGCCTGCAAAAGTTGCATGTCCGGATTGATAATGTCCAACTTCGTCACGTCCAATTGCTTGTGGAACAGCAGCAGACCAAGATTCACGCCGACGTGGAGTTGTTTGGCCCGCAAAAAAGGCTGCGTGCTGAATGCAGGATCGTCCGCGATGACGAGGTTGTCGGCAACCATGCCGCCTTTAAAAATATTCAGCGAAAGATTGCCGATCGTCACCTTGCGACCTAAAGTGGCCGATAATCTCTGCTGCAAAATGGGCAGAAAAGTGTTGGTGCTTACGAAGAGAGGCAGCGTCATCGCCACTACCAGCAACACGACAACCAGACCACCCACGATCACGGCAACGCGCTTCATTTCTTGCCTCCCGTAAGCAACTCGCCGAACTATTATTCCATCATCATAATAGGAGAATCCGGCCAAGCTCGCTAAAGACCCCGCGCGGGGCCTTACCACAGGTTGGGATACTGGCAGTCCTTAAAAGGATTTCTGAATCCCGAAACAATCTACAGTTTCCAGTAAACTTTCTTCCAGTATGGGCGGCGTGTCGATTCCACCAGTTCAGCTCGCAGCGATTCAGGCATTTTCCATGAAGAATTCGCATCGCTTGCAAGCATCAGCGAACTCTCTACCATTCCTCAGTCAGCGTCGATATATAGTGCTGTTCGTCATCTTATGGAGTGCTTCTGGCGCGACACAGAGGGCATGGCCAGACACGGCAAAACCCACACGCGGAAGTTGTCTGGATCCAGCTACAGGCCTTGGTGGGACCTTCGATTTACAGCAAAATATCCAATACAGCAGGCTCTATCTGAAATTGCATCGGATCCATCAAGCCATTCCTTGCCTTGAAAATGCACACTCCATCGACCCAACTGCGGATACACACGGTTTTGACGTAACTTACAACCTCGGACTTGCCTATCTTCAGGCTGGCGAAACCCAGGCCGCGAAGTCTCTGGTCGAGAACCAACTGCGGACACAAGACAAGGCGGCGCTGCACGATCTGTTGGGCACAATCGAAACCACGCAGCATCATTTCCACGCAGCCTCCATGCAATATCAGATTGCCGCGCAAGAGGACGCCAGCGAGCAGAATATTTTCGATTTCGGAACTTCCCTCTTAAAATTTCAAGGAAACTCCGCGGAGAAAATATTTCGTTATGGGGTCGCGAAGTATCCCGGTTCAGTGAGGATGCATGTCGGGCTCGGCTCCGCGCTTTATGCCCAGGGGCAAACCACGGAGGCCGCACAGGAAATGTGCGCGGCGGCCCACATCGATCCTTCCGATCCTCACCCCATGGAGATGGTCGGAAAAACAGAACAGGTTCCGCCTTCCCTGGCGTCTGAAATTACCGCGCGATTTGCCGCTCTGGTTCGTTTGTATCCGCAGAATGGAAAACTTCTCTACTACTATGCGATGGCCCTATCGGGAATGTGGTCGGGACAGGCTTCGGCCAGCCCGCGGACGGCTACATTGTTGCAACGCGCTGTCGTTCTCGATCCGCATCTCGCGAAGGCGCATTTTTATCTGGCCCAGATAGAGGAGCAAAGAAAACAATTTACTCGGGCGATTGAGAATTACCGTAAGGCTGCCGATCTGAGTCCGACAAACGATCAATATCTCTACCGGCTCGCGTTTGCGTATAAGGAAGCTGGGAATCAGCCGATGTTTCAGAAAGAGCTGCAAAAGTTTCGCATGGTCCACCAGCAGACGAAAAAATCCGAATAAGATACCGTGGGATCAAAAGTCCACGCGGACGCAGCATGTTTGAGGGGGAAATTTTTATCGTCGAACATCTCAAGTCTCGGGCAAAACTATCAGCGACCGCCTCCATTGCTTCGATCATCCTTTTTCTTGTTCAAGGTGCAACTACCTGTCGGGCGCAAACACCCATTGACAGCGGGTTGATAGCTGGCGCGGGTACAACTTCGCAGCAATCGCAGGGCATGAGCACAGGGGCCGCGTCTTCGCCCGTATTCGATTCCGAGAAGCGCCCCATAACCGCCGGAGGGTTTGTAAAGAATGGCCCGATTGTTTTTCAGGACATTGCCAGGCAGGCTGGCTTGACGCGATGGAAACACGTCTCCGGCACATCTTCAAAACAATCGCTTCTGGAAACGATCGGTTCTGGAGTTGCTCTTCTGGATTATGACAACGACGGCTGGCTGGACATTTATCTGGTGAATGGTTCGACCTTTCAGGCGCTCGATGGCAAGGCCACTCCGCCGCTGGCCGCGTTATTCCATAACAATCGCGATGGCACGTTCACCAATGTTGCTGCCGCCGCTGGAGTGACCAATGACCGTTGGGGCGTCGGCGTCGTTGTTGGAGACTACGACAACGATGGCTGGCCAGACATCTACGTAACTAACTACGGGAAAAACCGGCTTTACCACAACAATCACGACGGCACGTTTACCGACGTTGCGGAAAAGGCCGGCGTTGCTCTCGGTGGCTGGTCGACCGGCGCTACCTTTGGCGATTACGATGGGGATGGTTTTCTGGACCTGTTCGTTCCAGGATATGTACATTTCGTTCGCGAAGGCTCGGCTGTCGCTTCCTCAGCGAACCAGACTGCGGCCGGGTGCCAGTATCGCAGCACGCAGGTGGCCTGCGGGCCGCGAGGGATGCAGGGCGAACGCGACCATCTTTTTCATAACAATGGCGACGGAACCTTTACCGACGTAAGCGAGAAGGCTGGCGTGGGTGACAGCAGCCGCTACTATGGGCTGAGCAGTCTCTTCGTGCGTCTGAGCGGCAATAAAAGATTGGACTTGGTCGTCGCCAATGACTCCACACCAAACTACCTGTACCTCAACCGGGGAAATGGAAAATTTGAGGATGACAGTTACGCCTCCGGCTATGCGTTTAACAAAGATGGGCGCGAAACCGCATCGATGGGCATTGCCGTGGGAGACTATACCAACGATGGGCGCATCGATCTACTCAACACAACATTTTCCGACGATTACGACGTGCTGTATCGCAACGATGGCGGCGCGAATTTTTCCGATGTCAGCAGCGAGGCCGGCATCGCGAACGCGACCATTCCCTTTCTAGGCTGGGGAGATGGCTTCCTCGATTACGACAATGATGGATGGAAAGATATTCTGATTGCCAACGGACACGTTTATCCGATGGTTGATGCTCACGACTGGGGCATCACGTATGCCGAACGTCCGCTACTCTTCCACAATCTCAAATCTGGAAAATTTGCTCTGGTCCCCGCCGTGGAGAAATCCGGACTCGCCGTAGTGATTCCCGCGCGGGGCATGGCCTTCGGCGACCTGTTCAACGATGGCAAGATCGATGCGGTCATCAACAATATCGATGGCGTCCCAACGTTGCTGCGCAATGTCAACGACGACCACAACCACTGGGTGGAAATTCGATTGATCGGTCAGGGGAAAAGTCCGCGAGATGCTGTGGGAGCTACCGTGTATGTAACGGCCAATGGTTTGCGCCAGCGCGAAGATGTGCTCAGCGGAGGCAGTTTTGCCTCCTCGAATGACCAGCGCGTCCATTTCGGTCTGGGTCCGGACAAAGGCCCTATCGAAGTTGAGATCGATTGGCCCGACCAGAAAGTAGAACGGATGCACCTGCCCGCTATCGATAGGATCTTCACCATCGTGGAAGGAAAGGGAGTCGTCGAGAAGAATTCAACATTGCAATAAAATTCGGCGCGGGTTGGTCCATCCCTCACGCGCGAAGATTGAAACGGAAACTCATCGCCTCGCCGAACCACTGCGGATAATTTGTTCCCCAGGCATTGTTGAACAGGCTGAAATGGATGCCCTTCTGAAGCACCGGCTGAGAATTGGAAAAATGTAGTGGCGATCTTTCGCCCAGCACTACCAGAGGAGCATCCAGCGATTCGATAGAAAAACTTCCGCGCTGGTCGTGATAACGCACCACATCGGAGATTGCGTGCATGTGCCGGTTTCCACCTGCCACCACGTCGAAGGGAGAAACCGGTTGATTGACTTTGCTGAGCGTCCAGTTTTGCTCCTGTGGCGCAGTTGGAAGAAAGCTCAACCATAGCGCTTCCGGCATACGATTCGCAGCTTTTGCAAACCATGACAGGCGAAGTCGGACGACGGGCTCGTCACGGGGAAGAAAAATTTCCATGTAAAGTTTTCCGGGCCATGCGACCAGCTTCGATACCTGCGGATCGGTATTGTCGACCTGGAGTTGCAGCAGCAGGCGTACTCCATGAGCATCGCTGTCCGACCAGCCGCCAATGACCTGCGGGATCCATTCCATACTTTTCGGGCCGAAAGAGTCGATGTTTGGCTTGCCAAAATCTTTGGCTGCCCAAGGGGTCTTCCTTACGATGTAGCTGGCAATAAATTTCGTGTAATCGGCCTGCGAAAGAGTTTGATAAACAAATAGACCGAGTGGTTTTTGCGGAGTTGCCCATTCACGGTTCGCCTGCTTGCTGAACAATCGAGAGATGGCGCCTGTTTTGGAATCTACGCGCAGAGTAAAGTGTGGGGTGTCGATTTCCTGGGTGAGATCGATGGTCTGTAACCCGCGCACCTCCGGCTCGACAGGAGCAAGCGCGCGCAGGCGTTCTATGGCCTCGCGGTGCAACACAGGCGGAAGTGCGGCAATGGCATGGTCGATGTCGTCGCGTTTTTCCGACCAGCTTATTTCCATAATTCGATAGGGTTTGGTATCGACCATCTGGGCAAGCTGAGCCGGGGAATAATGGTCGTAGTCGAGGTAGCGTTTCGTGTCGGTTCCCCAGGTGTGTTCGGGAACCAGCAGCAAATCCGGCAACAGCTTCCGATCGGTCGCATCTCCGATCGAGAATTTCCTCTGGTCAATCCATTCCTGGCGCAGTCGGGCAATTTCTCGATAACGGGCCACTTTGACCGGATCGCTCGCAACCCCATAGATCCATGTATCGCCAATTTCCTGGGTGACAACCGGAAATGTGTTGCTGTGTTTTTCGACAGCCAGCGCAATCTGCGTCAGTGTGGCCGCTTCGACCCGCGCGTTGGGAAACTGCCGTCGCAGATTGGCATAGATCGTTTTGATCTCTTCGATAGTGTGTGGACCGGAATTGTCGCCCCGCACCTGGATGGAAATTGCCAGGTTCGATTGCGGAACCTTGACCGTTCCTCCGTAACCGCGGTGATGGTACATCACGATGATGGATTCGGCTTGAGGATTTTTCCAGATGAACAGCGAAGGCACTTGTGGCGCTGTGCTCGCGGCATTGACTCCAATGTCCAGAAACTTCACTCCGCCTTGCGCAAGAGGGCCGATCAGTCCGCGAGAGTGGCAGGGAACGTCCGTCATCTTTGCGCCGCAGGTGGTTTGACCATAGCGACGATCGAGCGACCGCGAAAGCGCAAGCGATCCCTGGATCATCGAGCGATCGAGCACCTCCGTTTGCCAGTTGAAGGGAAGCGCGTGCCATGCGATATCTCCGCGCAGGACCGCCTCGTCCATTCGCTTGCGCTGTTCAGACGATGCCTGTTCGAGATATTCGTAAAGCAGCCAGGAGCCTGTGGTCCAAATGTAACGGTCGCTTCCTAGCTGCCGCATCTCCGCCGCTGTCCGCATGGCTTGCGGATAATACTGATCGAAATAGCGGCGAACCACATTTTCCTGCGTATTCGAAAATCCCACATCGAGATGACACTTGAACATGACGAGCACGTGCTCGACTTGCGGATCGGGCGCGATCGGGGTCGAAGCGTCCCCGGCATGCAGAGGAAGCGCGTCGCAGGCAAGCAGGCCGCCGACTGCCAATGCACCTTGCAGAAATTCTCGGCGCTGCACTGGTTGGGAAGCGGTCCTTTTTTCGAGCTGTTCTTCAACAGGGATTCGCGAATCTTTCCTATTCATAGTGCCCGCTCGTCATTCTTCTCTTTTGGGATGTATGGCCGGATAGTTGACGTAGATGGGATTCCCCAGTAATTCCAAATCGCCCGCCGCCATGTTTACCTGGGGAAGCAGCCAGTGCCGCTTGCCATCGCTGGACCAGGTGAAGTGCAGCGTCTCCTCATCCTGAGCGATGATGCGCGAAGGAAACGCGAGATGGTTCGGGCTGTCCACTGAAATTTTCAATGTGGAGCCGGCACATCCTGCAACATGCACCGTGATCGACATCTGTGAGTCGGCTGGCGCGCGCAATGCATCGCCCATGATTGAGACAGGCCCGTTATTCGCCGCCGCAGACATTTCCAACATACGGTTGCGCGAACCTGTCAGATCGATGAAAACATGGCCAGCGCGAATTCCATCAAGAATGGAAGGGACGGACAAATTCTGCGCGTAGACCACTGTCGTCGGGCTGCCAACAGAATCTGGATGCGACACCGGCCAGTCGCCGTGATGGTTGTCGCTGCCGCCTATGCCTGTAATGCGATAGCCGCGCGCCAATTGGTCTTCCCAATAGCTCACACCGGAGTATGGTCCGCGCATCGCTCCACCATTGACTGCCTCGATTGCAGAAAAAAGATGGAGATCGACCGGCGGTTGCGGCTTCCATCCGCAGCCCAAACAGACTTCTCCAGTGGGCGCGTTCGGGTGATTGATGGAAATGATGGCGCCCAGCCGATGCGCCTCTAGCGCCACTGTATTCATGTCTGGAACTGCGGCGGTGCCCACGCGATAATCGAGAAAGCGGGTTGTCCCAAACAGATTTGCGTGGCCTTGAAAAGTTGTGATCTCGCGTCCTGGGATAAACAGCAGCCGATCGAAATAAGGTTGCAGTTCCCGCAACGCCTCATATTGCGAAGTTGTGTTATGGTCCGTAATCGCAATGAAATCAAGGCCCCTGCGCACTGCGGCTTCCGCTGTTACAAAAACGGGACACGGAACTTGACTGCCACTCTGGCTGGGACAACTTCCGTCGCTATGGGCGGTGTGCATATGCAGGTCGCCACGATACCAGCCGGGATTGGGACGCAGCGGGCCATCGCTGAACGATTCAATTTCTGGCTTGCGATCGAAAAAAATGTCTGCCTGATAGTGGGATATTACTGCGGGCCGAATATTGGGAACGGCGATCAACAAAACCCAGCGTCCCGCAATCACAGGGCCCGGCAAATAGGAAGGGGTCGCATCCGTCTCGCTAATGGTGAAGCGAGCTTTGTTGCCGCCGCTGGCCCCACGAAATCGCTGTGGATCGAAAATGCCCAGATCGAGCGTCGTATGCTCATCTTTTCCGGTGTAGTGGAAGACCACCGTGATCCGATAAACACCTGCGGGCACCTGAAAAGGCACGCGCACGTAGTGATGGTTCTGGGCGTGGGTGATAGTGCCTTGCAGGGTCAGGCTTGGCTTTACCGGCCCATCTTCTGCATGACACGCAGCCAGAGTTGCGCCGATCAGCAGGAATAGAAGGCAAACGCTACGCATCCAGTTCAAGATAAGCACTCCGCGAGTGACTCTGGGACGAAAACTTGCAGGGTCTCGCCGCCCGGCATCGCTTTGAAGGTCCCGGTTACCAGTCGATCTTTTCGGGGAAAAACTCCGCGATCGAATCGTCGTAGTACGGACGAATTTCCTGCATTTTGGGCTTGCTCGCGCCCTTTGAGTAGAGATCGTAAGGATTGAACTTTCTTACCCAATCGAACATTTCTTCTAACGCGAATAACGCGAAGCGACAAAGTCGTCCCATTTATCCAGGCTATATAACGGATATAACGGATTTTCAACGGTCGTCGTCTTCATATTCGTATGGGAAAATAACAAATTCATGCTACGTTATCGGAAACGTACTGACAAGAGCTTCGTTTTATACAGCCAAAGGAGACATGCGAGGAAGTGATAAATTTACACTTGCCGTTTAAGGTTATCTGGATCTCTGCATCGTTGGCGCAAAGGTCCTCAGTCTCACCGTTAAGTCCGGTAGCGATGCTGTAAAGCGCGGAAATCATCTTTCAGCGAGAATCCAGGAAACATACTTCTATTATGTGGAAAGCCATTCTGACCGATAATCACTTCTGGATACCATTGCTCGCGCTCATCTTCGGGATCGTTCTGTTGGTCTATCTGCGTTAGGAACGGATGCCTGTCCGCTTGAAGAACGCCGATTTCAATCCGCTGAAAACCATGCATGGCGTGGGTGTCCTATGCGGCCTTGCCGCTGGCGCGTGGCTGGGTGGCGCGGAAGCCCCCACCAAGCTCGTCAGCCCTTCCCTTTCCCCAGTGGCCATTTCTCTTTGCATGGTGGCTGGCGTTTTCGTCGCTCGCTGGACCGTGCCATCCATCCTGGTGGGAAGCAATTATATTTTCGCGGACCTTAAAGAAAAAAAACACCTGATCGTATGGGGCGTGCTGGCCGGGGCGCTCTGGGCCGTAGCCAACACCCTGACAATTTTTGCCATTCGAGATGTTGGGCTGGCCATTGCGTTTCCCCTCTGGAATACGAACTGCCTGGTCGGAATTTTCTGGGGATGGCTGCTGTTTCGCGAACTGCGAGGCGCGCCTGTCCAAAACTATCTCAAGGTGCTCGGCGGAAGCATTGCGATTGTCCTGGCTGCCTGCATGCTCGCCGTGAGTTCGATGCACGCCGTCGGCGCGGTCCAGGAAAATGCGCATCAAGGCATCTTAGCGGCGCTGGGCGCAAGCCTGATGTGGGGCACGATGTACGTGCCATATCGCAAAGCGTATTTAAGCGGGATGAACCCGCTCTCTTTTGTTACCGTTTTTACCATAGGAGAGCTGGGCACAATGATCTTGCTGGCCGCCAGCTCGCGCGGCGGCATCCATCCGATTGTGCTGCAATTGCAGCTCGCGCGCAATCAGCTATTCTGGCTGTTTTTAGGCGGATTTTGCTGGGTAATCGGCGATCTGTTTCAGCAATATGCAACGAAATATATTGGGATTGGCCGCGCCATTCCTCTCTCAAATACCAACCAGCTTTGGGGGCTGGCATGGGGCGCGCTGGTCTTCGGAGAACTGGCCGGGGCCGATCTCAAGCAGCGCCTGATTGTCGTGACCGGTTCTTTCGTGATGTTGCTGGGGGCGATGGCGATCAGCACCTCTGCGGCGGGAGCAGAGGAATTTCTGTCGACCGACCGCGCAATTTTGCGGGAATGCGAACGCTACAAACTGGACTACGGTCGCGCGCTGGCGTCGCAGTCGGGCAACGTAGCGGGAGAAAAATCCAATACTGGCAAGCGCTGGTGGGACTACGGAATTCTGATCGGTGCAGTCGGCATTTTTGCGTGGCTGGCGGATGGCGTTGTCCGTCTCGCCATTTCGATGAATTTTTTCTGGCTGCGAACTCTGGTCGCGCTGCTGGTCCTGATTTTTCTCGGAGGTTGTTGGTCCCTATGGAAACGAGCAGGATTTTCTTAGATCACCCCAGGCAATATGTCCCACTCCGATTACACACTCTTGCTGGACGAAGAGGCCCGGACCACCAGAGTTGGGTCTACGCGTAATTTCTTAGGCGCGCCGGAGTTTCCTCCGATTAACTCAAGAACAAGATCTCCAGCATATTTGCCTAATACAGCCGTGGATTGGTCCACTGAGGAAAGCGGGACCCGCAGGTAGTCCGAATAGCGAACATTGCCGCAACCGACGAACGCAATATCGTCTGGAATTGATAGGCCAGCCTCAAGCACGGCCTGCATGCCGCCGATCGCTATCAAGTCGTTGTAGCAAAAAACCGCGTCTGGCCGCGGCTTCAGCTTAAGAAGTTTTCGCATGCCCTCATACCCGGCAACTTCTCCAATTTCCTCTACCTTTGAATTGTGAATGACATACCTTGCCGACATCGTGGCGTCATACTCACGAAGTATCTTTTGGTACCCGTGAAGACGGTCGATGCCAGGAGTAAGTTCCGGCCCGGCGATGTGTGCAATGCAGCGTCTGCCGAGTTTCAACAGGTGTTCGGTCGCTATTTGTCCTACACGGAAATCGTCGGTCCCAACGAAGTTTGCTCGCAGATGTGGAAAATCGCGGTCGATCAAGATGAAGGGCGTTCGCTGGTTCTCGACCCCATAAAAGCCCTGCAATGTTGGTTGGCATGACGCAATGAGCAATGCGTCTACTCCCCGTGCAAGCACGCTGCTGATCTCCTGCTGTTCGATCGCGGGATCTTCTTCAGAGGATGCAAGAAATATCCCGTAATTCTTAGGCCGCAGAATGCCGTTTAAGGACTTGGCAAATTCAGCGAAAAATGGATGAAGAAGATCAGGGACGACCAAACCGACGATGTAACTCTTCCCACTCGCCAGACCGCGGGCCATCATGTTCGGCCTGTAATTCAACTCCGCCATTCTCTTTAATACGCGCTGCCTTGTTTCCTCGCTGATGTCGTGGGCGCCTCGGAGCGCTTTTGAGGCGGTAATCACCGATATTCCTAGATCGCGCGCAATGTCTTTGAGCCGTATGGCCATAACGAATATTCTCTCCCGAAGCGTGATGGAGCGCACGCATTATCTCGCAATAAATATTCGGTAAGCTGGATACATTAGCGTTACCGTAATCGATCTTCCTGAGGCATCAATTCCTCGAAATGGGTTGCCTGATGCCGGGAGTATCTAATTGAATTCAATAAACATTAATCGATTTTTCATTGTAACGTTAAATTTCTCTTGCAGAATGAATAGCGATAACGTATGTTGTCTAGCGACAGAGAAAACTCCCCCTGAAGCACATGTAATTCATTCGCACTATCGAAAGAGCGAATTGGTTCAGAGAGTGGATGAAATGCCTTGCATAAAAAAAGTAACGTTTCCATGGGACTCGCTTGCGAAGACCGGCCCATGAATTCAGCCGCTAGCCAATACGCGGGAAACAGCAACTCAAAATATTCGGGGACCTGGCTGGATAGGCGCGAATCGCGATTTCCAGAATAGGTATTGCAAGTTCAGAGTGTAAGTCGAAAACGAACCAGAAATTTTTTAGGAGGAACAATTATGCTATGCACCAGAGTTCGAAATCTAATATTCGTATTGGCATGCGCCGTATGGATCTCTATATTCGCGCCAGATAGGATTCTGGCCCAGATCGATACCGGTGGCGTTGCCGGTACTGTGCAGGACGTAGCTGGGGCCGCCGTTCAGGGTGCGCAAATCACGCTGACCAATGATGCAACTCAGGTGAAGCAGACAGTCACCTCCACGTCGAGAGGGACCTACTTTTTTGAGGCTGTTCCGCCCGGGACCTATACGTTGACGGCGGCAGCTCCTGGATTCGAGACCTATCTCGACAAGAATGTCCAGGTACACGTGCAGCAAATCGTCACCGCCAATGTTCCGCTTGTACCTGGCAATGTGACGCAGCAAGTGACTGTTACCGCTGCGGCGCCACTGCTACAGGCACAGGATGCCGCCGTAGGACAGACGATCGACAGCCAAACTGTCAATGACCTGCCTCTCGTCAACCGAGACTGGGTATCTCTGTCGCAACTGTCCGCAGGTGTTGCGACGGCTCCAGTGGGAAGTCCGAGTGGGGATTCCGGAACGACGGGAAGCGCCTTTTTCTCTGTGGATGGGGTCAATTTATGGCAAAACGACATTCGCCTGAACGGTATCGACGACAACATTGAAATTTACGGCGGCGCTTCGATCGGCACCGATGCTGCAATCACGCCTCCTCCAGACGCAATTCAGGAATTCAAACTGCAAAATGGCGATTACAACGCGGAATTTGGCCACTCGACCGGGGCCGTAATCAATGCCGTCATGAAATCCGGCACCAATCGTTTCAACGGCGATGTATGGGAATACCTTCGGAACGACGCTTTCGACGCCAACGACTATTTTTCCAACCTGAACCATGTGAAGAAGCCGGAGTACCGGCAAAATGAGTTTGGCGGGACGTTAGGCGGCCCGATCTACAAGAACAAGACATTCTTCTTCGTGGACTACCAGGGAGAACGCATCATTCTGCCCAATCCATACACCAGCACCGTACCCACCGCGGGAATGGTCAGCAGCGGATTCAAAAACTTACAGGACCTGATTACCGACAACAGTGGCACAGCGACGGACGGCTTGGGCCGGACCTTTTCCCACGGCACGGTCCTCGATCCGGCAACCACACGCGCGGTCCCTCCGGGAGGGGTCGATACGATCACCGGACTTCCCAACACCAGCAGCAGCACCGTATATGTGCGCGATCCGTTCTACACGGGAAGCCTGGTCGGCAAGAAGGATTTCACCACTTCAACGGCGCAACTCAACATTATTCCCGGTTCAAGGATCGATCCGAACGCGGTCAAGTTGCTCGATTTATACCCAGCCCCCAACCTGCCGGGCTTGATCAACGATTACTTCATCGAGCCAAAAGAATCGGAAGACAACAATCAATACGATATACGCATCGATGAGAACTTCAGCCCCAAGGACATACTGTTTGGAGTATTCGATAGAAGCTACATGACAAATGCCGTTCCTTCCGCATTGCCCGGACTGGCTGTAGGAACGGCGGGAGGCAGAAACGATCAGTTCCCCGCCTTTGCGGTGGCTGTCGGCTATACACACGTATTCACGCCTACCCTGACCAATGAAACGCATTTTGGGTTGGACCATAGCGATAAAAACCAAAGGTCCGTTTTCGGCAATCAATTCGGAATCCCCGCGCAATACGGCATACAAGGCACTCCGCAGGTTGCGAACAACGGTGGCCTTCCACCTATCAGCATCGGTGGATTGAGAAATATCGGCGTAGGCGCTTACACACCGACGCTGCAAACTGTCTACGATATCGAAGTCACGGACAATGTGACAAAAATCTATGGCAGCCATCAGTTTAAGACTGGCTTTCAGATCGACGATCTGGTGGGAAATATCGCGCAGCCCCCGTTTGGCAGAGGGAACTTCAATTTCAACGGACAATTCTCCGACATTCCGAACAAAAATAGCGGATACACCGGTATCGCGGACATCTTGCTGATCCCAACCGCATCGACAGTGGGCGGCATCAACAACCTTGGTGGCGCACAACAGTACCAGGGGTCGAATTTTGAGGCCACGGACGATCGCAGATACTACGCGGGTGCATACTTTCAGGACGATTGGAAGGTGACCCCGACCCTTACCCTGAACCTCGGTCTCCGCTGGGACTACTTCACGCCCTACGCGGAAGTCGATGGAAGACAGGCAAACCTGATTCAGACAGGCGGAAACGGTCCTTCGGGGACCTTCTATATTCCCAAAAAAGGTTGCAGCGTTCCTCGATCTTCCACCTTCGATGCTCTCTTGGCCAGTAGCAACATTCAGCTCAATTGCACTTCGAACTTAGGCTTAGGCATTGCGCAGAAACTTAACTTTGCGCCGCGCCTGGGATTTGCTTATGCAGTCAAACCCAGAGTCGTGGTGCGGGGCGGTTACGGCATCGCGTATGGCGCGTTAGGCAATCTGGGATATGGAGGTACGCTGGGTACAAATTATCCTTTCGAATATACGATCAGCGCCAACACGACCAGTTCGCAAACTCCTCTGGTCTTGTCCAATGGCGCAACAGCAACGATGGAAAATACCTTTGCAAACGTCAATCTTACTGATCCAACACAGGTGAAAGGGCCAAACGTTGCTCTGTATGGACGGCAATACAATTACCAAACGCCTTATATTCAGACATACAACCTCACCACGCAGTATCAGTTCACCGATCGGGACTCCATTCAAATTGGATATGTTGGAACCATAGGCAGGCATCTGGACAACCTTGGGTCCCATAATTCTCCTTCTGAAATACTTCCACCGGGGGTGAATCAGACGCCCTATCTTCCATTTCCCAGCTTCTCGCCCAATTCTACGTATGAATCGACAAATGGAGCGAGCAGCTACAACTCGATGCAGGCCACGTATCAACATGACTTCAAGGCCGGCCTGATTATGCTGGCGAATTACACCTACAGCAAGTGCATGAGCGACCAGAGGACGCAAGCTACTCAGGCACCGGGATATAGGGCCGAATGGCTGCCTAACTTCGGCATCCAGGCCGATAACGCCCTTTGCGATACGGATTCAACCAACGTGGTGCATGTCTCAGGAACGTATGCTCTGCCGGTTGGACGACAGCAGCGGTTTCTCGGCAACTCGAGCAGGCTTGTCGATGCAGTCATCGGGGGATGGTATGTCAACTATATCTATTCCTATCAAACCGGCCAGCCCTTTACAGTTCCGTGCCCCATTTCAACGACCTCGGACTTTGGCTGCCACGCAACCGTTGCGCCTGGCGTAAACATTTATGCTGGCCCGCATAACGCAACCCAGTGGCTGAACCCTCTGGCGTTCGTGCAGCCGCCGGTCGCTACGCAGATTGGGCAGACAGACTATTCGCCTCTCGGCTCGCCTGGGCAGCAAGCGCGCGGACCGTCGCTCAGCAACCTGGATTCATCACTCTTTAAGGAGTTTGCTACCGGCAAACAAACAACTCTACAGTTCCGTGCCGAGGCCTTCAATACTTTCAATACCGTGCAGTTTGCGCAGCCTGGGACCCTGAACTTCACCAATAAGACGAAGTTCAGTTCAATCACTGGACTGCGAGGCCAGCCGCGACTGTTGCAGTTTGCTTTGAAATTGTTCTTCTAGCGCGGACCTATGGTCTGTGCGGTCGAATGGTAACAAAACTTGTGGTACCCCCATCCTTCGCGCTTCTGCGAAGGATGGGGCAGAGAATGTTTGCTTGGGTTGCGTTGCCATCACCCTCTGGATTCTTCGGTCGCCTCTCCGCGGCGGGCAGGCGCGGCGACCTCAGAATGGCACATCTCAATTTTCGATTGCAGTCTCTGTAAATCCAACTCTAGCCCTCTGAATCCCACCTTCGCGCATCTCAGGTGGGATTCAGAGTGTTCGCCGAGCAGAGATTTCATCCCTGCGCCTGTTCCACCGCGTTAGCCAGGCGCAACACCGTAGCTTCATCGAAATGCTTGCCCAGAATCTGCGCTCCTATCGGCAGGCCTTCCTTAGAGTTCCCGCACGGCACAGAGATGCCGCAGATTCCCGCCAGGTTCGCCGTGACGGTGTAGATGTCCGCCAGATACATCGACAGCGGATCGTCCGTTTTTTCTCCCAGCTTAAACGCCGGTGTCGGCGCGGTCGGCGTCAACATCGCATCTACGGAATGGAACGCCTGAAGAAAATCGCGCGTCAACAGCGTGCGCACCTGCTGCGCTTTGCGGTAGTACGCATCGTAATACCCAGCGCTCAAAACATACGTCCCCAGCAGAATGCGCCGCTTCACTTCTTTGCCGAACCCAGCGTCGCGGCTCTGCCGATACATTCCGCTCAGCGATGTGGCATTTGCGGCGCGCAGGCCGTAGCGCACGCCATCGAAGCGCGCCAGGTTCGCGCTGGCCTCCGCCGTCGCCAGCACGTAATAGGTCGGGATGGCGTACCGCGTGTGCGGCAGCGAAACTTTATGCAGCGTGCAACCGGCGGCGCGCAAATCGTCGGCCGCTTTCTCAATCGCCGCGCGGACCTCGGGATCCAATCCATCGGAAAAATATTCTTCCGGAATGCCGATGCGCAAGCCCTTCACCGGCTGGTCAAGAGCGGCCACATAATCGGGGACTGGCTCCAGCGAAGTCGTCGCATCCATCGCATCGTGTCCCGCCAGCACTCCAAGCAGCGTGGCTGCGTCTTCGACCGTGTGCGTGAACGGACCAACGCGGTCGAGCGAGGAAGCGAACGCAATCAGCCCGTAGCGCGACACGCGGCCATAGGTGGGCAGCAGGCCAACCACGCCGCAGAACGACGCCGGCTGACGAATGGAACCGCCAGTGTCGGTACCGAGCGTCGCCACCGCCATGTTGGCCGCCACCGCCGCCGCCGAGCCACCGCTCGAACCACCCGGAACGCGATCCAGCGCTCGCGGATTATGCACTGGCCCATACGCGGAATTTTCATTCGACGATCCCATGGCGAACTCGTCGCAATTCAGTTTGCCCAACAGAACAGCTCCCGCAGCGTCGAGACGCGCGACTACCGTCGCATCATAAGGCGGGCGATATCCTTCCAATATTTTTGAGCCTGCCGTGGCTGGCGCACCCAGCATGGTCAGCACATCTTTGATGCCGATCGGCACCCCCGCCAACGGCGGCAGCGTTTCGCCGCGCTCGGCCATCTTGTCAATGCGCGCCGCCTGCTCCAACGCGCGCTCTTTGCTCAGCGACAGCCACGCGTTGATGTTTGCGTCCTCGGTGGCAATCGTTGCGTAGCATCGCTCCGCAATCGCGACCGCCTTCGTCTCGCCACTCGCAACTGCCTGGCGAGCTATGCGAATGGTGCGTGGAACGGCTTTTGTAGGCTTCGATCCTGTCATGCTCTTCCCTTATGGAACTGCGTAAGTTACAAATAGCCCCGTGTGCCAGGTGCCCCATCAATCCTTGCGCAGCAAGGGTGGGAGGAATATCTGTTTATGTCATGCATTTTCCCTGTCCTTGCTCCGCAAGAACAGGGCACCCAGTATTTCTTAACGTTCAATCACCTTGGGTACTTTGAAATAAATTCCATCTGTTTCCGGCGCTTGCTCCATCACCGTCCCGCGGTCCAGCGAAGGACGCGACTGGTCGCCGCGTAGCGTGCTGCCAAAAATCTTTACAGAATCTTCCGCAGCCTGATCGAGAACTTCCTTCACCTGCGCCATCGCCGGAACGTCCGTTGTGTCGAGTTCATTCAACTGCGCCACATGGCCCAGGATGGAATTGAGATCGCGCAGCATTTCTGTCTGCTCGTCCAACGTCAATTCGAGCTGAGCCAACTCCGCGACGCGAAGCACCTGCTCCAACGAAACTTTCTGCTGCGATGCATGATGAGTGGAATCCATAAAATTGCTTCCTCGTGTCTTTTGCTTTCTTCTTTACCCACTGATGGCCTTGGCGCGTAGGGCCTAAAATTGAGATGTCAAGAGGCTGGTTCTAAAATTAGTATAGCGAGAGCCGCTTCCTGCGAAATGGGAGCCATCGCGCTTTCCCGTCCACGGATGCGCTGGGAACAAGGTTTTTTAGCTGCCTCAAAATGACCCTAAAAACCAATAAAACCCTGTAAATTCGGCTAAAACACTAAGAAAAACAGAAAAATATTGAGAAAACCTGTGGAAATACGCGCTTTCCCGTTGACAAATTGCGTAGAAAGCCGCAAGGTTAACGGCGTAAGGGTTTCTGAAACCCGCATCAATCCTGAAGATGCCCGTATTTCATCGGGCGGCGAGCAGGAGAGCGGCGCGGGTCCACAGGGCCAAAACACGCAGCGGCATTCAGCCACTGCAAACAGGAACCGGAGGAATAGACACAATGGCAGCAGGTATGACCAAAACTCAACTCGTTCGGCACATGGCCGAGAAACTCGAACTCACCAACAAACAATCGGCGGCTTTCCTGGACCTACTTGCGGAAACCGCAGTCAAGGAAACCAAGAAAACCGGCCTCTTCGTAATTCCAGGCCTGGGTCGTCTGGTAAAGGCTGAGCGCAAAGCGCGCATGGGCCGCAACCCGCAGACCGGCGAAGCCATCAAGATCAAGGCCAAAACAGTGGTTAAGTTCCGTGTGGCCAAAGCCGCCAAGGATTCCATTGCACCAGCAAAAAAGTAACTAATAAGTCCGCACAAGCCGCCGCATAAGCCCAGCGCGTCGATTGGGTCTATGCACGTCGCTGGCGCAGGGATTCGGTACCCCTTACTCCCTGCGCCAGCGACCGCGCGGCGCTTTCCTCAACTCGATTGCGGACCTTGCATCGCTGCGCTTGGAACTTTATTGCGGCGCGAGTTCCACCGGTCGCAGCATTCCCCGCACCATGACGGAAATGCCGAGCGAGATCAGCACGCCTTGCTCCAGCAGTGTCACGTTATAGCGGCTGGCAAATGCGATATACGTGATGCAAACTCCCCACGGATAAATCTCCCCCAGAAAGCCCTGGCCCCAACGGGCGCGCTGCCCACCCGCAGGTATGCGGGGCAACAGAGAGCAGAAAAATCTCGGCACTTTCCGACGATAGGCCAGGTAGTCTTCTCCGCTTTGTGCTGTGAGCCGATTTTCCTCCACATGAACGAACACGACAATCGCAAGAGCAATGGCAGCCACGGAAAAGAGCGCTCCTCCTGGCGGCATCAGAATCGACAGGGCCAGCGTATGCTGCCACAAGCCAACGTACAGCGGATTGCGGACGTAACGAAACGGACCATCGGCCACCACCCGTTCCCCATGCAGTTCGCGATCCAGCACTACCTCCCGCCCAAGATACGCCGTTCCCCACGTCCGTAATATCGCAGCCAAAATTGCAAGCAGGATTGCCACTCCCATCACGGCGATGCTGGAATAGGCAATCGGCAGAACGCGCGCCCGCGCCAGCACCCCTGCCAGAAAAAGCCACGTGCTTTCTGGATGTGCGCCGTCCATACGATCCAACGGCGCCCAGAAGCCGAGGAAATAGATGCTCACCAACACCCAGCGGCGGAAGCGAAAAATTATGTCGGCAAATTTCATAAGATGTGCGCGATCCTTATTTGCGCTGGGTTTCAAACTCTCAATGAGCGAGGGTACAAGAAATTACCGCTACAAGGAGGCGCCCAGCGCGGACATCAGAGCATCGAAGTCTTCCAGGCCCGAATATTCGATCACCACGCGGCCGCGACCGCTTTTGTCTTCAATCCGCACCTTCAGTCCCAATTGACGCTGCAACTTCTCCTGCGCTTCCCGCACATTTGGATCGACAGGCTTTTGTTTCGCCTTAGATTCGTCTTTTTTCTCTTTCCTCTCCGGATTGAGCAAGTGCTGCACATAAATCTCCGTCTGGCGTACAGACAGGGCCGTAGCCATCACCCGCGCCGCGACCTTCCGGATCTCTTCCGGTGACCCTAGCGACAGCAAGGCGCGGGCGTGTCCAAAGCTCAGTTCGCCTACTTCGACATTGCTCTGGACCTCCGCTGGCAGACGCAGCAGACGCAGAAAATTCGTTACCGTCGCGCGATCTTTGCCGGTGCGCTGCGCCATCTGCTCCTGCGTCATCTTAAAGTCGCGACTCAGCCTCTCATAGGCATGCGCCTGTTCGATGGGGTTCAGATCGGCGCGCTGAAGGTTTTCGACGATGGTCATCTCCATCGCCTGTTCATCCGATACCTGGCGCAGGATCGCTGGAACCGTGGTCTTTCCCGCCTTTTCCGAAGCACGCCAACGCCGTTCACCGGCGATGAGCTGGAAACGGCCATTGGGCAGCGGACGCACGATGATAGGCTGCACGACGCCATTGGCCACAATGGACTGCGCGAGTTCGCCCAGTTTCTGCTCATCCACACGACTGCGCGTCTGATAGGGATTGGGGTCGATCTGGCTGATTTCTATGTCGCGAGGCTTGCCGCCTGGATCCACGAAAGCTGGGGCCATGGAAGGATGTGGCGCGGAAACTGGCGTTGCATCGGAAGCTGCGCCGGAAGCCATCGCCGAATTGCGCCCAGAGAGCAGCGACTCCAGCCCTTTACCCAGCGCACGGCGCTTTGGCGGCTCGGATTTCGGATTGGTCGAATTAGTCGGGATATTTCCATGATTCATAGGAGTAGAAGCCTCCAACTGCTTCTGAAAATTTGTGGATCATTTGCCGTTGACCGTGATGGCCGTTGACCGTGATGGTTCGGGGCTGGAACTATGGTATCGGCTCAGGTGTATGGCCAGAAGCGCACCTTATGGCCATTCATGCGCTTTGCCGCCTCTTTCCGCGCTTTTTCCCGCGGACTTTCAATCTTGTTGCGCAGAAGAATCTCTCGCGCCAGCTCCATATAGCTCTCCGCGCCACGGGAGCGAGCGTCGTACATTTGTACGGGCTTGCCGTGACTTGGGGCCTCCGCCAGACGAATATTGCGCGGAATGGTGGTTTTCAGCAGCTTGTCGCCAAAAAATTCTCGCAGATTTTCCGTCACCTGCTGAGCGAGATTAGTTCGCTCGTCATACATGGTGAGCACGACGCCTTCAATCGCCAGCTCTGGCCGAAAGCCGTCGCGCACCCGATCCAGTGTTTGCACCAGCTCGCTCACACCTTCCAGCGCAAAATACTCCGCCTGCATGGGAATCAGAAGAGTGTCGGCTGAGACAAGCGCGTTCAAGGTCAACAGATCGAGTGCCGGGGGACAATCCAGAACAACCAATTGCTCCGCCCCTTCATATTTTGCCAGGGCATCGCGCAGGCGATACGCCCGGTCTTCCGCATGAACCAGCTCGACATTGGCCCCGATCAGGTGCTTGCTGCTGGGCAGGAGCTTGAGATTTTCGACCCCCGAATCGAGGAGCGCGTTGGCGACCGTGGATTCCTGAATCAGCACCGTATAGGTAGACGACCGATCTTCATCCCGGCTAAATCCAAGTCCTCCGGTAGAGTTGGCCTGCGGGTCGCAGTCGATGAGCATGCAGGGGATGCCTTCAAGAGCAAAACCCGCCGAGAGATTGATCGCAGTCGTTGTTTTACCGACTCCACCTTTTTGATTGACGACCGCGATAACTTTTCGCATGGGATGCATCGTAGGTTACAGAACGAGAGCGGAATTGCGCAATGGAAAAGCCTGTGCATTACCGGGATGAATTTGTGGAAGACTTCCGAGCTTAGCGCGCGAAAAATCTTGTAGCTCGTGGTTACTGCAAGGGTTAAGAGATCATTGTAGGACCGTTAAGGTAGCGGCGGAATAGAGTTGCGCCGGTGGAAATCTTCTTGTTGTTTTCACGTCGGATAGCCAATGTTCCACGTGGAACATCCCACCGAAGTTTTGGTTGACATTGCAATGTTCCACGTGGAACATTCGGGTTAGGTTTTCTTGTCCCCCAATTGCGATTCTCTTCAATTGTCACACGGCGGGCGTAAGCCCGGACAAGCCATTTGGATTTCCGCCGACAGGACGAATGTTCCACGTGGAACATTTCCGGACTACGCCTCTTTCCGGCCCAGCATGAGGATCCTTTGCTCCGAGCCGGGAATGGCTTCAGGCTCACTCCATTCCATCGCCGGCAATGAAGATTGGAGCGTGCCTGTTTCGCGCTGGGAGGAAAGGACCGCCATCCAGCCGCGGATTTTGATACGAAGATAGGCAGTCCGTAGCGCGAGCCCCATCTTGTCCACGGCACGCAATGTGACCAGATCGAACTGCTGCCCGGCGGGCATGTCTTCCACTCGGCCTGCGTGCACATTCGTTTGGACGAGGCCCAGTTCGCGTATCGCCTCGCGCAGAAACGCAGCCTTCTTATTTTGCGATTCCGCCAAGGTCACGATCAGTTCCGGTCTGGCGACCTGGATGGGAATTCCCGGCAGGCCAGCGCCAGAGCCAAAATCCATGACCGCAGTAACCTCCCCGGGCAGCAACTGCGCGCATCGCAGGGACTCTCCAATGTGCAGTTGGACAAATGTCTTCGGGTCGCGAATGGCGGTCAGGTTCATGCGCCGGTTCCAGCGCTCGACCAGGGCCACATACAGCGCCAATTGCTGGTAGGCGAGTGTCGGCAGTGGCCCCAGCAGCATGGGGCGGACCAGCGCTTCGATCGCGTCGGCTTGCATTGCGTGGCCGGGATGGAGGCTGGACTGACCCATGACGCTGAGCATTTTTAATGCTTAAATTCAATGCGGTTGCAAATCTTTTACCCCAGCGATTCCGTCACGGATCGAGGATGCCAGTTCGCAGCGGTCTGGACGAACCGCTGAAAAATCAGGCGACTGGCCTCACTGCTATCCACGCTGCGTTCCGGGTGCCATTGCAGTCCCAGCACAAAATGGCCCGGTTGAATGCCCTCAATCGCCTCGACGACCCCGTCCTGCGGGCAGCGGGCGGTCACGCGCAGGCCATCTCCCACGATGCCGACCGCCTGATGATGGCTGGAGTTCACCGGTAGGCGCAAAGTATCCGCGGTGTGTTCCACCTCTGAACTACTCCCGACCATGGCAGCCAGACTGGAACTCGGATCGATGACCACGGAATGAGCAACTGCGACGCTGCGACCGGCCCCATGGTTGACTGGCAGGGGCAGCAGGTGCTGCACCAGCGTTCCGGTGCGCCAGGTATTCAGAGATTGGGTCCCGTAGCAGATGGTCAGCAGCGGTTTGTGTAGATTGTGCGCGTCCTGTAACAGAAGCTCATCGACATTTTCGCGGGCCAGGTCCGCCGCAGCGGTCTCAGGCTGGCGCTCCTCGGCATACTTCGCGGGGTTCACATCGGCGGGGCTGCCAGGCAGCAGGATACCCTGGCAACTGGTTGCCAGCTTTGCGACCTCGGCGGGCGTCAACGTCAGCGGCACCTCGACGGGAAGGCCCCCAGCCTGGATCACTGCGTTGGCGTACAACTGCCAGGAGCGGGCGTTATAGTCCGCTTGCGCCAATGTCGGCATCGGGATGGCGATACGGGGTCGGGTTTTCAAAGGAGCACACCGTCTTTCATGATGCGGAAACCTGTCTGGAGGCAGACTGCTTAGTTGCATCCGTGGGCAAACTCTCTCGATTCGAGTGCTGCCGATGCATCTGCGAGATCGCATCGAAAATGCGCTGCGTCAACGCATCGGCCATTTTGCTGGTGTATTCCGCAGTCGAGATGGGCTCGCCGACGATCAGCAGCAGCGGCCTGGGTTGCAAATGGTAAGTATGCATCGGCAGCAGTTCATGCGTGCCGATCAGCGCCATGGGCACAACCGGCACCTGGGCGCGGATTGCCATAAATGCCGGTCCGGATAGAAATGGCTGGAGTTGTCCGTCCAGCGAGCGGCCACCTTCGGGAAAGATGACCAGCGGCATCCCGGACTGCAATGCCTTTACCCCGCGATTCAGGCTGGCAACGGTCGAACGCGAACTGGTGCTGTCGACAGGAATCTGACCGGAACGCTGCAAATACCAGCCTATAAAAGGAAGCTTGAACAGATCGTGCCGCGCCAGGATGCGGAATTGGAATGGCAGCTTGCTCAGGACCACTGGCGTGTCCATGTAGGACAGGTGGTTCAGCGCATAAACGGCGACGGGGGCCTTTTGCAAGTTCTCCGCGCCGATCACTTGCACCGGCGACATGGCAATCCGCAGCAAGACCCCACCCCAGGCATGCGCGATCGAGTGCTGCATGCGCCCGCTGCCATCGAACAAGGAGGCCAGCATTGCCACGGTGCCAAATGCCGTGGTGGCAAACGCGAACAAAGGCATCAGGACAAGGTACGTCAACCAGCGAAAGAAAGGGCTGCGACTCGCAGTGGCCTGGTCAGGCTGCTGCGAGGCAGACTGTGGCGAGGCAGACTGGGTTTCAAAGGGCGCTTCAGGCATGTGCGCGCTATCCCCTGTCCGGCGTTGCAATCTCTGTGGTGTTATGTGACGAGACCAGCATGTCCCGCAGCGGACCAATCAGATACACCGATCCTGTACAGACAATCAGGCCATCGCTAGCGGTCTGTTGTTGGGCCATTGCGAAGCCTGCCAGCGGAGACGCGGCCATTTCGGCCTCTACCCCAACCGCGCGGGCAACGGACGCAAGGTCTTCGACGGCAGCCGAGCGCGGCGAGTCCACGGGAGTCAACACCACGCGGTCGAAGAGTGGAAAGAGGACCTGCGCCATCTCCTGAAACGCCTTGTCGCGCAGACAGCCAAACAACAGTGTTTTTTGGGATGCATCTGGAAAACTGTTCAGAGCGGAACGCAGTGTCCAAGCGCCCGCGGGATTGTGCGCCACATCCAGCAGCACGGCGCATCGCGATGGCGTGCGCGAAAAATGTTCCAGTCGGCCCGGCCAGCGCGTCGCGCGAATTCCGTCGGCAATATGTTGCGCGGTTATTTTGTAACTATGACTGTTACTTAACTCGGACGCCGCTGCCACCGCCAGCGCCGCGTTACGATGTTGGTGTGTTCCCGCCAATGCCGGGGCCAGTTCCACCGCCTCTCCCAACGCGGTGACGGAGTAGGTCGCGCCCCACGCGGCATCCTGTTCGGCAGCATGGCGCGGCGGCATATACTCGACGGCGCTCACTCCTTTTACGTTCAGCGCGACCGCGACCTCCCCCAGCGCCTGATTTGCCTCGGGATGTTGCGGCAGCGTCACCATGGTTCCGTTGGGTCGCAGGATTCCGGCCTTTTCGCGCGCAATGGCGCCGATGGTAGTTCCCAGCCATTCGGTGTGGTCGAGCGAAATGTCGGTGATGACGGAAAGCAGCGGCTCCACGATGTTTGTTGCGTCGAGACGCCCGCCCATTCCCACTTCAAGCACGGCAAGATCGACCGTACGCTCGGCAAAATACAGGAAGCCGACGGCGGTCATCGTCTCAAAAAAACTGGGGTGCTGGGGCAGCCTGCCTTCGCGCAGCAACCGCGCGCCGACCTCATCCACGCGAAAATACAGGCGCGCGAAGTCGTCGTCGGAAATCGCAACGCCGTCGATCTGGATGCGCTCATTCACCCGCGAAAGATGCGGCGAAGTGTACAGGCCGATGCGATGTCCCGCAGCCTGCGCGATGCTTGCCAGCATGGCCGCGGTGGAACCCTTTCCGTTGGTGCCGGCAATTAGCACGCTGCGAAACTGCCGCTCCGGATGACCGAGCGCGTCGGCGAGT
>JAKAYS010000188.1 GCA_021826695.1 Acidobacteriota bacterium | reverse complement strand
AACAGCAGAGACTGGTTCAATTCGTCGGCGCGGAAGCTCTTACCCATCCACTTATTTTAAAAGCGAATGCGGGAAAATCCGCCCCCCCAAAAGCGGACAGATCAATCTATCCCCGACACACTCCTAGCTGAAATCTGCCCTTGATGTTCTCGGCGGCAGGCCGCTCTTCGGGGCGGCCCTGCTGTGTGTGGCGGTGTGTAGTTCTGTGTCCGGGCCGTCATCCCGAAGAGCAACGCTGCTAAAGCAGCGGGTGGAGTAGGGACACGTCACCCTCTGCGGTTAACGTGAGCAGCGCCAGCGGGATGCAGCGCGCGACCGCGTAAACACTGGCGTTTACGTGTTTACGCGCGTCAACGCGAGTGGAATGAGGCAGTTCAATGCAAACCGGGCGGCTCGCGGTAACGTGTTGAAAGCAAAGGATCGAGGCGGAAACCGGCGTCCCGGCGCGGCTGACGCCGCGTAGCCTCCGCTGCGGTGGCCGTCAAGGGTCTGCGCTTCGCTCCGATGAACGCGCTGGAGAGCGGCGCGCCCTTGACCGCCATCCTCGCTGCGGCTGTTTTGCAGCTATGAAAAGAATGTCTTCTTTTCATGTTCCACATGAGGAGCGCGACTGCGGACCGATGGTAGCATGGTGCTCAGCCGGGGGCGTTGAGATGGACTACGACCAGGACAAAGTGGACGAGATGGTGCTGGCGCTGCTGTGGCTGACGCAGACCGGCGATGGCCGCGCGTGGAAGGGCCACGACTGGGTTGCAATGGACCGGCTGCACGCCAAGGGACATATCTCCGATCCGAAGAGCAAGGCCAAGTCGGTCGTGCTGAGCGAAGAGGGCGAGCGTCTGTCGCGGGAACTGTTCGAGCGGCACTTCGGAAGCAAGGGCTAAATCCCGGCGCAGGCGGCGTTGCCAGGGCCAGCGGCGCAGTGTTGGAGCAAGACACCATCCCTAAGCCTGTCGGCTTAGGTTGGCAGTGCGGCAAGAGCCATGTCGAACACGAATCGAACAATTTCGTACAGTGTTCGAGTTCGTTCGGGTTCCGTTCGAGCCGCGTTCGCTATCGCAAGCAGGCACGAGAGTATGGACAATGAGGAGTAAAATAATCGCATGGCTGAAAATCTGGTCACACTTGCGAAAAAGATAGCTCAGGCTGCACGCGCGAAAGCTGCGGATGATCGCAAACGACTTGAGGCCCTTCGTGTTCAGCGGCTTTCGCAGCAAGTCGAGCGCGTTTCTACTCCGTCCCATTGAACCAACCTACGCTCATTCTCATCGCCTGAGCCAATGGTGCAGGGAAGAGTACCCTCACCAGTGGCAATGCTGAAATTTTTGGGACGATGTCCCTTCTCGATCCGGATGCAGTGGCCCGAACAATCAACTCAGAAATTACTGGCGCTTCTGCAATCGCGGCTGGTCGGATGGTGCTTCAAATTGCGGCAACGAAGCTCCAGGAAGGCCAGAGCTTTGCGGTTGAGACGACTCATTCAGGCAGAAACTATCTGCGAATGATGTTGAAAGCCCGCAACTGTGGCTTTGAAGTCGTGCTTGTTTATATTGGAACAAACAACGTTGAGATCAACCTTCTCCGTATTTCCAGCACTTCCTTCAATTGCATTCGCTCGTCAGCAATTGCAATGGGCGTCTCGCGCGTAAGCAGCGCGAGAACACCCATTGCCTCAAGAATGCGAAGCATTTCATCATCGGGGTCCAGTGTCTTCGTATGCGCAAGGACGCGATAGTATTCCGCCTGACGCTCCAAAGCCGAGCACTGCCGACATGGCGATATCCCGCACGACATCGTTTTCGCTGTTTGCAGTGAGGCGATAACCATCCGCAGCTAGTTTGACCGCCTTCATGTTTCGCAGTTCTTTTACGGTTCCAAGTTGGACCCGGCGCCGCTTACCGCTAGTCCGCTCTACCCAGCGATACGTCCAAATATCGGGACCATTCTTCCTGGCCATGCGCTCCAGAGTCCCATTCTGATAGCGCACACGTCGAACCTGCGTCGCCGTCATGCCTGCACCGGATGAGCCGCGTGGAGCGCGGCATCGATCATGCCGTTGATGTCCCGCAAACGTTCACTGCGGACTGGCATCACTCCGAGTCAACCATACAACGCTGGCTGATATTTATTTAGCATCGGCCATGTGGCCAGCTTGAAATCTGCCAAGACTTCGGGAGAATGTTTCAGGGCTTCCGAAAAAAACCAGCCAAGGGCATCGGCAATGCCGAGACGTGCTGCGGAGTCTTCCTGTCATAGATGTAGGAGAAATTAGACGGGAAGTGCAGCGTCATCATAAAAGTCCAGAACCAATCGAATGCGTCCTTGATCGGGTTGCCAGTAGTGGCGAATCGGCAAAAGTTTTCGTGCTATCCTCAACTTCTGAAGGGAACCGTTATGAGTCTGCAAATCACAATTGACGGACAGAGCGAAGCCATTGTGCGGGCACAATTGGCCCAGGGCAACGTGCGTTCGCCTGAAGAATTGGTTGAGCGGGCGCTTCAGGCATACTCCGGCAATCCTGCTCTGGCATGAAGTTCACCGGGACATCGGAGATGTAGCGAAAACGAACGTTTGATGGAAGAGGCAGATCTCCCACAACCAGCGTCTTCCCTCAAAATTGACTTTTCCCGGTTTAAGTCAAAAACACCCAGTGTCCTTTCGACTGTAGGAGCGCGCCGATTGGAGTGACTTTGGGCCGGGAATACGACCAAGCCATGGCCACCGCTTGCGGCCCGACCGTATCGAAGCACTACACTTGAGCAATATGTCAGGGAAGCCGGGAGAAGACGGTGGTCTCAATCGCCCCAAAGAGCGGAGTCGGCTTGTGCTCTGGGTGAGTGGGGCTTGGATCCTGCCATTCCTGGGAATCGTGTTTTGGCTTCACCTCGGCTCCACATTCGCCAAGGCCCTTCTTTTGATTTTTGCCGTCCTGGTTGCTCCCCTCCCCGCGCTGCTTTATGCGCATATGCAGCGCGGCCGCCTACTCGCCTGTGCGGCGAATGCCGAGGAAGAGGCAGCGCAACTGAAGCTCCAGTTGGAGACGGTGCGGTACCGCACATCCCGATTGCGGGAGGAGTTGCAGGCCGCCGACCGGCAGGCACGGCTGTCCCACCAGCTTACGCTCCTGGGCCAGTTCACGGCTGGCTTCATGCATGAGTTCAACAACCCGCTGGCGATTGTGGCGGGCCGCATTGAGGTGCTGCTCGACGAACGCAAAGAGGATGCTGCTCTCTGCGCCGATCTTGAGCAGATGCTCAAAGAGTCTCGCTACATGGGAAAGATTGCGAGTACGCTCTTGCAGGCTCTGCGACGCGAGCGCGGCGGAGAGATTTTCGATACCTCGATCCCGCGGAAGGCCTTGGAGGAAGCGCTGCAGGCGTTCCGACCTTCCGCCGAAAGCCAGGGAGTGAGACTGATGGTGGAGATCGCCGAAGCTCCTCGCGTGGATGTGCCCGAACATGTAATCGGCGAGGTTGTCCGCGGATTGTTGAACAACGCGCTGCGCGCATTGGAAGGTCGAGACGATGCAGCGATTTGGATTCGACTAGAACCCTATCGCACCGCAGGCGCGAAAGTGGTACTCAAAATTGAAGACAACGGTCCAGGCGTACCGGCGAGCATCCTGGAACATCTCTTCGAGCCGTTTATCTCGAGCGGCGCGGGGCGAGAACGACTGGGTTTGGGGCTTTTTCTGGCAGCCAGCCTGTTGGATATGTATGATGGCCGAATCCGTTATGAGCCGAGGAACGGCGGTGGCGCCAGCTTCGTGATCGAACTGCCCCCGGCGCGATTCACACGTGGTCAGCCATACCATTGGTTCGCCGGAGGAGCGACAGAGTGAGCCGCATTCTAGTCATCGACGATGAAACCGCGCTGGGTGAAAACATCCAGCGGATGCTACGCTTGCCCGGCACGACGGTCTCGACTTTTGCGGACCCCATCAATGGACTGGCCGAATGCATGGCCAACCCACCCGATCTGCTTCTGCTGGATCTGCGAATGCCGGCAATGTCGGGCGAGGAAGTCTTTGCCCGGGTGCATGAAGTTCATCCCGGACTTCCCATCGTCTTCCTCACCGCTTTCGGATCGGTGGAGGGTGCCGTGCTGGCGATGCGCAACGGCGCCTTCGACTATCTGCAGAAGCCTTTCAAACGCGAGGACCTGCTGCTGGTGGTGAAACGGGCCCTGTCCCATGCCACGCTGAAGCACGAAGTCGAAACGCTGAAAGACCGTCTCGAATCGCTGGGCGAGGCGGATGCAGCGCAGAGCCGCAGCGCCGCAATGCTGGACCAGATGGACAAGTGCCGCAGGGCCGCGGCTACAGACGCAACGGTCATGATCCTTGGGGAGAGCGGCACAGGCAAGGAAGTCATGGCGCGGTTCATTCACAACCAGAGTCGACGCAAGAACGGCCCATTTGTGCCGGTCGAATGTAGCGCCATGCCGGGATCTCTCATCGAGAGCGAACTATTTGGCTATGAGTGCGGTGCGTTTACTGGGGCGGAGCGCACCAAGAAGGGCCTGATCGAATCCGCGGATGGCGGCACGCTGTTTCTGGACGAAATCGGAGACCTGGGCGTCGAACTGCAAACGCGCCTGTTTCGCTTTGTTGAGGAGCGCGTCTTGCGACGGCTGGGTGGGCTGACGCCGGTGCACGTGGAATGCCGCATCCTGTGCGCCACCAATCAGGATTTGCTGGCCAAGATCAAGGTTGGAGCTTTTCGCGAGGAACTCTATTACCGTCTGAGCGTGGTCACGGTGAAGCTGCCGCCGTTGCGGGAACGGCCGGAAGATATTCAGCATCTGGCGCGTTTCTTTCTGGAACGGTTCTCCCGGCGCTATGGCAAGAGTCTCTCGGCATCGCCGCGATTCTATGAGGCTCTCCTTCGCGAGCGCTGGCCTGGCAACGTGCGTCAACTGAAGAATGTGATGGAACGGCTGACTGCCTTGCATCCAGGCGGGGTGCTGGCGCCGGAGGATATAGAAGAGGATTCTCCGAAGGAGGAGGCATTCAGCAGCCTTTCCACACTTCCCTGGAAAGATGCCCGAGAGCGGTATCTTTCCACCTTTGAGAGTTCTTACGCGCAAGCCGTGCTTACCCGTTGCGGCGGCAATGTGAGTGCAGCGGCACGAGAAGCCGGGGTGGATCGGAAGACCTTTTACGCGCTCCTCAAGCGGGAAAGAGACCAACAGGATGGGGAATCTGTTCCCCATATCGAGATGGAAACTGGGGAATAAAATCCCCACTTCATTCGGCGTATCCAGCGCAAGTTATTGTTAAGAAAGGATGTTGACTCTGGCTCCAGACGTGCATAAGGGATTACAGGAGTCCCGCACATGAAACTCTGGATATCAGGTCTAAAGGCAATCCTATTGGTGTTCGGTTTTATCCTGGTGATGCCCCAGCCAGGCAACGCAATTCCAGCCTATGCCCGTCGTTATAAGCTTCGCTGCTATGCATGCCATACCATCCCGCCCGTCCTGAACGAGGAGGGCTACATGTTCAAGCGGCTGGGTTTCCATCTGCCGCCCGCGCTGCAAAAGGGGCAGGTCTCGCCGCATATCTCCGACCTCATCCAGCAGGAGCCGATGTGGACGCTGGGCAATAACGCGGCCTTTGCAGTGGCGGATTTCGACTTTGCGGTGCAGCGAAATACCCAGGATGGCACCACCCCGACCTCCACATCCTCTTTCCAGGTGGGTACCTGGAATGCGTACATGAGCGGCTGGGTCCCGGATACGAATTTCTTCTACTATTCGCAGATCAATCTGATT
>JAKAYS010000026.1 GCA_021826695.1 Acidobacteriota bacterium | reverse complement strand
GCAGCATGTGGGGCGGCTGCCCATTGCGTTTTACGACGCCAATCGCTCGGGCACGCTGGTTTCCCGCATCATGACGGATGTCGAAGGCGTGCGAAACCTGATCGGCACCGGGCTGGTGGACTTTGTCGGTGGCCTTCTTACGGCGGTGATTGCTTTCGTATATCTGCTTCACATCAGCGTGGTGATGACGCTGCTGGCGTTTGGCGTCGTCGTAGTTTTTACCGCGATTCTCCAAGCGGCCTTCAAAACCATTCGCCCCATTTTTCGTGAGCGTTCCAGGATCAATGCCGACGTGACCGGCAGGCTGACCGAATCGCTGGGCGGCGTGCGCGTGGTGAAGGGCTACCACGCAGAGGAGCGCGAAGCGCAGGTATTTGCCGGGGGCGTGCAGCGACTGCTGGACAACGTGATTCGCACGCTGACGGCGCAGTCGTTCATGGGGCTGGCCTCGACGGTCGTACTGGGCGCTGTGGGTGCGTTGGTCATGTTTTTCGGCGCGCGACTGGTGCTGGCGCATAAGCTTACGCTCGGCGGCTACTTTTCCTACACGCTGATTCTGGCGTATATGATTGCGCCGGTGGTGCAGATCGTTGCCATTGGAACGCAGTTGACGGAAGCCATTGCCGGGCTGGACCGTACCAGCGAAATCCTGAACGAATCCGATGAAGAAAATGATCCGCAACGCACGGCTGCACTCGGAGCTATTCGCGGAGATATTCAATTTCAGGACGTCTTGTTTTCCTACGAGCCGACCAAACCCGTGCTTCACGGCATCTCGCTGGAGGCGGCTCCAGGCACCGTGACGGCGCTGGTTGGGCCATCGGGATCGGGCAAATCCACCATCATCAGCCTGCTGTGCGCATTTCACAAGCCAGATGCAGGTCAGGTATTGATCGATGGAATCGATCTTTCGACGGTGCGACTGAGTGACTATCGCACGCAACTGGGCGTGGTGTTGCAGGAGTCCTTTCTGTTCGATGGGACCATCCGCGAGAACGTGCAATTTTCGCGTCCGACGGCCAGCGAAGCGGAAGTGCTGGAAGCTTGTAGGATTGCGCGTGTCGATGAATTTGCCGAGCGCTTTCCCGAAGGCTACGAGACCATCGTGGGTGAGCGAGGAGTGAAGCTCTCTGGCGGCCAGCGCCAGCGCATCTCCATTGCGCGCGCGATTCTGGCGAATCCACGCATCCTGATCCTGGATGAGGCGACATCAAGTCTCGATTCGGAAAGCGAAGCGATGATTCAGGAAGGTCTTGCGTACCTGATGCGCGGACGAACGACCTTCGTCATTGCACACCGGCTTTCCACGATCCGGCGCGCGGACCAGATCCTTGTCGTCGAAGAAGGAAAAATTGTAGAGCGCGGCACGCACGCCGAGTTGTATGCGCAGAACGGACGCTATTGGGACCTGTACACGCGGCAGCACGGACTACAGGCGAACCTGTTTCTTGCGCCCGGCGAGGGTGACAGTATCCCGGACGAGGAAATTCAAGGCGCAGGAAAGAATAACGCCGAATTGAGCTTCTCTCAGGCGCTGCGCGGCGTTCGCTGAACATCGCGCATATTGATTCAAATTTTCTCCACGCCAAGCTGCCACAGCAGAAAAGCATAATCGAACGCGATTTCCTTTAGATAGTCGTAGCGGCCCGAAGCGCCGCCATGACCGGCCTGCATGTTGGTGTGGAGTAGCAGCAGATTGTTGTCAGTTTTGAGCGTCCGCAACTTCGCTACGTATTTTGCTGGTTCCCAGTACATCACCTGGCTGTCGTTCAGAGATGTTTTCACCAGCATTGCCGGATAATCTTTGGCTGCCAGGTTGTCGTAGGGAGAATACGCGAGCATGTACTCGAATGCAGCCTGCTCATTGGGGTTTCCCCACTCCTCATATTCCGGCACGGTCAGCGGAAGGGAGGCATCGAGCATGGTGTTTATCACATCGACAAACGGAACGTGGGAAAGCACCACGCGGAAAAGGTCGGGCCGCATGTTGGCAACGGCTCCCATCAGCAATCCGCCTGCGCTGCCGCCTTCAATCGCCACACGGTCTTTTGCGCTGTAACTGTTCGCGACCAGGTGTTCTGCAACCGCAATGAAGTCCGTAAATGTGTTGAGCTTCTGCATCATGCGACCGGCATCATGCCAGGGCTTGCCCATTTCCCCGCCGCCGCGGATGTGCGCATAGGCCAGCACAACGCCGCGGTCAAGCAAGCTCAGGCGGTTGGAATTGAAGCCAATCGGCAGGGAGTAGCCATACGATCCGTAAGCGTAGAGATAGAGCGGGTTCTTGCCGCGCTCGAAAGCATCTTTGCGATACACGATAGAAACAGGAACCTGAACGCCGTCGGAGGCAGTGGCGAATATGCGCTCAGAAGCGTACAGCGCGCGATCGAAGCCACCGGGGACTTCTACCTGCTTCAGTAGCGTGCTCTTGCCGGTAGTTAACTCGTACTGAAAGACAGAACTGGGAGTGACCAGCGAATGATAGCCATATCGATAGGTCGCTGTGTCGAACTCGCGATTGATGCCGGGCGCGGCGGTGTAGGTCGGCTCCGGAAATGAAATTTCTCGCGCGGAAGACTTTTCTTGTCCCGCCAAGTCGAAAATGCGCAGGCGCGGCAGTCCCTGGAAGCGTTCGCAGGCCACATAAAAATCGCGGAACAGGTCGATATCTTCCAGCATGACATCTTCGCGATGTGGCAGAATCTCCTGCCAATGTTCGCTGCCTCGAAGTGCGACTGGAGCTGTGACCAGGCGAAAGTTGCGGCCCGTATCGTTGATGCGCAGGAAAAACTTTCCCTCTCGATGATCGGCGTAATACTCGATATTGTCGCGGCGCGGCTCGATGCATTGGAAGCTGCCAGATGGGTCGTTCGCTGCCAAAAACCATTGCTCGCTGGTGGTGTGGCTGGCAGCCTCGGCAATCAAGAATTTCCCATCCCGTGTTCGGCCCACGCCCACGTTGAAGCGCTCGTCCGGTTCTTCCCATGCAACTTCGTCGGGAGAAAGTGTCAGATGCGAGGCATCGAGACTGCGGCGATGGATCTGATACGGGCGCTTCGTTTCCTCGTCTTCCACGCTATAGAAAAGTGTGCGATTGTCGGTAGCCCAGACGATGGAGCCGACTCGTTCCGCGAGGCGCTGCATGGTTTCTCCGGTCAACAGATTTTTAATATGCAGCGTGTACTGACGAAAACCCGTGTTGTCCGTCGAATAGGCGAGCCAATTGCCGTCGTCGGTAACGGCGGTCATGCCGATGGACATAAACGCCTCTCCTTCGGCCAGTTTGTTTGCATCCAGCAATATTTCTTCATCGGCAAATCCTGTCACTGGGGGAAGTGGACGTGGAGTCAATCCGGGCTGCACAGGAACGCGGCAATAAATTGCATATTGCTGTCCCTCCTGGGTGCGCGAATAGTATTCAAATCGCCCGTCGCGGTAGGGAACGGATACATCGGTCTGCAGGATATGGCCCAGCATCTCAGTGTAGAGGGTGTCGATCAGGGGCTGCGCAGGCTCCATGACGGAGTGGGTATAAGCATTTTCCGCTTCCAGATAGGCAATCGTTTCCGGAGATTCTTTCTCGCGAAGCCACGCGTAGTCGTCCTGGAGCGTGTGGCCGTGGATAGGGATGGCATGAGGTTCTTTGCGGGCAATAGGAAAAGTCGATGTCATAAGGTTTAGCTTAAGTAGAGTGCAATATTCAATATAGGATGCGGGCCGGGTAAACTAAAAATTTGGCGACGCGATTTGCAGCAGATCAAAAGCTTACAAAAATCATTTTCCAAAGATGAGCGTAAAGTATTGCCGAGGAGCATGTACGTGATCAGAAGTCATCGCCTTGAAGCAGTGGCCGTTTTGACCGCCCTGATGGAAATGTTCTGCTGGCATGCAAATGCACAGACAGCCACGCGGCAGGAAGCAGTTCCACAGTTGATTCAACAGGCGCAGACGGTCCATATCCCGATTACCGCCATCAGTCGCGATAACATGCTGCCGATCAAGGACCTGACAGCATCCGACCTGCGGCTGGACGTCGATGGAAAGCCCCATGCGTTCGAGCTTTCACGGCAATGGGCCCGTACCGTCAATCCGAAAACAGGCCAGCCGGAAGACCGGCCAAATCTGCTGATTATCGTGCCATTTGACGGGCCGCAGTACCGCAAAGACGCTATCGATGAGGCCATTCACGATCTCAGGATGGAGCCTAATCTCGGCTGGAACATTTCCATTCTGGATGATGGCGGCGATCAGACGCCCTACACGCGCAATTTGAATACGGTGATTGCCGACCTGGTGAAGGTTGAGAACGAAAATCCCGCCGATACGGACCTCGATACATGGCGCCTCACAGCCTCGTTGGCCATTGCCAGCATGCGCGAGCTGCCCGGTCGCCGGGTTGTTATGACGCTGGGCGACATCTATCACGAAATGGTTTATGACGGCACGCAACTGGTATATCAAAACTTTGAAGCGCATGATGTTGCAGCAGCCGCGCGCGAAGCGGGTGCAGTGATCTACGCCGCGGAGAGCTTTCAGGAAATCGGCGCGCTGCGAGGATTGTTCCCCTACTACTACACATTAGGTTTCGGTCCGTGGATGTTGCTGACGCGAGACGACCACCTGGAGGGTTGGATTTCCAATTTTGTATCCGACACAATCACTGAGATTCGACAGGACGGTATGGGTGCCTATGATATAGATATCCATCTGAATCTAAAAGAGATGAACGGACTGCCCCACGCCATCTCGGTCACGGCCATTCGACCGAAAATGATTTTGAATGTGCCGCCGTACTACATGGCGCCGAATCTCTCGCAGCTCCAGAACCTGTCTCTGGTCACACCGAAACTGCGACAGGTTCTGAAGGACCCTCCGCCTGCTACTGCGTCGCCCCTCCAACTGGCAACGCAGATGGAATACTTTCCACATGCCGATCGCAGGGGCGGAACGCAATACTTGACGACCGGACTTTTCTGGACCAACCCGGGTTCCCCGCCGCCGTTATTGGAAGCGGCACAACAACTGCAACAAACCAACAGTGGTTACATGGTAAGTACGGTTGTCGGCAAGATGAAATGGACGGTTCCCGAGCCACTATGGAACACCGCGATCGATGTAGGGCCAGGAGCCTATCAGTTCCGGGTGGGAGTCGTGGATGCAACGGGAAAAATTGCCGCTGGCGCCTTAACATCGTTCACCGTCGACCCAACTGGAAACGACCCTGTGATGATCAGCTCGCTGGTCCTGGGCAAGAGTTGTACTTTCATTCCGAAGCCGACAACAGTCCCGGCTGCAAAATCGCAGGGAGTTGACTACCTGCTCGCAGGCAACTGTGATTTACAGCCAGACCCGAGCCATTATTACTCCCCACAGGATGTTCTTTGGACACTGGTTCGGATCACGCCAGTTGCCAAGCTGGCGAACCGCCCATCGAAAGACTGGAAAGGCAGTTTCATCATCGTCGACGCGAAAGGGAGAAAACTGGCAGAGGAGCCGATCCATTGGCTGACGGCAGCCGACGGCGGCTTTGTCGCGACCACAGCGTTTCCGTTGGATAATCAGAAACTGAAGCTCATGAATGGCGAATATGATGTGGTACTGACGTTGAAAGGGCCGGGCATTCCAAGAAACTATGCGGAAGATGCTCCATTTTTGGTCTATGGGGCCCAGGATACGTCCTTAGACAACAAGAAGGGCAAAGAGTAATCGTCCATTTTATCCAGCCGCAGATTGGACAACGAAGAGTTCATACCCAAGAACTTGGCCTTCCCCCTTGGAATCATTGGAATCACTCTGGCTTCGTACATATCCGAATGTTTATGTTGCTCGCGCATAGGAAAAAAGAGGGAACCAGTCATGGACCAACCAGAGCCTGTTATGAACTTTAGAATAGACGGTGGATCCCAGGAAGACTGAAAATGCGCATATTTCCTGGCAAATTGATGCTAACTGTTTAGTCCCACTATATTCGGGGCAACCCTTGAAAGTTTGGATGGCCCTGCGGCCTTTGTAGGTATGGCACAGAAACTATTGGCGCCCGATGAGACCGCTTCCAACCGACCCTTTGCCCGCCGATCGCAACTGTCCGGAGCCATCGGAAGACATCCGCAATACAGCGTCATGCAAGCTGAAGTAGTGCCGCGCGCGTCGGACATCGCGCCCAATCTGTTCCTTCAATGCCTGAGGGGAAGGCCACTCGATCTCATCGCGGATGCGGTCCAGAAAGCGCAGGCGAAGATTTGTTTGCTCGTCCAGCGCAATGGGATGAAAATTCAGCAGATGACTTTCCACGGCGAAAGAATCGTTGCCGAACGTAGGTCTGTTCCCAATGTTGGTGACAGCCTGAAACATTTCTCCGTTCACTTCCAGACACGCGATGTAAACGCCATAAGCGGGAAGCAGTTCGTCGTAGGGTGCAAGATTGATGGTCGGAACTGTATAGCGGGAGCCATGACCGCGGCCTGCGGCTGGCGTGGACTGGACCTGAAATGGCCGACCGAGCAGTTGTCTGGCCGCGCGCATATTGCCTTCTGCAATGGCCGAGCGCACGACACTGCTGGAAACCGCGGTCCCTCGCCATAACGTCGGCTGGTGGACGCAGGCGCGAAAGCCCAACTCGACGCCGAGCGTTGCCAACTCGTTGACATCGGCGCGGGCATCGACGCCGAAGCGGAAATTTTCGCCTTCCTGGACTTCCCTCGCGCCCAGCGCGTCCCGCAGAATGCTGCTGGCAAACTCCCGCGCGGTCATCCGCGAAAGCTCCTGCGTAAAGGGAAGCAGCAATACCGCATCGAGGCCGGTGGTCGCGAGCAGGGCAAGCTTTTCTTCGCGCGGCGTGATTAAACGAAGCGGCGCTTGCGGTCGTAAAACGCGCACCGGATGCGGATCGAACGTGACAGCCACGGAGCGCGCACGGAGCGCGCGGGCGCGTTCGATCACATCCGCCAGAACAGCCTGATGGCCGCGATGCACGCCATCAAAATTGCCGATGGTGACGACCGTCGGTCCATAGCGCGCGGGGATTTCCTGAATGGATCGAAAGAGCTGCATGGTCATAACTCGATGGGAATGCGCAGCCCGTCATAGGCCAGGCGGACATGAGAAGGCAATTCGTCTTCCGTCTCAACGTGTCCCAGGTCATGCGACATATGCGTGAACCAGGCGCGCTGTGGACGGATCTTCTCGACAAACTTCAAGGACGTTTCCAGGTTCGAATGGCTGGGATGCGGAGTGCGGCGCAGCGCGTCGAGTATCAGCACATCCAGATTTTCAAGCAGCGCAAAGCTCGATGCTGGAATCTCACTCATGTCCGTCAGGTAGGCCGCGTTGCCGAAACGAAATCCGACGGTCGGCAGCGTTCCATGCATTAAAGGCACCGTGATGAAGTCTGCGCCAAACAACTGTGTGTGGGATTCCAGTGGATGAAGGGCCACGCGCGCCTTGTGCGGATAATCGTTGCTTTCTGAAAATGTGTATTCAAAAATATGCCGCAGCACAGTCGCTGTCGTTTCATCCGCATAGAGCGGGATTTTCCCTGGACGTTGAAAACTCAGTGGCCGCAGATCGTCCAGGCCAAGAATATGGTCGGCATGGGAATGAGTGTAAAGCACTGCATCGATATGGCGAAGGTCCTCGCGCAATGCCTGCTGGCGAAAGTCCGGACCGGAATCGATGAGGACATAGCGGTCGCTCTTTTCGGACCCACGAAACACGATGGCGATCGAAGGCCGGGTGCGGCGATCGCGCGGATCGCTGGAGGTGCAGACGTGGCACTCGCATCCCAGAGTAGGGACGCCCATCGAAGTGCCACTGCCTAAAAGTATGATTTCCGCATGCATCGGTTGTTTCCAAAAGCTTAACGTTTGATCGGCTGCGGTGATTGCTGTCCAGGATTGGCCGCATTGCGCGCGATGGCGTTGGTGATCTCCAGAAACATCATGCGCAGCTCAAACAGCGCGCTTTCCAGCAGCCTCTGCTCGTTGGCGCTCAGGTTGCCTTTGGTCTTTTCGCCCAGCACGCCAAGCAGATCGATCGTCTGGCGCGCGCCCATCAGGTCGATGCGCGGTTTTTCCCCTGGCTGCGTACCCGCCCCCAGCGCCATCATGGCCGTCATGTACATGGACTGCACCAGGTTCTCAAAAGCGACCGGCCCAAGACGGGTTGAGTCCGGCGCTTTGGCGCGGAGCAATTCATCAAGCTGCTGCGTGGTCTTGCGGTAGGCCGCGTGGGATTCTGCCGTTTCTTCCGCCGTCGGTCCCTGCGGCATCTCTTCGTCCGAGGTCACAGAAGGTCCTGCGGGTTTCTCGTTGGAAGTTGTCGTTGGTGCGGCGGTGTGCGCGGCCGCTGCTGCTGGCTGCGCAGAGGACTTTTCCGCTTCGAGGCGGTCGGCTGCACTCTGGGCCGCGGCTTCCGGGCGAATTTCTCCATCCGAGGAGATTTTGCGACGGTCGGTAAAGGTCACCTGAGTTTCTTTTTCTGGCATAAAGCACTCATTTCTTCCTGATATTGGCTAGCTACGCGATTCTTTAAGGCTGGACTGCTGAACGATAGAAGTCAAACCATGTAAGTCAAAAGGTAGCGATGCAGGTGTTACAGGATTACCCTCCACGGTCAGCGCTGCTTTGCGCTCTAAAGCCTCGCGTCGGATGCTGCCCAGCGCGATACATTGAGCAGCATCGCTTGCCATCCCTGGAATTGAGATGGAGGCTACGCTGGTCAACTCCCCAACAGGCTGGCCGTCGGCGAGGATGGGTGTCTTCGCGGCGGGCGCTTCCCCTTTGAGAACAAAGCCGCTCAGGGTGCGATGCACATTGCCGCGGGAATGAATGCGTTCCACAATCTCCTGGCCGAGATAGCAGCCCTTGGAGAAGTGCAGGGCGCGCATCTGATTGGTCTCTTGCGGCAGGTCGCGGCTGGCGATATCGATGGAATAGGCGGGCGTTCCTTCCAGAATGCGAAGCTGCTCCACGGCGTCCACGCCACACGGAACTGCGCCAGCGTCCAGCAGTGCCTTCCACATGTTAACGGCATCGTCCGGGGACACCCAGACTTCGTAGCGTGGAACCAGCGGGCTATGGGCAGTAACTACGAATGTAGAATCTCCGCGCCAGGAGGTTTCCGCGAGATGCATGACGGAGAGGCCCGAAACTGAAAGCCCCGTGGCAGCGAGTTTTTCGGCGGCGTGGGGTCCAGCGATTCCAATCGCTGTCCACCCATCCTGCGGTTCCAGCGTCACGTCATCCATGATGATGTAGTGATCGAGGAATGCCGTAAGCGTTTCGAGTTGCGCGCGGTCGGTTTGCAGCCATAGCGAATCCGCACGCCGATACAAATTAAGGTCGCCCTGGATGCGGCCTTGCGCATTCAACACGAAGGCATAGCACCCCGCGTTGTCTTCCAGTCCTGTGACGGAGTTCGTAACCATGCCGTTCAGCCAGCGCACGCGGTCGTCGCCGACACAACGCAGGAAACTGCGCCAGCCCAGGTCATAGACGCCTGCTGTCGTCAGCAAGGAAGCAAGCTCTTCGGGTACGCTGGAAAACACCTTCGCAGTATGTTTGCCGCGATACGGGGTGAGCGGAATCGAGGCGGATTCCGCGAACTCTTTCGCCAAAGGAGTGGAGGCAAAAATTGCGTCAGCGGCTTCCACTATGGAGGACACGGCAGGCTGGGTGGCGCTGCTGTCCGGCGAATTGGGAATCAAATTGCTCATGCTGGGCTGTGTGTCTCTTCCGCGCAACGGTACACTCAAAATTATAGCGGTCAAGCCTGATGAAGCTGTCCGTTCGAAGAGGTTGCATGCATAATGACAATTCTCGTGTTGCGCGCATCGTGGCCATTTGCCGAGTGACGATGCATGTTGGCACGCTGCTGGTTTTTCTCTGCGCAGTTCTGTCTCCTCTGGCTGCCCAGTCGACGCAAACTTCCGCGCCAACTCCAGTTCCTGCTTTCTCGACAGAAAACGGCCCTGACGCAACGCGGCCAACCCACATCACGCCGGAGCAGGCGCAACAGCTCTTTAGCTCAGTCGATTCGATTCTCAAGTTCGACAGCGAAAATACCGGTCTTCCCATTCTGCATACGGTCAAGCGTCGGCTGGTCTCACGCGATGAAGTGGAACATTACCTGATGCAGCAACTGCATGATGACCGAGACGCCAAGCGGCTTGAGCGCAGTGAATTGGTGCTGAAGAAGTTTGGTCTTCTGGATCGAGACTTTCAGCTCCAGCCATTTTTGATTCAGTTGCTGCGGGAGCAAATCGCGGGTTATTACAACGACAAAACAAAGACGGTCAATCTGCTGGACTGGATTCCTCCCGCAGACCAGAAGCCGGTGCTGGCGCATGAGTTGACCCACGCGTTACAGGACCAGCATATCGATCTGGAGAAGTGGGACCAGCAAAGCGACCAGACCATCGCGAAGAATGTGCAGCAGGACAATCGGCACATTGCGAAGGACGAAGACGATACCGTCCGGGATGCAATTGTGGAAGGGCAGGCGATGGCGGTCTTTATCGATTACGCACTGGCGCCGAGCGGGAAAACTCTGCTGACTGCGCCCGATCTCGTGAACAAAATGACTCAGGCGATGGACGACGATACGGATTCACCGACCCTGGCGAACGCGCCATTGCTGCTCCAGCGTTCGCTGATCTTTCCTTACACATACGGCCTGAATTTTGTCCGGGATGTACTGTTCGCGCAAGGCAGGCACGCCGCGTTTACCGGTCTGCTGGACCATCCTCCTTCTTCGACGTACGAAATCATGACGCCGAAGGTCTATCTGAAACACGAGACTGTGCCAGTCTTGCGTATGCCGGACATTCATCCGTTGATCGACGCGCAATATCGTCCGTACGACATTGGCGTAATGGGCGAATTCGATGTGCGGATGGTGGCGGAACTCTTCGGCGGGCCGGGTGCAGCAAAGGCCCTTGCCCCGGCCTGGCGCGGGGGTATCTATTACACCGCGCAGAGTAAGGCATACACGGCGCAAAGCAAAAAAGCGAAGACGAGCGGCGAGCAGGACCCTACCGCTTCGCTTGCGCTGCTGTATCTGTCTCGCTGGGCGACGCCAAAGGCAGCGCAGGCATTTGCCGCGATGTATGCGCGAGAAGTTCCACGCAAATACGATCATGCAATCGCGGAACCGAATGAAAGCCCCAGCAGCGGGGATGCAGGAGAGGTGACCCGCATCTGGAACACACCGGAAGGCCCGGTGCTCATTGTGGTATCGGGTCGAACGGTCTACATCAGCGAAAGCTTTCCCATGGAGATGGCGCGCAAGCTGCAACTGGTGATGATGGGCAGCATTGCGAACAGTTCTGGCAGTGAAATTGTTGAGTCGTCCCCGCAGCAAAAGGAACTGACGGCTGGTCTGCGCGATTGGCTATTTAAGCTTGGAATTCCACAGGTCGCGTTGCGCGAGCATGAGAAGGATCGTTCCGGCGGATGTTACGGAAGCAGAGAGGGAACCGTGGCAAGCGTTGCCACGGTATACTAACCATTTTGCGGGCAGATGCTCAGTCGCGCCATCGACAAAATTGGCGAGCCAACGTCTAACAGCCATTCCAGGAGGACACTTCAAAGATGTTTCGCGCAGAAATTGGCATCATTGGCGGCAGCGGTCTCTATCACATGCCGGGACTCACGAATGTGCGTGAGGAACAGGTCAGCACACCCTTCGGAGATCCTTCAGACTGGCTGACGTTTGGAGATCTCCACGGGCGCAAGGTGGCGTTTCTCGCTCGCCATGGCAAGGGGCATTGTCTTTTGCCAACCGACATCAACTACCGCGCGAATATTTATGCCATGAAGCAAGTGGGCGTGAGCGCGATTCTTTCAATTTCCGCTGTGGGGTCGTTGAAGGAACAGCACAAGCCAGGGACCTTCGTCATACCAGACCAGTTTATCGACCGCACGTATGCGCGGCGCAGCACGTTTTTTGGGCCAGACATTGCCGCGCATGTGTCCATGGCGGAGCCAGTCTGCCGTGAGATTGGCGCTACATTGTTGGCGGCCTGCCAGAGTAATGATGTGACGGTAAGCAAAGGCGGAACCTATGTCTGTATGGAAGGACCGCAGTTTTCAACGCGGGCGGAATCGAACCTGTATCGTTCCTGGGGCGCCGACATTGTCGGCATGACGAACCTTCAGGAAGCCAAACTGGCGCGAGAAGCGGAAATTTGCTATGGCACGCTTGCCATGGTGACGGACTACGATTGCTGGCATCCGGGCCACGATTCAGTGACGACCGAGCAGATCGTCGATGTGCTCAGTCAGAACAACGCGACAGCTTTGAAAGTGATGGATGCAGCCGTTGCCGCGCTTTCCGCCAAGCGAAATTGCCATTGCCAGTCCGCGCTGAAAGACGCCATCATCACCAAGCATTCTGTGATTTCGTTTACGACACGACAGAAGTTACGCTTGCTGCTCGATAAATATCTTCAGTAGTCGCGCGGAAAATTATGAATAAGAATGGCCGTTATAGACAGTGCAAAAATTAAGCCAGGAAAGTCTCCCGCATGTCAATCCTAGTAGTCGGTTCTGTTGCCTTCGATAGTATCCGCACGCCGCATGGCAACGTGGACCGTTGCCTGGGAGGTGCTGCCACGCATTTTGCGCTTGCCGCCAGCTTTTTTACCCAGGTCCGCGTCATCGGCGTGGTAGGAGAGGACTTCACCTCTGAAAATGAAGCCGTTTTTCACGCTCGCAACATCGACACGCAGGGAATTGAGAGGGCCGCTGGCAATAGTTTTCACTGGACTGGCGAATATCGCGAAAACCTGAATGAGGCACAGACCCTGAGCACGGACCTGAATGTCTTTGAGAGTTTTCAGCCGAAAATACCTGAAGCATATCGTGACAGCGAATTCCTGTTTCTGGCCAACATTGATCCTGTTTTGCAGCAACGTGTCCACAAGCAGATGCCGAATGTAAAGATGGTCTGCGGCGACACCATGAACTACTGGATCACCGGACATGGAGAAAACCTTGCGCATGTACTGCGCGACCTTGACGCGCTGCTGATTAACGATGGCGAGGCCAAGTTGCTGGCGCAGGAACCCAATCTGGTGCGAGCTGCCGAGCGCATTATGGAAATGGGTCCGAAGACGCTGATCGTGAAGCATGGAGAGTATGGCTCGACTGCATTTTTCGGTGAGAAGTCATTTGCAACGCCGGTGAAGAACCAATTCTTCCGCGCTCCTGCCATGCCATTGGCGGAGATAATCGATCCAACGGGCGCCGGTGATTCTTTTGCCGGCGGATTTTTCGGCTATCTCGCATCGCAGCCAGCAGTCACTCCGGCAGTGTTTAAACGCGCGATGTTTTATGGTGGGGTCATGGGATCCTTCGCCGTGGAGCGCTTCGGGACAGAGCGGGTGCAGCAGCTCACGCGGGAAGAGATTGACCAACGGTTTGCGCGCTTCCGGGAGCTGTCGCACCTCGACGGCAACTAAGCATGGCAACCAGGCGCAACAGAACCCTGAGCAACGAGGCGGTCCGTGAGCCAGTCGTGCTTACGCTGCGCGACGAGTCCAAGCTGGCCATGGCAGTGGCCGTTCTGTTGGCGACGACTTCTCTGATTTATTGCGCGCGTCACCACTTGTTGCTGCTCTACGGGGATGCAGTCGCCCATCTCCACATCGCGCGTCGCGTCTTCGATTCGCTCAATCCAGGATTTCGTCAGTTAGGTTCCGTTTGGCTGCCGCTGCCGCATCTCTTGATGTTGCCCTTTGTGCAACGGACAGACTGGTGGCAGAACGGGTTGGCCGGGGCCATTCCGTCGATGGTGAGCTACGGGCTGGCCTGCGTTGGCATCTATCTGCTGGCGCGGAAATGGATACAGCCTTCGCTGGCGATTTTGGTTTTTGCGGCATTGGCGTTGAATCCAGGCTTGCTCTACATGTCTGTCACCGCCATGACGGAGCCGCTGTTTCTGGCCCTGATGGTGTGGAGCGCCGTCCATCTGACGACATTTGAAGCTGAGGCTGGGAAAGACGCCGTCGCCGCGCGAGTCGCACTGGCGAAGCTGACGCTGGTACTCATCGCCGCTGTGTTCACTCGCTACGATGGCTGGGTCCTCGGCACGCTGGCGTGGATGATGGTGGTCTGGTGGACGCTGTGGCGCGGATGGTGGAGGGAGCGCGCGAATGCGCATGTCTTCCTCGTGTGTACTCTGCTGCTATTGGCCGCTCCGTTGGCTTGGCTGGGATATAACTGGCACATCTACGGCGATCCGTTGGATTTTATGCGCGGACCGTATTCCGCCAAGGCCATTGAACTGCGTACGGCGAAGCCTGGCTCGTACCATTATCCGGGCTGGCATCATGTTGCCCTGGCGCTACTTTATTACGTCAAGTCCGCAAAGATGGGCGCGGCTCCGCTGCGCTGCGGACGATGGCTGCTGTTGATGGCGGTTGCGGGGACGGCGTATGCGTTGCGCCGGTTCCGTAGCAGCGCGTTACCTGCGGCGATCTTGTTCTGGATGCCAGTCCCGTTTTATGCGTATTCCGTGGCGTATGGCTCGGTGCCAATTTTTCTTTCGGTGTGGTGGCCGCACGGTTTTTACAACACGCGCTACGGCATGGAGATGCTGCCTGCGTTCGCGCTCTTTCCCGCATTTGCGGTGCTCGCTGTGGTGCATAAATGGCCGCAATGGAGACGAGGCATCGTCGGATTTGCGCTGGTGCTCATCGTTGCCAGCAATGCCTTTCTGCTACAGGCCACGCCGCTGGTGTTGCAGGAGGCGAAAGCAAACTCCGCCACGCGCATTCCGTTTGAACAGGCGCTGGCGAGCAAGCTGATGCTGCTTCCTCCGCAATCCACGCTGATGATGTACACATCGGCGCACATTGGCGCGTTGCAGCAGATTGCATTTCCGCTGCGCCAGACGGTGAATGAAGGCGACTACAAATTGTGGGACTCTGCGCTTAAAAATCCTGCGGGAGCCGCTGATTTTATCGTGGCCATTGACGGCGATCCGGTGATGGATGCGATCCATCGACATCCTCAGAATTTGCAACTCTTGTTCTTGATCTGTAGCACTGGGCAGCCCTGCGCGCGCATCTATCGCTCGACAGAACGTGCTTCCCACGATTGAGAAATTCTTGCCCCGGCGGGTTGGATGCGATAGCTCTCGATGCGTTTCATGAAAGCTCAACATGCGGGCCGGTAAACTGTAGGCAGGCATGAAACGCAGATCGATCGAACAGTATGAGATGGAGCGACGCCTGGGCGAAGGCGGCAGCGGAGTCGTGTATCTGGCGAACGATACGCAGTTGATGCGTCCTGTGGTGTTGAAGGTGCTGAAACGCTGTTTTTCCTTCACTCAGTCAGGCGGAATCAGGCACTGATTTTATTCGTGGAAAGAGACCAGAGACATAGGCTGTGTCAGTCCGAATACAACCTCGGAATTTTTTGGCAATACTGCCTGATGACTCTCCAACAACCAATGAGCTCCGACGTAGCCTGCGGCTGCTCCACCGGCGACCAGCGCTACGGGGCCACCGGCAATCAAGAATCCAGCAGCAGCCGCGCCACTGCCTAGCAACCCTGCTTCAGCAGCCGTCCTCTTGCCATGATCGGCATTCACGACTGTACCTTCCGAACCAGGCTTGACGTGGGCACTGTTCCCAAGGTCATACACTTCGGCGTGCATAAAGTAACGCGTGCCATCGGGCAGGTCCACTTCGTCAGGGCGAAGGCGGATGGTGGCGCCTCCGCGTATCCGGCGACCCTCACTGACGGAAGTAACGCGGCCTGTCACGATGGAGCCGATCGGTATGACAACCCGGCCATTTTTCATCACTGGCTGTACAAGTCGCGCGTTGAAAACCGATCCGGGCTGCGTGGTGGCCGTAGAAAGCTGTTGGTTCAGGGTGACGCGAAGGATTGTTCCTTCCGGCAATTGATTCGGCCCGGAGGGAACGCTGGTCACAATGTCGGCATCGGAGTCGGAAAACGCTGTTGCATCTGCGGGTCTGCTGACCAGTCCCGGATGGTTGACGTATTCCATCCCGGCAGAAGAAGTCGGCATGGTTTCCCTATGCGGGGTAGGATGCACGACAGTCACGGCTGTTGCATCGGAAGGATTTGTAGGGCCGAGATCGTTGGTCACGATGGCGTCGTCCGGGGGATGGGAAACACCCTGGTAGGGGCTGGGTTTTGTCGATTGTCCCCATGCCGTTGTCGCCATCAAGATCGCAGCCAAGCTTGTAGTCGTAAGGAATTTCATCGAATGCATTCTCCCGATTCCTCACTTAAGTGTAGTCGAGCAAGTAAATGGATTGTGCCTGCTGTTGGCGTCAGGTATCTGCCTGGTAATTGCCGCCCTGACATTTGGACCGCACAAAAATGCACATTGAAATTTTACTCCCATCTGGCGCTTCGAGACACACCCCAAAATGGCGAGGACTGTTTTCTTCCACACCGGAGAACAGACTCGCAACACTGGAGAACATCCCGGCACGCTTTGTTACAATCGATCACGTAGCGAGTATTTTTGCAGCAGGCGGATCGGGCGGATGCTGGCATTCGTTTCGCGCAGCAGGTGGATTGTTCTCCGCATCGTTGTCACACCCTGCTGAAAGAATGCGCGGCGGATGGAAGATCCTACAGTTTGCAATGCGCTCGGATTGGAATGCATGTTTAAAAAACCGCCGGCACCATGTCGGAGTTAGTCAACTTCATCCACGCAGTCGGAGGAAAAGCGGTCCCCGTGGATCGCCGCCTTCGACTTCAGGATCGACTTCAACACAAAATTTTGAGGAGTGATATGACTGAAATTGCCTCCATCCATGCGCGCGAAATTCTGGACTCACGCGGCAACCCAACTGTTGAAGCGGACGTAATTTTACAAAGCGGAGCGATTGGCCGGGCAGCGGTGCCGAGCGGCGCTTCCACCGGTGAGCATGAAGCAGTCGAGTTGCGCGATGGGGACCAGGAGCACTATTCAGGCAAAGGCGTTTTGCAGGCGATTGAAAATGTCGAGAGCGTTCTGGCTCCAGAACTGGCTGGGATGGACGCCAGCAATCAACGCTTGATCGATCAGACCATGATCGCGCTCGATGGCACGCCGAATAAAGGCCGTCTGGGAGCCAATGCGATTCTGGCTGTATCGATGGCCTCGGCGCGAGCGGTGGCGAATGAGCTGCATATGCCACTGTACCGATATCTGGGCGGAGTGCATGCGTGTATACTGCCGACTCCGATGATGAACATTCTGAATGGCGGCGCGCACGCGGACAACAATGTCGACTTTCAGGAATTTATGATTATGCCCGCCGGCGCGGAGAGCTTTTCCGACGCGCTGCGCTGGGGCGTGGAAGTATTTCACACACTGAAGGGCGTGCTGAAAAAGAAAGGCTACAACACTGCCGTTGGCGATGAAGGCGGATTTGCTCCGTCGCTCAAATCCAATACGGAAGCCATCGAAGTCATTCTGGAAGCCATTACGCAGGCAGGCTACAAGCCGGGCGAAGACATTTTCCTCGCGATCGATCCCGCGGCCAGCGAGTTTTTCGACGCCGACAAAAATAAATATGTGTTCAAAAAATCCGACAAGAGTGAATATTCCAGCGAGCAAATGACGCGATTCTGGGAGAGCTGGATTCGGCAATATCCGATTGTGTCGCTTGAAGACGGCCTGGCGGAAAACGATTGGGAAGGCTGGGCCTTCCTGACCAAGGAACTGGGCGATCACGTGCAGCTTGTCGGAGACGACATCTTCGTAACGAATACAGAGATTTTGCAGCGCGGCATTGAAGAGGGCGTCGCCAACTCGATTTTAATTAAGGTAAATCAGATAGGCACGGTCAGCGAGACGCTGGAAGCCATCGATCTGGCGCGGCGCTACGGCTACACCTCCATCATTTCGCACCGCAGCGGAGAGACGGAAGACACGTTCATCGCCGATCTTGCTGTCGGCACTGGCGTGGGACAAATCAAGACCGGCTCGGCTTCGCGCACCGACCGCATCGCGAAATATAACCAATTGCTGCGCATTGAAGAAGAACTCGGACAGGCCGCGCAATTTCTCGGTCTTGAGTCCGTCAACTTCGGAGAATAGAAGAAAGGACGCAGCTAGGATTGGCTGCATCCTTTTTGTTCCTCAAATATTTTCACTACGTGTACAAACAAGAAAGTTGAAGTACTTCCCAATTATGCAATCGCGTCTCCGCTTCCTGTTGGTACCGACACTCCTGGGTTGTATAGGCTGTTCGCTTGTTTGTGCGCAGCAAGCTGGCAAGCCCGCATCGGCTGCCGCTTCGCGCGCGAAATCTTCCAGCGCGGCGAAAACGCCGGAGTTGACTCCGGTGTCGAACCCTGCGACGGCGGCGCAGATTCGCGAACTGTTGGAACTGACCGGAGCGACGCGCAATGCCAAGTTGATGGTGGGGCGCATGATCGGTCAAATGAAGTCGCAGGCCCCAGCTTTTTTCCCGGCTGACTTCTGGACAGATCTCGAGCAGAGCTTTCAGCATCTCGACGCTGAAAGTGTCCTCATCCCGTATTACCAGAAATATTACTCACAGCCGGACGTAGAGAAGGCAATTGCGTTTTATAAGACGCCAGCGGGCAGGCGTCTGGTTGCGGTCCAGCCTGTCATTATGCAAAAGGCGCAAAAGATCGTGACGCAGCGCGCGGAGCAGTTGGGCCAACAGGTGTTGTTGCGCCACAAGGCAGAAATTGAAGCGCTTGCCAGGCAATATCAACAGGGCGGAGCTGCTGGCGGTACAAGTGCGCCGAGTGCCGCACCTCAGTCCGGCGCGCCCGCCTCGCCCAAAAAGTAATTGCTTTGCGCCGAAGCTACTGGCGGTGCGACGCAAACTTTGTGGCGATGGTAGCAGTGGATTTCATCCGCAACCGAAGAAGGAATGTATAGGAACGCCATGGCCGACAACAAGCCACTTGTCCTGACGATTCTCGATGGCTGGGGCTACCGAGCTGAAACCAAAGCCAATGCCATCGCACAGGCCCGCAAGCCGAATTACGATCGTCTGCTTGCGGAATTCCCCAACACTTTGCTGCGCGCTTCCGACCATTTTGTCGGCCTGCCCGATGGGCAGATGGGCAACAGCGAAGTGGGCCATCTCAATATCGGCGCTGGCCGCGTCGTGCACATGGACATCACGCGCATCGACGATGCAATCAAGGATGGCAGCTTCTTCCGCCACCCTGTGCTGGTGGACGCTATGCGGTACGCTGCATCGCATGGTCGCAGCGTGCATCTGCTGGGTCTGCTTTCGGACGGCGGCGTGCATTCCCATCAGCGGCATTTGTACGCCCTGCTCCAGCTTGCCAGGCAGGAGCATCTGACGCAGGTGTTTGTGCATGCGTTTCTCGACGGACGCGATACGCTGCCGACGAGCGGCGCGGAGTACCTGGGGCAGTTGCAGCAGAAGATGCGCGAGTACAACGTAGGCGCGATCGCCTCTGTATCCGGCAGATATTACGCGATGGACCGTGATCGGCGGTGGGAGCGGGAAGCGAAGACCTTCGACGCGATGGTGAAGGGACACGCCGAAGGCGGACTGCATGCCGATCCGGTGGCGCGCGTGCGCGAATCCTATAACAACGGCGTGGCGGATGAATTCGTCATTCCATTTGTGTGTACTGATGCCAAAGGAAAACCGGTCGCGACGGTTGCGGACGAAGATGTCTGCATCTGCTTCAACTTTCGCGCCGACCGCGCGCGGCAAATTACCCGCGTGCTGGCCCGCAATAGCGGCCTGACATCGCAAGCTGGCCGCGATCTGCCGGGCGCGGAAGATCTCGATGCCGCGATACCTCGCAATACAGCCCCGAAAGACCTCCGCTACGTCTGTATGACGCAGTACGATAAGCTGTTTACGCTGCCGGTGGTCATACCGTCCGAGTCCATGGACAATCTGCTGGCCAACTTGATGGCACAGGCAAATCTCCGCAATCTACGCGTGGCGGAGACGGAGAAATACGCGCACGTCACCTATTTTTTTAATGGTGGAATTGAAAAGCCATTTCCCGGCGAAGATCGCATCCTGGTTCCATCGCAAAAAGTTGCTACCTACGATCTGGCTCCGGAGATGAGTGCATCCGGAATCGCCGATGCCGTTGTGAAGGCCGTTGCGGACACTGCGTTCGATGTAATCGTAGTGAACTTTGCGAATGCCGACATGGTTGGACACTCGGGCAAGATTGTGCCAACGATCCGCGGCGTGGAGACGGTGGATGCGTGTCTGGGACGCGTCTATCAGGCGGTCAAGCAGCATGGCGGGGCATTGCTGGTCACGGCGGACCACGGCAACGCGGAGATGATGATCGATCCGGTGAGCGGCGGTCCACACACAGCCCACACGACGAATCCCGTGCCGTTCATTCTGGCGACAGAGATGGGAAAGGGTCTGCGACTGAGAAACGGCGGCTCATTGCGCGATATTTCGCCGACCGTACTCGACCTGCTGCGCCTGCAGCAGCCGAAAGACATGACGGGCGAATCCCTCGTGATTCATCCTTGAGTCCACAGTGCCGTGCCGCTATCGCAGCGAAGCCGACTCTCCTGTAACGGGATAGCCGTGCGCGACCCAGTCTTTTCCAAAATTGTTGTCCAGTATCAACACATGCAAATGGGTAAAGCCCATGGCGCGAAGTGTTTGAAACGCTGGTCGAATGTTGGGGCATTTGTTCATAGGACAACAGCCACAGTAGATATAAATTTCACTATTTTTGGGCAGCTTGCCGACGGCCTTCTTCAGCATTGCCAATCCTTCTGGCGAAGACGCTGGGCCGGCGTAGATCGCTCCGGGGATGTGCTTGCTGTGGTAGAGGACAGCAAAACCAACCTGCAGAATGACGGGTTTGGCAGCGGATGGCTTGGCAAGCATGGAAGCCAGCGCGCTCGGCGGCGTGGCCTGCGTCGCGCTCCAGGGCTCGTCAGCATGGCTTTGCGCGCGGGCGTTGCGAGAACAGAAAAATAGCCCAATCAGAATCACGGTCGCGGGCAGGACATAGCGAACAAATGGAAATCGGATCTTCATAATGTACTGAGTGTACTGCTATTGTCCGGCGTTTTTATCAAGCCAAGACCTCATTCAAACTTTTGAATCACGAGTGGGTCCGCCAGATAGCGAGCCATGACCTCGGAACAGATTCGATCTTTGTCCGTGGCAAGTGTCCAGACAGGTTCTTCAATTACGGTCTTTGGGATACGGTCGGCCAGATCGATGATGGCGATGTTTCCATCGTCATAGATCGAGTGATAGTGACTCCGAAGATGGTCAAGCTGGTTTTGGGAAAGCAGGGACATCCAGAAAAGGACATATAGTTCGGTGGAATAATGATGCGGCATTTCCATGACCTGGCAACTCTTTGCATCCATCCAGCGGGCATAGCGATAATCGTAAAGAACATATTGTACGGAGTTCTTCTGGAGATATCTCGCGAGTGCGGCGGAGCTTTTCCCGAATGGCCATCCCGGTTTGGGCGAAGCAGCGCCGGGCCAGTCCATCAAAAATATTTGATGAAGTTTGTTATTGAGGAGGAAAGGGTACCCAACATTTTCAAGCGCAGTTCCATGGGAGGGAAGCGCTGCATTTATCGCTTGATACTCTCGCAGGATCACCGGGCTTGCCAGATGCAGGCCGCTCAGACTCGCTCGCAGCGCAGGTCGATACCGCGAAGCTTCCCATTTCGCTTGGCGAAACAATTCTGGGTTCGCCCCGGATATATCGTAATAAAAAATGCAGCCCAAAAGAGACAACACAGCCGTCGCAAATGCCAGCTTCTTTCTGCGCGGCGAAAACTCTTCTCGCGAGAGCGCCATGCAGGCAATGGAAAAGATGAGGATTGCAGAAAAAAAGGTAGGGAAGTCATAGCGCCAGATGGAGTCCCCGCCCGACGTCACGTTGAAGGCGGTTGTGGCAAACGCAGCCGAGAGCAATACGCTTAGCCCGAACAGAGATACCCTTTTTTTCAAGCCAAGCCAAGCAAAGATCGCTCCTAGCATAAGCAACGCGAACGCATGAAGAAAAAGCTTGATGATCGTACGCGGCGTCTGAGCAATCTTGAAGGAACTGAAAACACCATAGCTGGAATAATCGACACCTCGTCCCAATATGGGGTAAAGGTAAGCGCCGCCGACGTGTTTCATTGCAATCATCCACGCGGCCGTCACCAGGATTGCTCCGACGCCCGCAATGACGGGAAGCGCAATCGCCAGCTTTTTCCTGCGCCAGTTCATCATTAGAAACGGGAACAGGCAGAACGCGCCTACGGATGGTAGAAACGTAGATTTCAGCGTGACCGCTGCTCCTCCAACCGCGCCCGCCAGCAATGCATAAGACCACAACCGGCGGGTCTTGTCGGCGGAGGTTTGAAAGACAAACCACATCACGCTGAGTAACAACGCTATCGGCAATATTACGAACGTCAGGTTCGACGTTTGTTGCGGAATTAGATATGCCACAAACTCCAGAAGCGCAATTTCTTCAAAAGTCAACCCAAATGCAATTGCAAGGTCCCACACGCCAGCAAACACCAAAAGCAGTCCAAGTGTTCGGTCTGCCATTCCGATATTTGCAAGGGATGTGGCGGCGATCACAAACGCCTGTAGCAAATATCCCCCGCCAAGGCTGGAAATGACATGCCGATCGCTAAAAGGACCAGGCGCAAAGGAATGGGTAGCCAGCATAGCCTTAGGGAAAACCAAGTATGCCGCGCTATCGTCATTGATGTCGAACTCCGCGAGTCGAACAGTAGCTGCCACACGCAAGGCGAGAATAATGAGCGCCACAATCATGAGAAAGCGGGCCCAAGGCGCAGCAGCTTTCCAGAATTGCTTCCAGCGATATAGCGCTGGGCGTTGCTCTAATTGCGTTGCGTACAGAACCAGCCCGACGACAGTTGACGACAAGAGTACGGGCACGTAGATCGCGTGGGCCAGGTTCAAAAAGCCGCCGACAAAAATGATCGTCGCGATTCCCAGCGAACAAGCAACGGATGTGGGCAGGCTTTGTACGCGAAGCAGACGGCCAATCGTTCTTCCCCAACCCACGAAGGCAACTAAAAGAAGTACTCCCCATGCGAGCGCAAAAAAGAACTCGCCCACGGATCTGGCCGTAATGGGCTGGGGTAGACCCGTCACCGAGGGATACTCCGGGAAGTGATAGTTTTTAAACTGTTCAACGAGCGGAGATGGAGCAAGCATCGCGGCCTATTTCTAAAAAGTCATTCATCTGTGCTGCGCCCTGATTTTTCTCACCATAACAGAAAACGACCGGGCAATTCGATGAATCTGGCGATGGGTCGTCATGGCAACCAGCGGTGTCGTTATTGCATCGATCAAGGCTTGCTGCCACGAACAGGGACCTTGAAAATCGATGGAGCCTAGCAACTTTTCCACTTAGAAACCAGAAAAAACTGTCCAAACAACCGGAGCCAGCTCATGTTGTTGCCGGATAAATCTCAAAAACTATGAGAGAGGGATGGTGGGCGCTGCAGGATTCGAACCTGCGACTTCCACCGTGTGAAGGTGGCACTCTACCGCTGAGTTAAGCGCCCAAGTTGGGATATGTTTGATCTTCGTAACGGCCCTTGCAGGCACCTGTCTGGCGGCAGGATCGGGGTATGCCTGCAAAAAGGATACTCCCGGAGCCAAGTTTACGCTACAATCCGAGCACGACAATGGCAGGCTTGAATCGAAAAGCGCGCCCAGATGACCGGGCAGGAGCATTCGGGGATACTGGTTCCGCAAGTCCCTTACCGCCAGAAGAATATGAGTCGAAATCCCCTGTTTTCAACAATTTCGATCTCGAAGATGCTGATGCAGAAGAAGATGAAAATGAGGAACTGCAATTTCAGGGCTCTGACGATGTAGACCCCATGGAGCTTGCTGAGGATTCGGCGGAGAGTGCGGCATACCCTCCAGAATTTGCCTCATCTCGAACCCTCCAAGGGAACCTCAGGGAGCAAGGCATTTCCGAAGACGCCGCCGGAAGTGGCGACAACCCTACGGATCCACGATTTGGGTTATTTATGACGGAAGTGGCGCAACTTTCTCCCGAGCCTGGTGTCCGACAGGATATGGGCAGTATTGCGCTGGAACGCATTAAGGTCGACGGACGAACAGCCGTCAAGACGGCCCGGCCTTTACCTGGCGATTTCAGCCAGATGACCGATGCGGAGGTCATGCTACGAGCGGGCACGGGGGATGATGCGTGCTTTGAATTTCTCGCGGCAAAATACCGGCGGCCCATTATCAGTTTTATGTATCGCATGGTGCATAATCAGGCGGTAGCCGAGGAGCTTTCTCAGGAAGTTTTTCTGCGCGTCTACCGCGCCAGAGCAAGCTATCGAGCAGACGCTCGCTTCACCACCTGGCTTTACAGAATTGCATCCAATATGGCGATCAACCACGCCCGGGACACAAAATACGAGCGTGCTTCCGCCAGCATTTATCTGGACCAGATGGATGAAGAGACTGGCATGACGCCGGACGTGCCGGATGCACGACCGCTTGCCGATCAGGATATGTTGCGGGATGAGCGCATGCGCCGCATCCGGGAGCATGTAGCAGCATTGCCGGAACGACAGAGAATGGCCGTGGTGATGCACAAGTATCAGGACATGGATTACAAACAGATTGGGGCTGTGCTCAAACTGAGCGAGTCCGCAACAAAGTCGCTGCTGTTTCGGGCATACCAGACGTTACGAGAGCGGCTCAAAGATTTTGTCTAGATTGATGATGGATGAGGAAAGGAGATGGCTGCGATGACATGTGAAAAGCTGCAAGCATTTTTACCGGACATGCTTCTGGATCCGGCCCATGTGCCTGCCGATGCACGACAGCATCTCAGGGAGTGCTCCAACTGCGAGCGTGACTGGAAAGAATTGCAAAACACCATGCTGTTGCTGGATACCTGGGAAGTTCCGGAACCAAGCCCGTACTTCGATACACGGCTGGCTGCACGATTGCGCGAAGAAAAATTGGCTGGATCGCCGGGGTGGATGGAGCGGGTCCGGATGCGGCTGTTATTTGGAAGCAATCTCCAGTTGCGCCCCTTGATGGCGGGCGCTTTTGCGCTGATTCTCGTTGTCGGTGGAGGGTCGTATGCGGGTTTTGTCAGTCTGAATCGACCAATACCTCAGCAGCAGCAGAAGGTGTCTGCCACAGTGAAAGATTTGGAGCTTTTAGATTCCAATGCGCAGACTTTGCAGCAACTGGCCGCATTCGACGATACGAGTGTCGACAGTAGCGCGCCGAGCAGCCTCTCCAACTAACACGGAATGGTCTGTTGCATGACTTGTTGCTGTAGCAGATGAAGTCGAGCGAACGTGGAGGCGTGGGGGGTCGCTGGCATTCGGAATGGTTTATGCAAACGACAATGGAAGATGTTGGGAAAGTACGTGAAATCCCCACAGTGTGGAGAACACTCCGACACCGAGCCCACGCCTTTTTAATTCCTAGTGCTCAAATATTTCGAAATTCTCTGGGCGCATTTTTTTGCATGATGGTTCTTGCCGGTGGGACTGCGTTGTCAGCCTCCAGTCTGGCATTCTACGGCGTAGCGCAAAATCCGTCTTCCATGGGTCTTGGAGGATGGAGAAATGACAACTCCAGATCTCCCGGACAGCGTGGACAGTCTGGTCAGCGCACCGAACAACATCTCGGTCAATGGTTGCGGCATCACCAGAACCTTCCTCTCGAGGCGCAAGAGCATGCTTTGCGCAAAGAGCCGGGCTTCAACCGTCTTCCTCCCGCCGTGCAGCAGCGATTGATTGATCGTCTGCGGCAATTGCATGCGATGCCTCCCGCGCAGCGCGAACGCACCCTGCAATGGATGGAGGCCCTGGAAAAATTATCGCCAGAGCAGCGTCAAAAAATCCACAATACGATGCAGCAAGTTGGCGAGTTGCCGCCAGCAAGACAGCGGATGTTAAGCAAGGCATCGCGAGATTTAAGTGAGATGCCTCCGGATCGGCGTCAAACACTCCTTGAATCGCCGGAATTCAAGGGGCAGTTTTCAGATCAAGAACGCGAGATTCTAAAAACCTTGATGAGCGTCCAGCCCTACACTCCACCCCAGCAACCAGGGAACCATATCGAGGATGGCGGCAAACAATGACGATCTAAAAAGGCCAGCCGATTGCCGTTCCGTAGGATTCGAACAGCCTGATGTAAATAGATCCCATGCAAGTCAATCCATCGTTTGACCGCATTCATGGCACCGGTTATCATAAGAATGCGGGGTGGAGCAGCCCGGTAGCTCGTTGGGCTCATAACCCAAAGGTCGCTGGTTCAAATCCAGCCCCCGCAACCAAAGAATCAATGACTTACAAAGATTGCATTTTCAAACTCACTCCCATTCACTCCCAATAAGAAAATCTGGTCATTTTCAGGC
>JAKAYS010000187.1 GCA_021826695.1 Acidobacteriota bacterium | reverse complement strand
CTGCTCCACAGTGGAAGAATCGGGCAGGGTTGGCCCCGAACCTAAGGCGTCTTCCTGGCCTAAAGGAACATCGGAGACCAATAGTGAATAGCAACGAGCATTTCTTGCGGCCAGGGCGAGGCGTCCGCCTTTCACAGCGGAGAAATGCTTGCGAACGCAGTTGATCTCCGTAATCGACGCGCCACTTGCTACCAGTACGCGATGGAATGCTGCCGTATCTGCAAGAGAAATGGCCGGGTCGAGAGGCAGTTCCATCATGGCGGAAGCGCCGCCGCTGAGGAGAAAGAGGCAGAGGGTGTCATCTGTTTTCGGCACGGCATCCAACATTGCCAAAGCAGCTTGCGCCCCAGCGAGGGAGGCTTCGTTGGGCAGCGGATGGCCGCCTGCAAAATGCTGAAAGCCTGGCGGAAGTTTCGAGGGCGCGGAAGGCGCAATCAGTATCCCGGAAACATCGCAAGTGGAAGGTACTGGGACGAGTTCCAGCAGAGAGGACAGCATGGCGCTGGCAGCTTTTCCCACTGCCACGACGCGGAGACGCCGCAGATTCCCGATATCGAGGGAATCTTCGCCTAGATAAAGTTTCTCACCCTGAACGCGGACATGGCGCTCCATGGCCCGCCGCACGCTACAGTCCGCGAGAGCCTGCTCGAAGATGGTCCGTGCTGTGTCTCGCAGGGAATGCATTTCGCTCCTAAAAAATGCTGTGGCTGTTCAGCGCCGGTCGATGTCAGGGAAATTTTGCCTTGTCCAATTCAGAATTGCGGTCTGGACCTGATCCAGCTTACCGACAAAAAAATGGTCTGCTCCCGGAATCCAGACGAGGTTTTTCGGTTCGGGAGCGGACGCGACGACTGCCTCAACTTCTGCGACCGGGCCATATTGATCGCGATCCCCGCTGATAAAAAGCTTGGGCTGCTCGCATTGCGGCAAATATGCATAGGTATAGCTTCGACCATCCGCCAGGACTGGAAGACCCAGCGCGATCAGGCCATGCACGCGGGGATCGCCGCAGCAGGCGCGCATTCCAACGTTGGAGCCGAAGGAAAATCCTGCAAACAAGATAGGAAGATGAAATTCTCGGTCAAGCCAGCCAAGCGCGGCGCGCACATCGTCCTGTTCGCCGCGCCCGTCGTCATGCTGGCCTTCACTGCGTCCGGTACCGCGAAAGTTGAAGCGCAGCACAGGCAGGCCCAAACGATGCAGGGCTTTCATGACGTGATACACCACTTTGTTGTGCATGGTGCCGCCACCCATGGGATGCGGATGACAAACCAGGGCGCTATAAGGGGCGTCCTCACTGCCAGAGTTGAGCAACGCTTCCAGCCGACCAGCCGGGCCGTGCAGGTCAAAAGTACGAATTGAGGAGGTTGGCGTGGTTTCCATAGTTTGAAGAAAGCTGAGAGCGCCTTACGGCTTCCTACATTTTACGGGTGTTATGCGCGGTATGCTGGAAATGCATGCCTACGGACCCCATAGCACTCACGCGTCAATTAGTGGACATTGAATCGATCAGTGAAAATGAAGCTGCTGTCGGTCATTTCCTTTCCAACTATCTCTCCGAGCACGATTTTCAAGTAGAAAAGATGCCAGTCCCACAGAACGCGGGGCGTGAGCGCTTCAATGTCTACGCAGGCATCTCCGCAGACGCGCCCGACGTGGTGCTTTCGACCCACATGGATACCGTCCCGCCGTTTATTTCCAGCAGCGAAGACGATGCCAATATCTACGGGCGCGGTTCGTGCGACGCTAAAGGCATCATCGCCGCGCAAATTGTCGCAGCGGAGCGGCTGCGTGCCATGGGCGTGCGCGTTGGGTTATTATTTTTGGTCGGCGAGGAACGGGGCAGCCATGGCGCTCGCGTGGCCAACACGCAACCGAAGGGCAGCCGCTTTCTGATCAACGGCGAACCCACGGACAACAGGCTGGGACTGGCTTCCAAGGGCGTCATCAATGCGGTGGTGCGCGCCCACGGCAAAATGGCGCACTCGGCATACCCAGAACTGGGAGATTCCGCGATCCATAAATTGATCGTTGCGCTGGAGCGAATTCTTCATGTCCCATTGCCGACGAATCCGGAGGTTGGGCCATCGACGTTGAATATCGGTCTGCTCGAAGGGGGACATGCACCCAACGTCATAGCGGACGAAGCATCGGCGACCATTTTGATTCGTCTGGTCGGGCCATCGGACGCCGTCCGCGAGGCGTTGCAGCAGGCCGCTGGACAGGATGCGGAAGTCGAAGTGACGCTGGAGATTCCATTCCAGAAATTGAAGCGCATCGAGGGGCTGCCCACGATGGTCGCCGCCTTCACCACGGACATTCCCGCGCTGACGAATTGGGGCGAGCCGCTCCTGCTGGGGCCGGGATCGATCCATGTCGCGCACACTCCACAGGAACGATTGGCGAAGCGGGAGTTGTTCGAGGCCATCGAACTCTACACAAACATTGCGCAACGGCTAGTGTCGTAAGGCAGCGCGAAAATTAGCAGCGCGCGAAAGCAGGATTTTTGAGATGGAAGAACAACGCAAATCGATACACGAACACAGTAGCCACACCTCGCCCGCAGAGCATGGCAATGCCCTGGCAAACGCCGCCTCATCGTATCTGCGCTCCGCGATGCATCAGCCAGTGCAATGGCAGGAGTGGGGCGAGGCCGCATTTGCGCTGGCGCGCGAACAGAACAAGCCGATCCTGCTGGACATTGGCGCGGTCTGGTGCCACTGGTGCCACGTGATGGACCGCGAATCGTATGAAGACGCTGAGATTGCGGAGATCATCAACAGCCATTTCGTCGCCGTGAAAGTGGACCGCGACGAACGCCTCGACGTGGACACGCGCTACCAGTCTGCCGTTTCCGCGATGAGCGGGCAGGGTGGCTGGCCGTTGACAGTGATTTTGACGCCGGAAGGCAAGCCGTTTTTTGGCGGCACATATTTTCCCAAAGAAGAGCGTTACGGTCGTCCCGGATTTGGGCGCGTTCTGCTGACCATGGCGCATGCGTATCACGAGCGCAAGGATGAAGTCCTTGAGTCCGCCGACAGCGTGATGGCGGCGATTGAGTACAACGAATCGTTTTCAGGCCGCTCCGCCGATTTGCATGGCGGCATCGTGGAAAAGCTGGTGCAGTCCGCGTTACAGCAGTTCGATAAGAACTATGGCGGTTTCGGCACGCAGCCGAAGTTTCCGCATCCAGCGATTCTCGATCTGTTGCTCGACCATGCCACGCGCACCGGCGATGAGAGCACGCGCCACGTCGTCCGCATGACGCTCGACCGCATGGCCAGCGGCGGAATGTACGATCATCTCGCAGGGGGATTCCATCGCTACTCCGTCGATGAGCGCTGGGTGGTCCCTCACTTTGAAAAAATGTTGTATGACAACTCGGAATTGTTGAAGAACTACGTCCATAGTTTTCAAAGCTTCGTCGAGCCGGAACATGCGCGGGTGGCGCGAGAAATCATTTTGTGGATGGACACGGTGTTGAGCGACCGCGAGCGCGGTGGGTTTTATGCCTCGCAGGATGCCGACGATTCGCTCGACGACGATGGGGACTATTTCACCTGGACACAGGCAGAAGCGGCCGCCGTGCTGACTCCGCAGGAGTTGGAGGTCGCCGGGACCTACTTCGACATCGGCGAAATGGGAGACATGCACCACAATCCGCAAAAGAATACGCTGCACATCGATCTCTCCATGACAGAGGTTGCGCGACGCGCGGCGGTGAGCGTGGAACAGGCGGAAGCGCTGCTCGATTCCGCTCGGCGAAAAATGTATGCGGCGCGCCTGAAGCGGCCCACGCCGTATGTCGATAAGACCGTCTATGTGAACTGGAACGGCCTGGCGATTTCGGCGTATCTTGAGGCCGCGCGGATTTTGAATCTGGAGGGCGCGCGCGGGTTTGCACTACGCTCGCTGGATCGTATCCTGCGCGAGTGCTGGCACGCGGACGGGAGCCTGCATCGCGTGGTGGCGTATGCCGACGGGCAGCAGCCTGCGAAACCAGTACCGGGAATGCTGGACGACTACGCCACGCTGGGGCTGGCCTGCGTGGATGCGTGGGAAGCGACTGCCGATCTTCGCTACTATCGCCACGCGGAAAGTATTGCGGACGCCTTGATTGCGCGCTTTCACGATGCGATCGGCGGCGGATTTTTCGACACCGCGCAAAACGCTTCAGCAGACACCGCGCTGGGAGTCCTGGCGGCGCGTCGAAAACCATTGCAGGACTCGCCGACACCGGCGGGAAATTCTCTGGCCGCCGCGCTGTTGTTGCGTTTGGGAACGTTGAGCGGACGCGCGGACTGGACCGAGAAAGCGGAAGACACGCTGGAAGCGTTCGCCGGGGTGGCGGAACAGTTTGGACTTTTCGCTGGCGCGTATGGCCTGGCGCTGCAACGCTTCCTGCTACCGCCGGTGCAGGTCTGCGTGATCGGCGACGATGATGAGGCGTATCGACTGGCCGTCGTCGCGACCGCGCGCTACGCGGTAAATAAAACTGTGCTGAGTTTTCCTCGCGCTGTGGTGGAGCAGCGCGCATTGCCGTCTGCGCTGGTAGAGACATTGCCGCATCTGCCAGAGTTGTCATCTGGTCGCAGCTTCGCCGCGGTGTGTAGCGGAACAAGCTGTCAGCCTCCTGTGTACGAGCCGGAAGCGCTGGTCGAGTTGCTGAATCGCATGTTGGAATGAACTGGACGAGTCAGCCTGTGTAGATCAAGCAGGCCGACTTTCCTTTTCCGGGTAGTTGAAAATACGCAGCGGATCGCCGGGCAAAATACGGTTCTGCTCGAAGGCCATTTTGACGCGTCGGCGATATTCCCGCGAAAGGTCCCACTGCATGTTCGCCTTGGTGCGAAAAACAACCGGATAAATGACTTCCGAGCCTTTGAAGCTGTCCACGCCAAGCACGACTGGGTCGGCTTGCACGGCCCCGGCGAACGACTCTTCCTTGACGACCTGTTGCGCAAGGTCCCGTAGCAGTGCCAGAATGCGGTCCGTGTCCTCGCGATAGTCCACCGATATATTGATCTGCATCGTGGACCAATCCCGCGAGTAGTTCGATACGGTCGTGATCTGGCTATTGGGAATCACATAGATCGTCCCATTGCTACCGTCGCGCAGCACCGTCTTGCGCAGAGTCATCTGCTCGACGGTCCCGAGAAAGCCTGCCGCTTTGATGACATCTCCAAGGTTGAATTGGTTTTCGACCAGGATCAGCATGCCGTTAATCACGTCATGCACAATGGTCTGCGCGCCGAAGCCAATCGCCAAGCCAGCGACGCCCGCGGAAGCCAGCAACGGAGCAACGTTGATATTGAATATTTCCAGTGTATGAATGATGGCAATGAAGGCAATCAGTCCCAATCCTGCTGCTTCCACAACGCTGGCCAGCGTAGTCAACTGAGCAGAGCGAGAGGCCTTGACCACCATGTCCTGCTTGGCAAGCCAGTGCAGGCGGCGGGTCGCCAAATGGATGAGACGGTACAGTACATAGGCGACGATCACGACGACGATCATCTTGGGAAGTTTGTCGTTTACCAGCACGACCAGATCGTTCGACCACGCATCTGTCATGCGGTCGATCATGCGTTCATGCGGAATGGCGACTGGCAACGAGATGTTCGGGGAAAACATACAAAGCAGTTCGAGCATTGGGAAGTCTCCAGTGAGTGGGATGTGGACTTTTTCCAGGGCGGAAAACAATCAAATGAAGCAGAGGGACAAGAAATAGGTCTTATTGAGTCGGCACTATTGGAATGAAACAATTTTCTCCCATCTCAGAGCATTTTCGCTTAGAGAATTAATGCT
>JAKAYS010000186.1 GCA_021826695.1 Acidobacteriota bacterium | reverse complement strand
CAGGTTCCACTTCGGGTGCGCTCCAGACTGCCCGGACCAAAAGCGAAACTGTGCCCGCTGTTGTCCCGGGAGGCGCGCAGACGCAAAGCAAGCCTACCTCTGTGGCTGCGCATGAATGATGATCTTCGGTCGGTGCGGAGTTTAGCGCTTTTTTACAGTTGCTGTATAGCGAAAGTCGTCATCCTTCGCTCCGCTCAGGATGACGAACGGTCTTGTATCCGCACGACCTCTTGAGCCTCCACATTTAGCGAAGAATAGCTCGCCGGTTCCGTTGGAAGGAGTCAGGCAGCAGGGGTGTTCTGATACGGAAGGAAAACGGAGAAGGTTGTCCCACTATGCTGCTGGTCCACGGAACTGCGCACCCGAATCTTACCGCCATGTTTCTGGACGATTTCTGAAGTGACCCACAAGCCCAGACCCGTGCCCGTGTCGTCAGTCTTGGTCGTGACGAAAGGCTCGAATACTTTGGCGCGTAATTCAACGGGGATGCCTGTCCCGGTATCCGCCACCGAGATACGAATCCCCGCGCGCTGACCGCCAGCAGGGTCCAGGCCCTCTCGGGCGCGTATTCGAAGCTGGCCCCCGCTGCGCATGGAGTCCAGCGCGTTCCCAATCAGGTTAGAGAAGAGCTGGCGTAATTCTCCAGCCCCAGCGGGTATAGAAGCAGTGGGCGGAAGCTCTTTTTGCACGGTGACATTCCGCGCTGCGATTCTGGGTCTATAGAGCAGCAATACAGACTCCAAAACTTCCGCAACGTTTGTCGGCCCGTGCGGGGAAGGTTCGCGATAGAACTTAAGAGTCTGCTTGGCAATCTCCGTCACGCGTGCCAACTCCTGCTCCGCCAGCACCAGATACTCATCCATGGGCGGATCGTGAGGCGTGGTCCTCATTAAATAGAGAAGGTTGGTGACAGCTTCGAGTGGATTGTTGATTTCATGGGCGACCGAGGCTGCAAGTCTGCCCGCAACGGCCAGTTTTTCGGCTTTGCGCAGTGCTTCTTCCGCCTGCCGGTATTGCTGGAGCTGGTCTCTCAACTGGTATTGTCTGCTGCGTGCTCGTAACGCGCTTTTGATCGTGCTGATGAGTGTTTCCGGTCGAATAGGGCGCTCCAGCAAAAGAACGTTTCCGAGCGGCGCGCGTAAAGTACGCCGCTGTAGACTCTGGATCGTCACCTCTCCGGATGTGGTCAACAGGATCAGAGGAAGGTCCGACCAGGCAGGCTGTTCCTTGAGCACACGAGAAAAACTCTCCACCAGTTCGGGGGTCAATGCTTCCTCAGCAAGCACCAAAGCCCCCGCATCGGGCATCCTGATCCACGCCGCATGGAAATCCTGGACAGGCGTGCTATGAATGGAAATTTTCTGCAATAAATCGCAAATCAAAAAAGAATCGCGTCCCGTGGGGGCCATGACAAGCACAGACATACCAGCATCGAAATTACTTTTCGGAGATATCACGCGACCCCAAATCCTGAATGTTTCCTTTAAATTTCGGAGTACCCGTAAGGACCCCTTCAAACGCGCCCAGTGCTGGTCCCACTTTCACTCCGTCAGGGCCCAGGGCCAGTTCTCGAATGGTCCGCTCATGCGCGCCGCTGCGCTTCTTCAATACGGAGATTGCCTGCTTGACCTGTCCCGCGTGCTCAAAATAGCGAAAGAGAATCACCGTGTCCGCGAGATAACTGACATCGACCGGGCTGATGATCGCGTTTCCCAAAAAGCCATGCTGCGCCAGAGTGATAATGGTAGCTATGCCGTACTGGCCGAGGTAAGACAGCAGCTCATGCAATTGCAGCATTAAAAACTGCTCATCCGGCATGGCGTTTACGAAGCCGTTCAAGCTGTCGAGAACAACGATGCGGACTTGTTCTTTCTCTACATAGTTGCGGACCCGCGCGACAAATTCTCCCGGGGAAAGTTCGGCGGGGTCAATCTGCTCAATGTGGACTTTTCCCGTCTCGACGTAGGGCGCCAGATCCATGTCAAGTAATTTGGAGCGGCGGAGGAAGGTTGCGGGCGACTCATCGAAAGCGAAAATGACGGCAGCTTCATTACGTTGTGCGGCGGAAAGCGAGTATCTGGCTGCAACGGTGGATTTGCCACAGCCCGCGGGCCCCATCAGGAGCGTGCTGGTTCCGCCATCTATGCCACCACCCAGCAGCCGATCCAGTTCTTCCACGCCGCTGGAAACGAATGTGTGGCAAAAGTCCGATTTGTGTTCGGCGGCAACCAACCGCGGATACACGACAATCCCCCCCGTTTTAATGGAGAAGTCGTGGAACCCTTCACGGAAAGCCGCGCCTCGCAATTTGCGGACTTCCAGTCGCCGCCGTTTGATGCCGTAGGTGCGATCCAGACTCTGCATCATCAACACGCCATGCGCGATACTTTGCAGTTGCAGTCCACTTCCCTCTGCTGAGTGGTCGTCCAGCAGCAGCACGGTGCATTCCCGATCGGAGAAGAAGCGTTTCAGTCCGAGAATTTGTCGTCGGTATCGCAATGGTTCCCCCGCCAGCATCTGCAATTCAGAGAGAGAATCGAAGACGATGCGGCGTGGTTGGATCTTTTCGACCTGCTCCAGGATCGAGCTCATCGTATCCGCCAGTTCCACTTCAGAAGGATGAAATACGGTGTACTGTGCCTGTGGCGCGAGACCTTGTTCTGTAGAAATCATTTCAAAAATGGAGATTCCATCCATTGACCAGCGATGGGAGCGGGCCACTTCTTCCAGTTCATATTTCGACTCCGAAAGCGTGATGTAGAGGCCCTTTTCTCCCTGCGCCGCGCCTTCCAGCAAGAACTGGAGCGCCATGGTGGTTTTGCCGGTACCAGGATCGCCCTCCAATAAATAAAGATGATTGGCTGGCAGACCGCCATAGAGAATGTCATCGAGGCCGGTAACGCCAGTTCGCGCTTTGAGTGGAGTGTACTGAATGGTTTCTATAGGCAACGGCATGCATAGACTCGTCAAGAATTAGATGCACTTATTAGAGGAAGCGCTGGCTACCTTTTCCTGGGAGAATATAAATCGAAACCGCTAGAAGTACGTATGCGAATGGGATTTTACTTGGAGGGTGTGGATACAGCAAATATGGATCCCCAACGGTTCGGCAACTGGCCTTGGATTTCGGCTTTATTGCCGTGGCGCCGCCAAAGTGCAACCGCCTGGAACCATGGAACCATGGCAGTACGACAAGGCCATCTACCGCAAACGCAATGAGGTCGAGACGCTCTTCCGGCCGCTCAAAGGCTTCCGCCGCATCTTCTCCCGCTTCGACAAACTCGATGTCGTCTTCCTTGCCTTCGTCCATTTTGCCCTCATCGTCGAAGCCCTTAGATAGCGTTAATACGCCCAGGTTAACAGGATGAACGATAACTTCCTGGATATCAGGAGACCATCTCGCGCGGGAAGTCGTCTAACTTTTATGTGGGAAGGTAAACTCAGCGATACGGAGGATGATAATGATGATGATTTTTGCACGGAAGCGTAATCTTTTCAGCTTGTCCAGCGTAGTCGTTCTAATGGGCGGTCTGGTCTTTGTGACCATCCCGAAGGCCCGGGCACAGATGGGTGGCTCGCCAGCGGGTCAAATGGGTGGAATGCAGGGCGGAATGGGGAATCGTCCCGCGATGCCGGGGAACAATACCGGCCTGAACGGTCCAATGGGACCGCAGAACACCCTCGAAGCCAACGTCGAGCAGAACTTTCTCAACAGGATGAAAAGCGACAGCATGGCGGAGACGGAATTCAGTAAACTGGCGCTAAAAAATAGCAGCAATCAGGACATTAAGAAAATGGCGCAACAAACGATTATGGACAACCACCGGATGGATGGGGCGATGACCGGGGCGTTGCCCAACGGCAGTTTTCCAGTAGGCGGCCGCCTTTCCAGTCAGGCCCATAAGGCCATCAAATCGATGAAAAAGATGACTGGCACGCAGTTCGATCAGATGTACTTGAGCCAGATGGACGGGTATGTCAAGAACGATCAGAAAATCCTGAGCGATTCGTCCACGGCGGTAAATTCCCCCGATTTGCGCGCTCTGATGTCGCAGATCCGGACCCTGGCGGACAATCGCGTTCAGCAGTTGCAGCAGGTGGCGCAAAGCGAAAACTTCAAATTGCCATAAACGTTTCCAGGTTGGGGTTGAAGCTACAGCGAAAATCGATCGGCAAGACGTACAATCATTGGCAGCATGGCATCCTTGGGTTCTCCGGATTCGATAAACCAGCGTGGCCCGGTTTTTACAGCAAAGCACTGGTCCAATGTGCTGCTTACGCTGTGCATCGCGGTAATCGCAGTCCCGATGCTGATGGCCCGGACAGTGCGCGCGGAGCGTGTTCGAGATCTTCAACCCACTGGCTATGTGAATGATTTTGCCGGAGTGCTTTCGCCGGATACGCGTAGTCAGCTCGAAACACTTTGTTTGGAAGTCGACCACCAGGCACATGCTCAAATCGCTGTCGTAACCATCCATACAACGGGCGACGACACAATCGACGATTTCGCTGTCCGTCTGGAAGAGAAATGGAAGGTCGGACCCAAGTCATCCGACCGCGGCCTGCTCCTGCTGGTCGCTACCGACGACCACAAATACCGCTTTGAAGTGGGTTACGGATTGGAAGGAATTCTGCCCGACGGCAAAGTCGGCACGATTGGCCGAGAGATGGTTCCGTACCTGCGCCAGGGCAACTATGACGGAGCTGTGACACTCGGCGTGCAGGATGTGTCTCAGGTGATCGCGCAGGATGCAGGCGTCACCCTCCACACGCAAGTTCAGGAATATTTACCGCAACCTCAGAGACGTCCTCTACAGGCTGGCCGAGACATACTTCTGGCGATCTTCGCCATCTTTGTTTTCCTGTCGCTGATACGCTCCGGACCGAATGGCTGGGCAGGTTTTTTGCTGGGGGCTATCCTGGGGAACATGATGGGTGGCGGAGGCAGAGGCGGCGACGGATTTGGTGGAGGCGATGGTGGAGGATTTGGCGGATTTGGCGGGGGATCTTCAGGCGGTGGCGGAGCCTCCGGCAGTTGGTAGAGTCGCAAGGTCGTGCAGCAGCTCTCGATAGATTTGCAGGCGAATGAAAGATTGAGGAGAACGATAACGATGAAACGGACCGGACTGATTGTATTGGTAGTGCTTCTGGTGCTGGCTGGTGTGGGAGTATTGGTGTTTGGCAGCTACATTTCCGCTCGTAATCAAATGGTCGCGAAAAATGAACAGGTGAAGCAAACCTGGTCGCAGGTCGAAGTGGTCATGCAGCGCCGGGCCGACTTGATTCCCAATTTAGTGGCCACGGTGCAAGGATTTGCGGCGCACGAAACCACCGTCTTTAGCGACATAGCCAACGCTCGCGCCGCGTTGCTGGGCGCTCACGATCCAAAATCGAAAATCGCCGCCAATGGGCAATTGGACAACGCGCTCGGCCACTTGCTGATGATTTCCGAGGCATATCCCCAACTGCGGTCCAATCAGAATTTCCTGCAATTGCAGGATGAACTGGCCGGAACGGAAAATCGCATTGCCGTTGAGCGCCGCCGCTATAACCAGGCGTTACAGGACTACAACACTTTTATAGGCTTGTTCCCGAACAGTATCTGGGCTGGCATCGCGGGCTACCATCGGAACAATGATTATTTTCAGGGCAATGCTGCCTCGCAGCAGGTGCCAAAGGTGGACTTTTCCGGAGCCAGCAAGTGAACGAGGAAGGCTTCCCAATAAAAAAGCTGCCCCGTCCTGGGCAGCTTTTTTATTGGTAGGTGAGACAAAAATTTACGAGCGAGTGAGAGAACCGATGGCTTCCGCCTCATCGTCCTTAATATCGAATACGGTGTAAAGCTTTGTGATCTGCAAGAGATCGTGGACTTTTTTTG
>JAKAYS010000185.1 GCA_021826695.1 Acidobacteriota bacterium | reverse complement strand
TCGCGCCAATGGTGACGCGAAACGTAGCGTTTGCCGTCGGCGCGGCCGTGGCGTTGGCTAATTTGACCTTATACAACGTCTGGGGATCGCTGCGAAGTTCATAGTAGATCAACCCTGAAGGCTGTTTCAGCACCGTATCCAGCGATCCATCCGGATCGGTTGCAAGCTTACTGACGATCAGCGAACTGTTCGGAGTGATCCGAGTCACGCTACCATCTTCAAACTCAATCTCCGCCCTGCCGTCCGCACCCGTGTTGATGGTGGAACCCTGCATAATCGGCATATTCATTACTGCCTGTGGAAACTGCGTCTTGTCGCCACGCAAAATCTGTACCGTGCCTTCGACATCGCTCAAACGGACGGCGCGTATGGCTGCACCAGGAGCCTGGCCAGGATTGGACTGCGAGGCCGCCGGTGTGTTTTGAGCGGAACCAGCCTCTGCCGGGGCCATGCCAGCGTTGTCAGTCGAAGACGTGCCGTTCGTTGCGGTAGCAGTCTGTGCATACGATCGTTGCGCAATCCCCAGTCCCACGCAAGCCACTGCAAGCACCATAAATTTTGCTACTGGATGAAGAAAGTCAAAATTCCCAGCAGGATGGCTGGACGTTCTGTCCTGCAGACACATCGTTCCACACTGGATTTTCCGCATGGCGTACTCCTAGCAACCTTATTTGACCACGATTCGTGCGCTTTCGTTTATGGCTTTCATGGTTTTTTTTGCAGCGGATCAAAACTCTTCGCTGTCGCTCCCTGCGCCAGCCTGGTCTGGGCGTGGTGGATGTGACAGATCGCAATCGCCAGTGCATCCGAGGCATCCAGCGTCTGCGGCGGCGCAGGAAGATGCAGCAGCCGTGTGACCATGAATTGCACCTGCCGCTTGTCTGCCATTCCATAGCCGGAAACCGCGGACTTGACCGCAAGCGGCGCATACTCCGCAATGGGCAGGTTGCAGGTCGCCGCAGCCAGCAGCGCGACCCCTCGCACCTGTCCCAGTTTCAGCGCTGTTTTTGAATTCGCCGCATGAAAGACTTCTTCCACAGCGACCACGTCCGGTCCATGCTTCCGCATCAACTCGATGAGTCCGTGGAACACAATCGTCAGGCGATGCGGCATGGTGTCGCGCTTGAGAAGATGAATGACGCCGTGCGCCAGCGGATGAAGCTCTCCCTGTGCATCGCTTTCGACCACGCCATAGCCGGTCCACTCCGTGCCGCAGTCGATCCCGAACACTCGCATCATTTTTCCTTTGCGTGCCGTGTGTCAGTTGCTCAATTTCGACCGCGTTCAGCGAGAAATCCCTTCCATCGGAGAGGAGGCAGTAGCGTAAAGCTTGCGCGGCATACGGCCAGCGCAGTATGCCTGCCGACCGGCCAGCACAGCGTGTTGCATCGCTTCCGCCATCAGGACCGGGTTGTCGGCCATGGCAATGCCGGAATTCATCAGCACTGCGTCGGCCCCCAGTTCCATCGCAAGCGCCGCGTCGGAAGCCGTGCCCACGCCCGCATCCACAATCAATGGGACCTCAGTAATCAGTTCGCGAAGAATGCGCAGGTTCGCCACGTTCTGAATGCCAAGCCCGCTGCCTATCGGAGCACCCAGCGGCATCACCGCCGCCGCTCCTGCGTCAATCAGTCGTCGCGCAACTACAATGTCATCAGATGTATATGGAAGAACTATAAAGCCTTCCTTTACCAATATGCGGGTCGCTTCCACGGTAGCCAGAACGTCAGGATACAGCGTGCGTTGGTCGCCGATGACCTCAATCTTGACCCAGTCGGACAGGCCAACCTCGCGGCCCAGTCGGGCGGCGCGAATGGCTTCCTCCGCGGTGTAGCATCCGGCGGTATTCGGCAGCAGAAAGTAACGCTGCGGATCGATAAAGTCTAGCAAGCTTTCTTTGCTGCGATCCAGATTCACCCGCCGCACCGCGACCGTGACGATCTCCGCGCCAGAGGCCTCAATCGCCCGCCGAGTCTCCGCGCCGTCTTTGTACTTCCCAGTGCCAACGATCAGCCGCGACTGAAAAGCTCTTCCTGCTATAACAAGTGGTTCCATCGTTCTATTGTAGTGGGATTGGAGGCCCAACCGCATCATAGTAGCCCTATCAAAGTTGCATCCAGTGGCTATTGCCAACGAGCACTTTGCGGAGAAGCATCTTGGAAGATGGCCTTGCAAGTCACGATTAAGAGAGCAGTGCGGGTTTTGTCCACATTTTATAGTTCCTTCGCGACAATGATGCGTTCTCAGACGGAGGCCAATTTTGCGCGTATTTTGCCATGAACGCACACTAATTGCAAAAGACTTATTCGCGCCAAGTTCATAACTGGTTCCTAGACATTTTCAAAAGCGCGCGGGCCTTCTGCCTACATCGCTCCGAAGTATCGAATCAGCCCAGCGGCCAGCGCGGTGCCTGTGAGCGGCCCCAGCACGGGAACCCAGGCATAGGGCCAGTCGGAATTCCGCTTGCCCGCAATTGGCAGCACACTGTGCATGATCCGCGGACCAAAGTCGCGCGCGGGATTGATGGCGTAGCCAGTTGGACCTCCCAAAGAGAGTCCAATTCCCCATACGATATAGCCAACCAGAAGAGGCCCAAGTCCGTCCGGCATACCGCGCGGCACGCCGAGACGAGAGATGAGCGCGGCAACCAGCAGCACCAGAAGCGCGCTGCCAATGCACTCTGTTAGAAAATTCGCTGGATAGCTCCGCACAGCGGGCGCAGTGCAGAAACAAGCATGTTTCGCATCGGCATCGTCCGTCAGCTTCCAATGCGGTAGATACGCGAGCCATACCAGCAATGCTCCCGCCATCGCGCCAAGAATCTGCGCGGGAACATAAACAGACAGCCGACTATAGTCTCCTGCAAGAATTGCCAGAGAAAGCGTGATGGCCGGGTTCAAATTTGCGTCCAGACTGCCCCAGGCGCGGGCCGTCATCACCCCGGCAAAGACGGCGATTCCCCAGCCGGTTGTGATGGAAATCCATCCACCACCCTCACCCTTCGAGCGTTTAAGATTGACAGCCGCCACTACACCGTTCCCCAGAAGAATCAGTACGAGAGTGCCGAGAAACTCCCCAGCAAATGGAGAAACGATCGAATATCGCATTGGGATGTAGAGTCTCCGGTGGCGCGTGCTATGGAGTCGGTTTGCTTAAACGCAACATTACCACTCCGTGTCGTGGCACGACTACCGTGTAGTTATGGCTCAATACGCCAATGCTCTTATGACTCCACAAATCACGGGCGGTTGCACTCCCGTACCAACCGATGTCCGCCAGGCGCAAGGTCATATTGGCGGGGGCGCTTGTCCGATTGAACAGACCCACGGCAACGTCGCCGCCCTGCAATGGCTTCGTCCACACTTCCAGAGGGCCGGTCGCGTATGCGCGATCCCCTTGTTTTCCCAGCGGGTCCTGATCGACCGCAATCACTTCCCTGTTCATCAGGATGCTTTTAGTTTCCGGGGTCATCTTGCTTAGATCATTGCCTGCAATCAGCGGTGCGGCAAGGATGGCCCAAAGGCTCATGTGGGTGCGATATTCGTCGGTCGTCATCCCGCCATTGCCCACTTCCAGAATGTCGGGATCATTCCAATGGCCTGGGCCTGCGTAGATAGAAAGGCCCGCCTCGCGAAAACCGATGGAAGTCATCCTGCCATAGTTGTCGCTGATGTCCCCAGTGGTCCGCCACAGGTTCCCTCCAACTTGTGGACCCCACGTCCATACTTTTCCCCAGCCGTACTGGCACATGCTGTAGACGATAGGTCGGCCCGTACTGAGCAAGTCCCGATGCATTTTTTCATAAGCAGCCTGCATGATGGCGTCGGACTTCTGCACATTGCCGCCAGAGTCGCGCTTCATGATCTCTCGAAAGCTGCATAAGTCGTACTTCAAGTAATCGACTCCCCAATCGGCAAACATCTTTGCGTCCTGGGCTTCATGTCCATAACTCGCAACGGCCCCGGCGCAGGTTTTCGGCCCGGGCCCCGTGTAAAGGCCAAACTTCAATCCTTTGGAGTGGATATAGTCTGCAAGCCCCTTCATATCTGGAAAATTATTGTTAGGATGGAGCACGCCAGCAGCGTCTCTCTGACCTTCCCAACCCCCATCGATATTCACATACACGTAGCCAGCATCGCGCATGCCTGTGGACACCATGGCATCGGCTTGGGCGCGTACAACCGCATCGGAAATATCATGGTGAAAGTGGTTCCATGTGCTCCATCCCATCGGCGGAGTGGAAGCCAGCACCGTAGTTTGAGCAATCGAATGGCCGATGGTAAATAAGAAGAAGATGCTGCAAAGTATCTGCGCTTGAAGCCGCTTGTCCACAGTGATGGCCCTCTCGACGATTCAGAAGAACAACTTTGAATTCTATGTTGAGAGGAGGATGGAAAGAAAGAAGAAAACTAGAGTAATTTTGGGCAGCAATGATTGCTCTTTCCCTATGGGGTGCCTACTTCATCTCCCTTCTATTTCTCGTTCTTCGGGACGGACTTGAATCCATACTCGCGATACGCCGCTTGCGCTTCCGGGGTTGTGAGATACGCGACCCAGGCGCGTGCCGCATCCGCATGCGGGGCATTGCGCATCACGCCAGCCGCATAGATCGCAGCTGCGTTCTGATTGGCGGGAATTGCCACTCCGGTAATAGGATTGCCTATCTTCTCTTGAAATTTGACTTCAGAAGCCCAGGTAACGCCTGCATCAGCCTTCCCTTGCAGGATGTTCATAGGTGTTTGGCGATGATGGATATGTGTCAGATAGTTGGATCCGTCCGCAACCTTCGTTTGATACACCGTATGAAGCAAAGCAGATCCTCCTGCGTTCCGAATGGCAGTTTCGATCTGACGCGCCACTCCCTCCCATGCGGGATTCGGCATGGATAATTTGATATCGGAGCGTCCAAGATCATTGAGGGAATGAATCCCTTTTGGATTTCCAGCATGCACCATAATCTCCAGGTCGTTTGTCGCGTACTCGACTGGGATCTCCACCTGCCGCGCTTGTTCCATTTGTTTCAATACACGGGCGCCTGCTTCATACACATCAGGCTGTACCTGCAAAGTAAAGTTGCCCAGGGTGAGGGTGTTGTTATTGGCGATCTGCTTACGCAAAATCCCAGGAGGCAGCGTTTCATAAAAAATGTGTCCACTGAACTCCGGATGTTGCTTCACGAATCCTGAGACAAGTTGCGGCAAAACAAAAAACTGGTTCCCTCCGATGAAAAGCACCAGTTTGGCATCCGATGGATTTCCATGCAAGTCCGGTATGTTGTCCACGCTATCGACCTGAAAAACATAACCTTTATTGGCAGCGGGATTGTTAGCGCCTTTGCTCCATGGAGGGTTGGCTTGCGCAAACAATGGAGCAGCAAAGAAGCAGGACAAGGCTGACGCAAATAAAATTTTCTTGTAATCCATCACGATTCGTTCCTTGTTTTCTCAATCTTCGTTTCAGACTGTGATGTAAGAGAAACGACCTTCGCTTTGTAACAGAGCGATTGCCGCAACCATGGATGCTACGACCAGTACGCCGGGTACAGTGTGGGCCAGCATGTCTTTTACAATTTCTTCACGCTTCTGCGACAAGCTGTATTTCTCGATCAACACATTCGCTTGTTCTTCCGTAGCGGTATGGCAGCTCAAAAACTTTACGCCACGTGCCTGCAATGCTTGCATGCTGGTGTCCTGGTAAGAAGACTTCTCGCTATCGGGGTCCTGCGATGCATACTTGGGCGGATTTCCTGCCTTGCTGAAATAAAAAGGATTTCTAGTAGCTGGTTTGCCAGTCTTAGGATCGTCTACTTTCAACCATTCTCCGATGCGATACTTTTCCCAAACGTAATCGTCGTAATTCAGCATGTTGGCCGGCCCGTG
>JAKAYS010000025.1 GCA_021826695.1 Acidobacteriota bacterium | reverse complement strand
ACGCGCCAACACCCCTTCAATGACCTCGGCAGGAAATGATTTGCTCATCACGCCAAGGCCGATGTAGTCCGTGATCCGCACACCCCGGCTGGAAGTTCGGCAACTGTTCGCGCCAATGTGACCCTCTTGTACCTCAAGTACAGAATGCCACAGAATTCGTTAAGTGAACTGTATTAACTCTAGCCGCGACAAAACGGCCAATCGCCTCCAAACTCAACTCTTCCGATCAAACCATGCGGATGTTCACTACCCAGCATGACCGACCCTTCAGGCTCATCTTGTGTTGGAATCAAAGACCGCCTTCAGGCTTATCTTGTACTGAACAAGAGTTCGATTTGCCAAGTGTAGGCCGCGCTTTCTACACTTGGCTGTTTGGAGGGTCTACTGCGCGTAAGAGCCAAGAAAACGTTTCCGACGCGCCTTGGACGGCTGTGCCGCCGTTCAGACCCTGGTCGCTGGTCGCAGTCAGGTCGAAGAGGACCCGTCAGGAGTACTCGCAAATGTATTTCAAAAATATTTTCACTCGCCGTCGATTTATCTCTAGCGCCGCTGGCACGGTAGCTGCGTCTCTTCTGGCCCCACGCCATGGGCAGGCGCTTTCTGGCGCGCCCGGCGGCGCCGATACTTTTACTCCAACCGCGGACTGGAAAGACGAGGGGGTCATCGACCTTTCCAAATCTCCGTACGCCAAGCTCAAGACGGTACCCATCCGCGCGGTCACAATTCAGGAAGGCTTCTGGTCGGCCCGGCGCGCGACCAACGTCGAGTCGAGCATCCCGAGCATGCAGCGGGAATTGATCGCGCACGGTCGCATGGACAATTTCCTTCGCCTCGAAGGAAAGTCCAGCGCGGCGCAGTATGGACCTGTCTACTCCGATTCCGACATCTATAAGTGGACGGAAGCTGTAGGCTTCGTTTTGCAATCGGAAAAGGACCCAGCGCTACAGCATACCGCGGACACCATGATTCGCGAGGTAGTTGCGGCCCAGGAACCGAGCGGCTATCTCAACACCTACTACGTTGGCGACCGCGCCAGCCAACGCATGCTGCCGAAGACCCAGGAGATGGGCCATGAACTGTACTGCATTGGCCATCTACTCCAGGCCGCCATTGCGTATTACCGGGCCACCGGCGACACGACACTGCTGGACGCTGGCATACGCTTTGTCGACGGCTTCCTGCTACCTAACTATGGCCCCGGCCCCGACAAGAAGCCGATTGTTGCCGGACACCCCGAAATCGAGATGTCGTTGATTGAGTTGTATCGCACTACTGGCAATCGCAAATACCTGGATCTGGCAGGCTATATTTTGCAGGGCGACAGCAGAATTCCTCTTAAACAACAGCAGATCGTCTACATGTTCTGCGGCGTTCCCTTCACCTCTCGCACCAAACTCGAAGGCCATGCGGTACGGGCCATGTATGCCTGCTGCGGCGCGACCGACTACTATCTTGAAACTGGGGATCCGGCCTACCTGAAAACCCTCGATACTCTTTGGACCGACCTCTACGAACGGCAGATGTACATCACCGGCGGCGTGGGGGCGCGCAGCCAGGGAGAATCCTTCGGCAACGATTATGAGCTGCCCAACGCGCGGGCCTACGGCGAAAGCTGCGCGGCGATCGGCAACATGATGTGGAACTGGCGCATGCTGGCGGCCACCGGAGATGCTCGTTTTGCCGACGTCATCGAGCGCGCCCTCTATAACGGAATCAACTCCGGGATGTCGCTCGATGGCAAGACCTACTGCTACCGCAACCCTCTCGCCTTCGATCCCACGGGCTTCGCCGGAGACTGGCATACGCCGCCGGGCAAGATCCGCAATCCTTGGTACGACACCACCTGTTGCCCTCCCAATCTGGAGCGCACGCTGGCCTCACTCCCCGGCTATTTTTACAGCACATCGAAGGATGGCGTGTATGTGCATCTTTACGACAACTCCGAAATGCGCTGGCGTCTGGATAGCGGCAACGCCATTCAACTCACGCAGAAAACCCGCTATCCATGGGAGGGAAACATATCCCTTCATGTCGCGCCGACGGTCCCTGAAGTATTTACGGTGTATGTCCGCATTCCCGGATGGTCGAAACAGTCTACGGTCCGCGTCAACGGCGATGCGATCCGCGATGTGACCCCAGGCCGCTACCTGCCAATTCGACGCCAGTGGGCGGGCAACGATGTCGTGGAGATCAGCTTCGACATGCAGGCGCAGGTCATCCATGCGAACCCTGCGGTGGCCGCGGACACGGGCCGCATCGCGTTACAGCGCGGCCCGATCGTCTTCTGCATGGAGCAACTGGACCAGGCGGACAGCACTCCGCAGGACTTTCCCGCTTTTTCCGCTTCGCCAACGGAAAAGACGCAATCCCGTTATGAACCGAACCTGCTCGACGGAGTTGTGGTCTTGACCCATCCGGGAGCTGTCGGTCCCGCGCCTTCACAGGAGTCGCTCTACCAGGCTTCGTTGCCGGGCAACGCGAATGCTCGCAGCACTTCGCTCCAGCTTATTCCGTACTACGCATGGGCGAACCGCGAGCCGACTCCAATGCAGGTGTGGATCCCATACGAACCCAGCTAAAAGAAGATTGTTGAAATTCGCTCAGCCGGGCCGGTCGACCCGGCTGAGCTTGATGTCTCGAACGTTTCCATTCGCCATTTTGTCAACGTCTGGCTGAATTCTGAAGTTCATTCAGTAAGAGGGAAACAAGTTATGAGCAAACCTTCTCGCAGAACCTTTCTTAAAGTGAGTGCGGCTACTGGCGTGTCGCTGATGTCGCGCCGTTCCGGCGCGGCGGCGAATATTTCCCATGTCGCCCCCACCAAACTGGCCCAGTTCAATTACGCCGATGTCCAACTGCTCGAAGGCCCCATGCTCGATCAGTTCAATACCAACCATGCTTTCTTTCTGGCATTGGATGAAGACATGCTGCTGAAGCCTTTCCGTCAGCGCGCAGGCCTTCCCGCACCCGGCGAAGACATGGGAGGCTGGTATAGCTGGTCGAAGGATTTCGATCCGCCACGCAATATGACCGGCTACGTTCCCGGCCATTCGTTTGGGCAGTATGTCTCCGGACTGGCGCGCGCCTATGCCGTCACTGGCGATAAGCCGACGCAGGAGAAGGTGCAGCGGCTGGTCCGCAATTTTGCACCGACCGTGACGCCGAAATTTTACATTGACTATCCGCTGCCCGCATATACCTTCGACAAGACAAACTGCGGCCTGATCGACGCCCATCTGTTTGCCCAAGACCCAATGGCGCTTGCGGTCCTGGGACACGCTACCGACGCGGTGCTGCCGTATCTTCCGGAAAAAGCTCTGACGCGGCAGGAGATGGCAGCGCGTCCGCATCCGAACATCGCCTTCACCTGGGATGAATCCTACACCCTGCCGGAGAATTTCTTTCTCGCCTACAAGCGGAGCGGAAACCCGCGGTATCGCCGCCTGGCGCAGCGCTATCTTCAGGATGACACCTACTTCGACCCGCTTGCGGAAGGGCGCAACGTCCTTCCCTCGCTGCATGCATACAGCCATGTGAATGCGCTTAGCTCCGCGTCGCAGGCCTACCTGGTGCTGGGAAGCGAGAAACACCTGCGCGCGGCGCGAAACGGCTTCGGATTTGTCTTAACTACGCAGAGCTTCGCCACCGGCGGATGGGGGCCGAACGAAACCTTCCGTGCTCCCGACAGTGGAGATCTTGGGGCCAGCCTCACCAGCACACACGCTAGTTTTGAAACTCCCTGCGGGGCCTATGGCCACTTCAAGATTGCGCGCTATCTGATGCGTATCACTGGAGACAGCCTCTACGGCGACAGCATGGAAAAGGTCTTGTATAACACTATTCTCGGCGCAAGGCCCATCCTGAAAGACGGTACAAGCTTCTACTACTCCGACTACAACAATTTCGCCTCGAAGTTTTACTTTCACGACAAGTGGCCTTGCTGCTCCGGCACCTTTCCCCAGGTCACTGCCGACTACGGCATCAGCTCCTATTTCCGCTCTACGGATGGTGTTTATGTGAACCTGTTTGTGCTTTCACGGGTTACATGGCGGCAGAATGGCGCGCGCATCGCGCTCGAACAGCACACGGAATATCCCTACTCCCCGGAAATCCGATTAAGTGTGCATACGGACCGCCCGGAGACCTTTGCAGTTTATCTTCGTGTCCCGAAATGGGCCGGGAGCAAAACAGCGATTGCGGTCAACGGGCGGGCCGTTTCCAGGGACTTGAAACCCGGCAAGTTCGTTCCCTTGCGCCGCGAATGGAAGGACGGCGACAGAATCGAATACAGCATCGACATGCCACTGCGCCTGGAGGCCGTCGATCCTCAACATCCCAATACAGTTGCGCTGCTCAATGGCCCACTCACGCTGTTCGCCACAGGCGCGCTCGAGAGCCGCTTTTCGCGCGCCCAACTGCTTGCCGCCCGCCGTCAGGGCGGCGCGTGGAACATCGTCTCGAACGCGGGGCCGGTAACGTTTGTCTCGTTCTCTGCCATTCAAGACCAGAAATATCGCCTATATCACGACGTTGTAGCGTAACGATAACGTCTGAGATGCTTCCTGAATTTATAGCGAAAGGGCCGCCGCTCCACGCCTGCCCGAAGGCCTGGAACAGCGCACACAAAGCGAGGAAACCGAATTGGACGGAGAAATAAGCAGAAGGAGCGCGCTACAGAGATTGGCAGTAGGTACGGCACAAATCACTTTTCTCTGCGGCGATGCGCTGGCCAGCGACCCGTTCTGCCCTTACGAACCGAAGGCCCGCGCTGTATCTTCTGCTATGGTGAGTTAAGCCGTTTTGTTTTATTTGAGTAGAAATCGATATGGAGGCACGTGATAGTTCAGGACCCGACTCTATCGCCGACGACGACACTCGAAAGCGCCTGCTGGAGATTCTGACGGGAAACTGGCAAGCGGAGATGCGCCGGTGTCAATTGGGCGGCCTGTTATTATTTCTCCAATGCTCACTTTGACAAAGGAGCATCGAAGCCTCTCATCACGATGCCGCTCTGGTGGAGCGGCTGCCTGGAGAGAAACTGTTACGAAACTCGTTGTCCGGACGCAACGTACCGATACGGCTACTTCCGAGTTGCCAATAAACTGTTGGCAACTCGACGGAAAGAGAGTCGCGACAACCCTATACGCCCCTTAGCCTTCGCGGCGGTTTTCAACCTTCTGGGCAACTTCGATTGGAAGGAGCACTTCGAAGATGCCCAGCGCGGTCGCTGCCAATGGTGCGGCGAGAGCCAGGCCAAGCGGTCCGGCTATTACCGCTAACAAGAGTTGGGCCGTCATCGTCAGCGCTGGAGGTAGACGGACGATTCTGCGTTCCAGCAAGGGCGTGATGATGTTACCTTCCAGAAAATGCACTGCCAGAAACAGAACCACGGTCAAAAGCCCTTTCATAGGACTAATGGCAACAGCCAGCAGCACAGCGGGGACGACCGATAGAATCGGGCCAATGTTCGGAATGAACGTGAGCAAAGCCGCAATAGCACCGAGCGTACCGGCAAGTGGTACGCCGAGCGCCCATAGACCACACGCTACGATGATGCCAACGGCGGTCATGGACAACATCTGAGAGAAGACCCACCAGCGTAGGTTTCGTATGGCAGCGGCGGCGCAGACGTTGAGCTTGGCCCTAAGTGCCGAGGGCGCAGCTCGCTGGACGTAGGAGAAGTAAACCTCCGGTTCTGCCCCAAGATAGAGGCCAAGAAAGCCGACGAGCACGAGTCCTGAGAGTACCGTCGCGGTGCTTAGAACGATTCCTCCGATGCGAGTCAAAGCGGAGTTGACACTGCTCGACAGTTGTGAGTAACCGAACCATTGGGTCAGCAACCAGCGTCCCCATCCGTAGAGCTGGATCCTCGCCACGAGCTGATGCGCCGCCTTGGGAAGGTCGGCTTGCAGGTCAGCGAATTGATCGATAATGCGGGGGGCCGCTAAGCCAAACAATCAAGCTAAGGAAGCAGACTGCCAGAGACAATATCAGTGCGAAGGCTACCTTTCGCCCCAACCTGAATCTTGTACCCAGCCAATCGACTACTGCGGTCAATAGAACTGCGACAACAATCCCTGCAAATAGAAGCAGTAATATGACTCTTCCGAGCCAGGCCAGTATGAGCGCAACGATCAATCCAAGGGTCAGGAACAAAAGGGTTGTCGGTGAAGTGCGCCTGGGGTCCGCGCTCGAAGATACGTTTGAGCCACACATGCCACACGAGTATAAGCGTCGTAGAAATTTCGTACTGTACTGTAGGACACATAATTCGGGTCGAAAGGACTGTAAGTTTCTCCCACAGGAGGGTGCGGTGAAAAAGACCAATGAGAAAGCGAAGTGGTTCGGCAGCCCTGTAGCGTACATTGCCACAGCCGGGTTCATCGCGGCCGGGATGATTGCGGCGATGATGGTGAAGCTGCTTTTGCACGATCCACACATCCTCAATATCGTCCTGCTGGTCGCCATCGCAGGCGCGAGCGTTCCCTTGCTTCTTTCCCTCGTCCAACAGGTCTTCAAAGGCAACTTCAGCGTCGATATTCTCGCGCTGCTCTCGATTGTTACCTCTCTGGTGCTAAGACAGTATTGGGTGGCGGCCATTGTGGTCTTAATGCTCTCTGGCGGTCAGGCGCTGGAGGGCTTTGCGACCCACCGCGCCTCTTCTGTCCTGAACGCCCTGGCAAAGCGAATGCCGCAGACCGCGCACAGAGCTGGTACGGCCGTAGAAGACGTATCGATCGACGCGATTGCCGTCGGCGACGAACTCCTCATCTATCCCCATGAGATCTGCCCTGTCGATGGGCTCGTAGTCGGCGGTAAAGGCGGTATGGATGAGTCTTATCTCACAGGGGAGCCATTTCTGATCGCAAAGGCGCCTGGGGCGAATGTGCTTTCCGGCTCCATCAACGGTAATGCGTCACTGACGATCCGAGCAACGAAGGTAGCCAGCGACTCCCGCTACGCCAAGATCGTGGATGTGCTCCATGCATCGGAGGAGAACCGGCCGCGGATACAGCGACTCGGCGACAGGCTGGGCTCCTGGTATACGCCGATGGCCATTACCATAGCGTTGACAAGCTGGTACTTCAGCGGCCAGTCGGAGCGATTCCTCGCCGTACTGGTCATCGCGACGCCATGTCCGTTGCTGATTTCCATCCCGGTTGCGATCATCTGTGCTATTTCTGTGGGTGCCAGGCTGGGCATCATCATCAAGGACCCATCCATCCTCGAAAAGATGGACACATGCCACACTCTGATCGTCGACAAGACTGGCACCCTGACCTACGGCAAGCCAACGGTCACCTCCATTGACTCCTTCCCCGGTACGACACAGGAGACCGCGTTGAAGTATGTGGCAAGCCTTGAACGCTACTCCAAACATCCTTTGGCAAGTGCCATCCTCGCTGCCGCAGAGAAGCACAAGCTGCAATTGATCGGCGTGGAGAATGTCTCGGAGGCGCCGGGAGCGGGGCTCACTGGCCTCGTTGCAGGTCGACAGGTGACGGTCACGGGGCGCGGCAAGCTTTCCCCTGAAAACCTGTCCGCGATGCCGCCTGTTGCGCCCGGGCTGGAGTGCGTTTTGCTCCTTGACGGCAAACTGGCCGGAGTCATCCACTTTCAGGATGAACCCCGCCGGGAGACCCAGTCTTTTCTAAGTCATCTCGACTTGAAGCACTCGATCTCTAAGATCATCCTGCTTTCTGGAGATCGGGCCGCCGAGGTAGCTCTCTTCGCCGCGCGCATGGGCATTACGGAGGCATACGGGGGCAAGAGTCCCGAGGAAAAGGTCGAGCTCGTCCGCGAGGCCACGCTGAAAGGGAGAACGCTCTACATCGGTGATGGAATCAACGATGCGCCAGCGATGATGGCAGCGACGGCTGGTATCGCATTGGGCGTCAACAGTGACATCACCTCCGAAGCGGCCGGTGCTGTGATCCTCAAATCGTCGCTCGTCGGCGTGGACCAATTGATGCACATCGGTCGCAGGATGCGTGGAATTGCGCTGGTCTCCGCCGTCGGTGGCATGGGCTTGAGTCTTATTGGAATGGGTGCAGCATCCTTCGGACTGATTACGCCCATACAGGGAGCCATCGCTCAAGAACTAATCGACATTTTGTCTATCCTCAACTCGCTGAGGATGATTCTTCCCACGGGTTCGCTCACAGACTTTGAAGCGCCTCCAGGCAGCACAGGGGAATTCGCTGTTGACTGAGCAATCTGACGCAACAAATGAACCGCGCGGGGTAATGCTTTTCAAAGAGATTCCTATGTGATCCAACCCAAAGTACCTGTACTGAGGAAACTATGAAGACGAAGAGAACGATAATCACAGCGGTTGTCGCCCTGCATGCAGTAGGGTTTCCACGATGTTCAAGGCGAACAGAACGACTGCGGTCAACTCCACGAATGCCGAATAGGGCAGCAGCTTCCAGGCGAATTTCCAATAACTTTCATACGCCAGCGGCTCAAGGGTGACACGCAGCGCGCAGCCGACATGCAACAGCAGCAGCGACCAGAACATCAGCCGCGTGCTCCACAGAATGCGCATGCCGCAGAAGGCGGGAAGAATGCGCTGGCCGATGACGAAGACCATGCCCGCAATGAAGCCCACGGTGAGCGCGTGGCGGCTCGCGCCCCAGATGCCGCCAGCGTGATCGTAAAGGACCGCCAGGGCGTCCAGCACGCACGACACCACCAGCCAGACATACGTCAAGCGGATAAAAAGCGGAAATGTCTTGTGGACATGCAGCAGCTTGGCTGGCTGGACGGCCGGTTCCCACACATGCAGCGCATCGATGGCCAATAAAGCCGCAAACAGAAATAGAACGGCGGCGATGGGCAGCCATTCTGCAAAGACCGCAAGCACACCGGCAACGCTGAGGCCGTAGGCCACCAGAAGACGAACGCCCTGTGGTTTCTTGAACCCGGCGAACACCGGCAGCCAGCGCGCGTTGAAACCCCAGATGGTAGGCACCAGCACGCCCCAGACCGCCAGCACTACAAGTTGCTGATCGAAAACATGCGGCAGCGCGGGCGAGTCGCCATAGAGGGCCAGATGCGTCAAGGCCGCAAAATTCACGATCATCGCAACGAGAAACGCAACGGTTGCCGCCATGACGAGCACCATCCAGGTTTCCCGCCGCAGCGGACGCTGCGCTGGGTCCGCCGGGCGATGCCGCCGCACCGAGCGAAAGAAAAGAAGGAATGCGGTCAGTTCCAACGCGCCGGAGAGCGGCAACAGAATTCTCCACTGCCAACCCGTAACGCCGCCGATCCAGCGCAGCGCAATCCCCAGCGTCCACAGGCCCCAGGAAGTCCATCCGGCGCGCACAGGAAACGTAAGCGTGCTCTGCATCTTGGTCAGGGAATAAAACCCAATCCCCAGAATGAACGAGCCGATCCAGCCAAAGACCTGCGCCTGGCCGTGCGCCTGTAGCCATGCTGGAGACAGCGTGCTGAGGGTGTGCTGCTGGGAGATGCCGATCAGGTTCCATACGCCGAGGAACGTTCCCGGCAGCAGCATGAAGAGCATGCCGCTTGCGATGAAGGCAGTCACCAGCCATTGGCTGTGCTGCTCCATCGCAATGCGCGTCGAATTTGCCCGCTGCTCCTCTGTGTGGGGCGCGGAACTCATGCCTTCTCCGTACTCAGTTCCGGAGCGCGGGCCTGCGCCAAAGCGCGCGGGAAAAGAATGTTGTTCTCCAGATGAATGTGCTGGTGCAGGTCCAGCTCCAGGTCTTCCAGCGCGCGATAGAGCGCGCGCCACGTAGGGCAGGCAGCGGTCGGAGGAGTGTAGTCGTTGGTGAGGCCACGCAGCGCGCGAAGCTCCTCGCCAGCCTGGTCGTGGTCCATCATCATGCGCGTGATGGGTTGCTCCACGCTGCCGAAGACGGGTGGCAACGCCGCTTGCTGGCCTGCTTCCATCTTCCCAATATAGGGGAAGAGAATGTTTTCTTCACAAAAAAAGTGGTGCGTAAGCTCGGAACTGGTAACGGCAAAGATCTTGCCGATCTCGAAAACTTCGGGATGGTCGGCCCCGTGGCGGACCTCCACCTTCTTCATCAGATCGCCAATCAGCTTGATCTGCTCGCGGGTAAATGCATGGTGCCTCTGCACGATATACTCCGCGATTTCTTTGAGAGGGGCATTCCGCCACTGGGTCTCGGGCGCGTTTGTATTCCGTTGCTGGCGCTCCAGTTCTTCCAGCACGGGCGCTAGATCGACATCGCCCTTAGTGCAGGCTTCCGCCAGCGTATGCTTGCCCCCACAACAGTAGTCGATGCCGAGGCGTTCCAGCACCGGGATGGCGGTTGGATATTCCACTGCAATGTCGCAAACTTGTGTTTCCGATGTGATGACCATAATGAATCTCCTGGTTCTCAAGGTAGAACTTAGACCAATGAAGCTCAGTGACTTTAATCACGCTTCCGATGTCGTGACTTACCGGATGCGAGCTGTCTTCTTGTTGCTATCTGCGGGCACATGCGGGAAGATTGCGCTATGTCCATCGAACGGCGCGTGGCGATTCTGGCGAAGTCCGCCTTGTTTCAGGGTTCGCCGACAAATGCTCTGACGGAACTGGCTGCGCGCGGCAGCGAGCGCAAGCTTCGGCATGGGCAAATTTTATTTACAGCCAGCGAACCGGCGAATGGGCTTTATGTGGTGCTCTCCGGCTCTGTTCGGGCCTTCCGGGAAAATATCGATGGCCGCGAGCAGACCATCCATGTCGAGCGCGCCGGTGGCCTGCTGGCGGAAGTCGCGGTGTTCGATGGCGGGCCCTATCCTTCCTCCACCGTGGCGGAAGAAGATTCTGAAGTCCTCTTTCTGGCAAAGGAAGATGTGCGCCATTTCCTGCTACAGCATCCCGAGACGGCGCTGATGGCCCTGGCTTTACTGGCGAAAAAACTGCGGAACGTCGCTTCCCTGGCCGAGCAGTTGGCGCTGAAGGACGTAAGCCAGCGGCTGGCCACGTTGCTGCTGGAAGAAGCGCAACGGACTTCCCCGCAACCGCAGGATGGAGTCTCGTTTTCTCTGCCTCTGTCGCACACGCAACTGGCGGCGCGGCTTGGCACTGTGCGGGAAGTGGTCACGCGTGGATTGCAAAAACTGGCCGCGCAAGGGACCATCGAAATGCGTGGCCATCGCATCGTCATTCTCAACGTGAAAGCGCTCCGCGCACAGACAGACGCTCATCCCAAATCGTCACCAACTGGCGCTGGCCGACAGTAGTCCCAGCCTGGACTGCAAGGTTGCGAACGTGTCTATTTAAAGCGCTCGTCGCGTGCCATGACATGCGTCACGCGATCCTGTGATGTGCGACACGGAGGAATGCGTCGGACAATGAGATCGTATTACTTTGGTCTGTTTTGGAGGGTTTGGCATGCAATATCTCAACCAGGAACGCATCGAGGCCCTCTCCGATGAAACATTTCGCAGGCAGCAGCCATATCCATGGGTCAGCATTCCGACGGCGCTGACTCCGGAAGGTTTTGAACGCCTCCGAACCACGCTTCCAGAAGTTGAGTTGTTCGACCGCAAAGTCGGGGTCAAACGAGGGCATGGGCAGGCCCCGCATGACCGCTACATTCTGCACTACAAACCGGGCATGGAATTGCCTGAGGCATGGAAAGCATTCGTCGCGGAGCTACATGGAAAAACCTACCAGACCTTCCTTCGCCGGATGCTTGGCCCCCGGAAATTCATCCTGACTTTGGAGTGGTACTACGCCTGGCAAGGTTGTTCCGTCTCGCCACACTGCGATGCGCGACGCAAGCTGGCCACGCACATTTTTTATTTCAACACCGAAGCGGATTGGGACATGAATTGGGGAGGCCAGATCCTGATTCTGGACGACGAGAAACGCTTCAAACCCCATTCGGCCCCGGCTTTCGACGATCTGGCAGTCGCCGCCGCACTGGTCCCACGGGGCAATGAGAGTCTGTTTTTTCAGCGCACGGAACACTCCTGGCACGGCGTGCGTCCGCTCCAGTGTCCACCCAACAGCTTACGGAAACTATTCATCGTTACCGTCAACGTGCCTACATTCCAGGTATGGTGGCGGCGCGTGCGCGGTAAAGATCCAGACGGTTATCGCATGGCAACACATTGAACAGCAAACGCGGCGCCGCAACCGTCAACTCGCAACGCCTTTGAGCAGGATTCTCAAGGTTGACGCTGCTGCCGCAGACCATAAAATCCTGAATCAAAAATTGAAGAAGGTGGTAATCCATGCCTCAACCGGAAACGACCGTCGCGCCGGAGCAAACGAATTCTCCGGTCTCCAAGAAGGCCATCAGCGAGCCCCGGGTGCTGAACGAGGCCTATCAGTATGCGCAGCCCTCGTCGTTCTCGCGTGGGCTGCGGCTGGACATTAAAGGTGTCACGATCCTGCTGATTTCCGGCACCGCCAGCCTGGATGAAAATGGCAAAACAATCCACGTTGGCGATTTCCGCGCGCAGACTGCGAGGACGCTCCATAACATCACCGGCCTGCTCGCCGCCGAAGGCGCGACCTGGAAGGACGTGGTGCGCACCAGTTGTTATCTCCGCGACATTGAGCGCGACTACGAAGCGTTCAACGAAGTCCGCACGCAATTCTTCAAGGAACACGGACTCGACCCGCTCCCGGCATCCACGGGAATCCAGGCGATTTTGTGCCGCCCGGACCTGCTGATCGAAATCGAAGCCATGGCCATGTTCGAAACCGAGCGTGGTGTTTGAGCAACGAACAACAAAAGGTTGAGACGCCAGGGTCTGAAAACTAGACCCGCGACGGAGTAGCTGCTTTTCCTTCCCACACCGAACGGCCTTCGGTGATCGCCAGAGTTCGATCAATGGGAAGATCGCGGAACACCTGCCGACTGCCGCTAGGCCAGGCGATGGTAAGAGAATCGATCTGCTTGATTTGCCCAAGGCCGAACCATGCCTCTGGGATGCTGGAAGAAAGATACGAACCCTGCACCCCATATTGGCGAAGATATCGCTTGCCGCCCGCCTCCAGAAGGAGCCGCGCTCCTATCCCCTGCCGGTTGCTGCGCGTCCCGATCAGGTGAACGCACAGCCAGTGGTTGCGATTGCCCCCGTCGTTTCGCAGCAGCACGGCGCGGCCATGATTGGTGGTGACGATCATATCGAGATCGCCGTCCCGGTCGTAATCCGCGTAGGCGGCACCGCGCGCGTTCCTCGCGATTTGCAGGGCGCTGCCTGCCACTCCCGACGCGGCCAGGTCGAAAAAGCCGTCCTCGCCTTTCGACCACAGGAGGAACGGTTTTTCAGGAACAAGTTTAGTAGTATCGGATTTGTCCTCAAAGGTCGAGCCGTTCAAAACCAATAAGTCCAGCCAGCCGTCATTGTCGAAATCGAAGAAGAACGTTCCCCAGCCAGCGGTGGAATAGGAGATGGCGCCACAGCCGTACATGTCCGCCACGTTTTCAAAGTGAAGCTTGCCAGCGGATTTCTGTTCGTTCCACAGGTTCTGATAGAGCGCGTCTCCCTGCCCGATCCAGTGGCTGAGAAACATGTCCAAATCGCCATCTCGGTCGAAGTCCCCAATCGCAATCCCCATGGTCCCGCGATATTCTTCGGACCAGGAAGAGGCGCTAACGTCCTGAAAGCGTCCGTGGCCGAGGTTCTGGTACAGGCGGTTGCTGGAAATATCGTTTCCGACGTAAATGTCCTGCCAGCCGTTGAGCGTAAAGTCGGCGAATGCAACAGAAAGGCTTCGTCCAGATGCATCGGCAACACGCAAACGTGGAGCAACGTCGGTGAATGTGCCGTCGCGATTGTTGTGATACAGACGGTTGGGGACCGGCGCAAACGAAGCGGGATTGAGCGTAAAAGGAACATCAATTCCGTACTCCTGCGATGTCGCGCCAGCCGGGACGCCCTTCAGGTTGTAGTCCACGTAATTGGGCACGTACAGATCCAGATACCCATCGTTGTCGTAATCGAACCATACGGGCGTCATGCCCCAACGATGATTGGCGACACCGGCGCGGTCGGTCACGTCGGTAAACGTGCCGTCGCCGTTGTTGTGATACAAAACGGAGCGGCCATAGTTGGTGACGTAAAGATCGAGCAGCCCGTCGTTATCGTAATCGCCCCAGGCCGCGCCCATGCCGAAGCCGCCACGATTGGCGACGCCAGCGCGGTCCGTCACGTCGGTAAACGTGCCGTCGCCGTTGTTGTGGTAGAGGCGGCTGGTTGGCGAATTGGGGCCTAACGGTTGCCCCCACGGGCCGGGTTGATTCACCAAGTAAAGGTCGGGATAGCCGTCGTTGTCGTAATCGCCCCAAGCCGCGCCCGATCCCATATCTTCCGGCAATTGGTGGGTGCGGACACCCGCGGAGTGGACGAAGTCGATTCCAGCCTGCCGCGTGACGTCCGTGAAGATGACATTCGGATGGTCGGTCGGCAAGGCGCGGGCCTCGCTGTTAAAAATTTGCTGCCTGGGTCGGGAGGACTTTTTGGAGCATCCGACAAGCGCCTCGAGGAACAATCCCGCGCTGAGGACCGAGAAGGTCCGACGATTCATTGTCCCCCCTTGGCGACGGTGGACGGAGCCTGCCTGGGGAGGTTGCCCACAGGAACAGCTTTTTCGGGACCTTGCGCGATCAACGGAATCTGCGTGCTGCTGGACGACAGATCGGTAATGGGAGCTTCGCGCGACTGCCCTGGAAACAGGAAGTCCATGAAGTATTGATTTGCCTTGCGATAGCGCAGTCTAGCTGTGACCTGCAACGGTCCCTGCATGTGTTTTGGAACGGTAAAGTCGTAGGCGTACATGTCGGAATAGCCGGGCGTAATCGACCGCTTGAAGATGGTGCCCACATAATGCCACAGGCGGTGCCGCAGAATCGGATTGCCTTCCGCATTGACGCCGATGGAGCGGATCACCACAGTTCCCTGCTCGATATGATTTTGCGCCGTGAGTTCGCCGGAATGGAACACCACCTGCCCCGCCGGGTCGCGCACTTCGATCTCCACCCAGGCGCGAATCAGGTCCGCCGGTCCTGTGGCGAAGTCGTGTCCGGCCTTGTTGTTGGTGACGACGGCGCGAAGCTGGACTTTCTGGCCAGCCTGGGCTGAGGCCGGACCGAGAATTTTAATCGGAATCACCGGACCCTTGGGCCAGACCTTCGCAATTTCCGGAACCACCACCTGGCCTTTCAGCCATGCGTTCACGCGCTGCACCTGCCCGGCGGCGTCGTAAGAGTTGACCATGGTGGGCATGGCCTGGTTGGCGGCGGCGAACCAGTGGTTGCGATGTTTGCCACCGAGACCCACTGCGTGATCGTAAGGGTCCGCCATGCCGGGGGCAGATGCGGTTGTGTAATACATGTGGCAATCCTGGCAGCGCAGCCGCTCCGCGGGGTTTGGACTGGTGTTCCACTTGCCCGTCCGCCATTCGTCATATTGGTTCTGGAGCTGCACCCATCCCACATGATTGATCTGCTTGTTGATGAACTGCTTGTGGCAGGAGGCGCAGGAGACGGGATTTTTCGCAAGAGTAAGGTTGTAATCGCTGTCGTGATGCCAGGGATACGCGCGGATCAGGAAATGGGTCAGCGCCGTGCTATACCGCCCGCTGCTGTATTCAAACAGATAGGGAGTCGGCGGCGCAAAAACGTAATTGCCGTTGCCCTGTACATCGACACGGACCATGGAATGGCAGGCGACACAGGAGTCGCCTTCTTTATAACCGGGAGCTTCTACCCCCGTGCTGGCGTCCTTGTAGGCCGAAAGCAGCGAGACGGGATCGTGACAACCCGCGCAATAGCGGGCTGCGGGTATTCCTTCTTCTTTAATCATCGCCCCCTGTACGCCCTGGAAAAACTTGTCCTCGGAGGCCCAGGTGTGCGCGCTTGCCAGCGATTCTTTATAGATCGCGCTATGGCAGCCCGAGGCCCCGCAGGATTTCGATTGGGCGAGGATTTGCGGCGCCACCGGCTGTCCGCTTTCCGTCGTAGCCAGGCTCGGCGCAAATGGGTTCTTGCCGTAAGGCAATTGGTAGCCCGTCGGCAGCTTGGTGTGGCTGAAGTCGGGCGCGCGGTATACGGCGGACACCACCGCAACCAGAAGTACAAGCGTTACGGTCGTCCCTGCCGCCACTCCCCACATTCTGCGGCGCGCAGCCGACAGATCGACTGTCAGCCCCTCGGGAGGTTGGCCGATGCCGCGAATCACGATGCTCTTTGCGCCGGGCCAGACGTGGACCAGGATAAACGGAATTGCTGCAAGTCCGCTCCAAAGATGTATGCGGTCCCAAAGGTGGCTGATGTTCAGCGAGAAGAATGCCTGCCAACTCAGCAGCACGCCGCTGAGCGCGTTGATAGCCAGCGTCCAGAAACCGGCATACGCGCAAAACTTCCGCAGACGCCAACGGGCATTCCGCGTGGCCCACCAGTGGCTGGCCTGCCAGATCGCCAGAGGGACCACCAGCAACAAGCCGAGCGCAGTGTGCAGCAGCACGGACATCTGGGCCGCCGTGCCAAAGGGCAACAACCAAATCCCCAGACCCGTAAGGAGCAGGAAGATCAGAGTTCCGCCCAGAATTCCAAAACTGAAAACGCCCTTCCCGTTGAGAAAAGCGTGGCGTACCGGCGAGGCCGAACCATTCGTGTAACTCATCCCAATCTCTCTTTCGGAAGGCCCTAATCAAAGTAACACGCAAAAGAAAAAGGCATAATCGGTTCCCGTTCGCGGTTTTGGACCGCAGGGATTGTCCCGATTACGCCCGCACTTCCCCACCCTATACTTTGGGGCCGTCAGACAGTCTTAACTTAAATCTTCCAGGTTTCCCCGGTTTTCCAGCTTGGCGACTAACTAAACCAAAACCTGATTTGTTGGGGCCAGCTCCATCGCCTGAAACAGCGCGTAGTGAATCGAACCTTCCAAATAAGGCATCTCCGATGCGATGCGCCCATACTCTGCGTCCAAGTTGACGGCGGCTTCTTCACGTTCCCACAACTCCGCCGAGTCGTAATCGAAGACCATGAGCGTGGTATTCATCCCTCCTGACAGTCCGACGAGAATGCGCGGCACGCAGTATCCCTTTTGCCGCCGATACTCGACGAACCGGCGCACAGCCTCCCGATAAATTGCACGTGCGCCGTAGCGGACCGTGCCCCGTAACGTGGAGATGTATGCTCATTCGTCTCTTCCTTTCTAGACCCTGTCCAGAAACTAGATCGCATGGAAGGGAACAGGCTTCAGCCCGTCCATACGTGCCGTAAAATCAGAGAGGCTCTAGCCCCTGAGATCGGTAATTCCCGGATAGTCCAGAGTTTTTGGACGGTTTCTAAAGATTGCACAGTCCTACCTACCGAACATTGCGTCCCTTATACACTTCTGACAGCAAGGTCCGCATCCACCAAAAGTATGAGTTTGCCAAAATTCGAAGCTGACACTTCCGTCAATCATCTGTAGAAATTCAGAAGACAATGACTTTATCGGCTTCCTGCGTCCAGCCGGTCAACTCGCTCATGGTGCTCCGGTGGGCGCCTTCCATGATCGCTTCGGGTTTGATGCCACGCGCGTCCATGCAACTCCCGCAAACTCCGATCTTGCTGTGCTTTGAAATAAGGATTTTCAACATCCGCTCGATGTTGTAATACCCGTTGGGCGTCGTCTGCCCCGCAACCCCACAGGACGCGGCATCCCCGATCAGGAACACCCTGACTGTATTTTTTTCATCTTTGGCCAGCTCATTTGCCAGCCGAAGGCCATTGTAACTACGCTCGGTGCCGTATGGAGGATCGTTGAGAATGAGAAGGTAGTTCATCGATTTTCCCTTTCGTGTTCTTAAACGCATTGCGTTAGATTTGTTTTTGTTGGATCACGAGCGCCCCGATTCTTTCGGGCCGTTTGCAGCGCCATGCCTACCACCCGAAGTGGATCGACGGCAAATCATGCCGTACCTTGGCCATGTAGTACCGTTCAAAAGCGATTTTCAAATACCTTGCCCACTTGCCGCGTTTCGCGACGATCTTGTTGCGCGGGGGCAGGAACGGGTCTGCCGACAAATAGAACGCCGTGTCGCCCGCATCCGCGATGCAGGTCATTGGCAATGTCAGGCCATCCAGATTTTTTCCGCCAGCGAACTCCGCCGCAACATTGCGCGCGGCAATTCGGGCCATCAATTCGCTCAGGTGGCCAGTTTTCGGAACTGCGACGGGCACCGGTGTCATGCCAGGCGGAGCAATGGCAACCGCGACGCCGGCCGCGTAGATATTTCCAAATTTTGCGCTGGACAAGTGCTGCGTTACGGGAATAAATCCTTTCGCATTGCCCAGACCCTCGACCGCGCGGACGAATGGGCTGCCGAGAAACGCCGGAACCATAAGCGAGAAATCGAACGGCAGTTCTGTGTTGTCCGCCAAGGTGAGGCTGCCCGGTCGTGCCTCGACGATTTTGGCATTTACCGTACTGTCAATGTGCCGCTCCGCAAACTCGTCCTGAATCATTCGGGGCGATGCGCCAATGCCACCGACACCGAAGTGACCCAGAAATGGTTCCGGCGTCGCGAAGGCAAGCGAGAAGCGATGGCGCTTCCTTGCTCGTTTCAGCACCGTGTCGATCATCATCACCAGCTCGTATGCCGGGCCAATGCAACTCGCACCCGCCGCCGCGCCGATCACGATGCGTCCCGAATCCGAGGCCAATACTTTCGCCAGAGCATTCCGCGCCCGGACAGCTTCCTCGACCGTAAAAGTGGAATGAACGTAACCGGACTTCGAATCGATGCCGGGCACGGCGGCATAATCCAGCTCAGCTCCTGGACAGAGAATGAGGGCGTCGTAGGGGAATTTCGCCGAAGACGTTCGGACCTCTCCACGTTGAGGGTCGAGTTCCTTCACTTCACCCTGCACAAAACGTATCCGCCGGCGTTGGAGCGGCCCATCCAGAGGGACCTGTAGCCGCGATGGATCGCGCCAGCCCATGATAACCCACAGCAGCGAAGGCATGAACGTAAACGCCGCATCCCGGGAGATCACCGTGATCTCGGCATTTCGAGGAAGCCGCCTGCGAAGCTCATAGGCCGCGTTAATCCCGCCAAATGACCCGCCCACTACCACGACTCGCTTTTTGTCCATGCTCACCCGCCTTACCTCATTGACTCGTATCTTTCCCCTGCTTCAAGGATGGATCGCGCGTTCCACGGGCAGCCCTCGCGTTTTCCAGTCCGGGAAACCGCCTTCAAAACGGAGCGCGTTAAAACCCGGCTCTAAAGGTTGCATTCGGGTGCATTCCAATCGGGCCGGATCTATAAGACTTTGGCCCGCAGGATGGTCACAGCCTTGTCGTCAAGAACGCAGCATGGGCCGCGACGGTACGCCGCTAGGACATGCGCGGCGCGTCTTCCGCCAATATGGCTTGCAGTTTCTTGCGGAGTTCTTCCAGTTGGCGCGATTTGAAAGACCGCCGTGTTTCCTCAAGCACGGTCACCGCCTCCAGCAACGCGGTACGATATTTGTGGACGGGAGCGCAATCCACCAGCGGACAGTAGGCGATGCGCCCGCCTTCCGATTCTTCTCCGTCAAGAAACGCAAGGACGACATCTCTTTCATGGGCCACCCGCAACGCAATCTCCTCCGACACTTTCGTGACGTATTCCCGGAGATCGATATCGCGCGTTTCGTGGTTCGGTTGGACCATTTAAGCCTCGAGTGACTGCCATCCCATTTTATTCCTGACTAGGCCGCGTCACTATACAAGTCAATTTGGTACAGCAATTGTGCGTGCAATCCTTCACGATGGAAGATTCACGGTTTGCGATACCCTGAATCTTACATTGCACACCTTAAAATGAATGGAAGACAGTGATGATCGTCACGGATGTCGCGATGCCGGCTGTGATAGCGTGGCATCCGTGCTACTGAACAGGAAGCTTGGGCCACGATGATTTCTCTCCCCGACACGCGATGCAGATTTTCTGAAATTTTTCTTAGGCCCGTCCTGGCGCTAGTACTGTGCTCTTGTTTTGGAGTGGCGTCGATGGGCGCGACCCATGCAACGCCCAGCCAGCAGAGCGAAGCTATAGAGATAAACAATCTCGGCACGGCGCTGGCAAACCAGCAATTGTTGAAGCGGGCCGCGGAGAAATTTGCGGAAGCCTACCGCCTCGATCCCAGCCTGGCGATAGCGGCGACCAATCAGGGCATCGCGCTCTTCTACCTTGGGGAGAGTTCCGAAGCGCAACAAATCCTGATGCGCGCCGCCACGCAGAATCCAGGTGACGCGCATACGTGGTATGTGCTGGGGCTGCTCTATCGCAGCACTGGGAAAAACCAGGAGGCTGCTACGTCCTTCCAGCGGGTCCTCGCCATCGACCCCAGCGATGCGGATGCGCATTATTTTCTTGCTTCGTCTTATATCGCATCGCATGAACTGAACCAGTCGATTGCTCAATATAAGTTGGCCCTGCAACTGAATCCTCTCGAAGCATCGGCGGAATTTGGACTGGCGAGGGCGTTGCAGCAGTCGGGCAAGACTGCCGAGGCCAGTGTCCACTTCGCTCGCTTCGAGCACCTGATGAACGACAAGATATCTTCCCCGCTTTCGCATACGTACGGAGATGAAGGCAAATACTCCAAGGCGCAAGACATCCTGCCCCGAGGACTTAAAGTCGGACCCATGATCCCGATCGCTTTCGTGCAGGAACCTGCCGGGAACACTGGGGGCCAAGCCGCAACTTCCGACAACAAACACCCAGGCGGCGGGGCCTGCATGCTTCGTCTGGAAAGGGATGGGCCGCTGTATCTGGTCGTTCCTGGCCAAGGGGAGTCTGCGATTCGCGTCTATCGCAACACATCTCACGGCCCCGGCAATAGCCGACTGGAAGAGGTCCCCGCAGCGCGGATGGGACTGGCGGCAAGCGGCAGCGGCGTGGCCTGCGCCGTGGGCGATTTCGACAACGATGGACTTCCCGATCTGGCAGTGGCCTTCACGGACCGTGTCGTTCTGTTCAGAAATCTGGGGCATGGAAAGTTTGCGGATGTCACGAAAAAAGTTGGCATTTTGCCCCTCAACCATCCCGCAGGATTGACGTTTGTCGATTACGACCATGATGGCGACCTCGATCTGTTCATCACGGGGCAACCCAACGGAAGAAATGTTAAGTCCGGACCGGGCCCCAACGTGCTGTGGCGCAACAACGGGAACCTGACCTTTACCAACTGGACCGCGCAGTCAGGACTTGGAGGGGAAGGCACGTCGGCTTCGGCAACGCTCTCCGACCTGAACAATGATCGCGCTGTCGATCTGGTCGTGACCGGCTCCGGCGCTGCTCCAACCTTCTTTGCCAACCAACGGGAGGGCCCTTTCAAAGTATCTCCGCTCTTTACCGGCGCGGGCCTGCCGCCAACCGAAGGCGTCAGCGTTTTCGACTTCAACAAAGATGGGTGGATGGATGTCGCCGTGACCCACGCGGGCGCTCCTGGAGTGACCTTGTGGCGGAACGTGGACGGCAAACATTTTGAGCGCGTGCCGCTGCCGATCCACGACGCGATACGAGGCTGGGGCCTGACCGCTGTCGATATCGACAACGATGGATGGATCGACCTTGCGGTCTTGATCGAGACCGCGCATGGACCTGAATTGCGCGTACTGCGCAATATGGGGCCGAAGGGATTTCAGGACGTGACCGCCAGCCTGAAGCTGGACAAAATCAAGCTGCGGAATCCGCGCTCGGTGATTGCCGCCGATCTCGATGGCGACGGGGCCTCAGACCTGATCGTCACCCAGTTGGGCCGCGCTCCAGTTGTATTCCGCAATAAAGGCGGCAATCGCAACCACTCCCTGCGGATCGCCCTGAGAGGTCTGGCCGATAACAAGATGGCCATCGGCACAAAAGTGGAAGTCTTCTCGAATGGCAACTGGCAGAAGTGGGAGGTGACAGGCGCTTCCGGCTTTCTCAGCCAGGGGCCGGATGAAATCCTGGCCGGTCTGGGAAGCAACACCCACGCGGACATCGTGCGCCTGCTCTGGCCCACCGGCGTGCCTCAGGATGAAATCGACATTGGGACCAAAAAGTCGGTCTCCTATCTGGAACTCGATCGCCGGGGCAGTTCCTGTCCCACGCTGTTTGCCTGGAATGGGCGGAAATACCAGTTTGTTTCCGATGTCATCGGGGCCGGCGTGGTTGGCCACTGGGTTGCACCGACCCGCGAAAACACGCCCGACCCGGATGAATGGATCAAGGTGGAAGGCGCGCAGCTTCGGGCGCGCAATGGATACCTCAGCCTGCGCTTTGGAGAGCCGATGGAAGAGGTCAATTTTCTGGACCAGGTGCGCCTGGTTGCGGTCGATCATCCGGCAGGGACCGAGGTGTATCCGAACGAGCGTTTCCTGAGCGAGCCTCCTTTCGCGCATCAAAAGACGATTCTCAGTTCGGCTGCCCATGCGCCCGTCGGCGCGTGGGACGACCAGGGGCGCGATGTCCGTGAACTCCTGCGCTATCGGGACCGCAAGTACGTTAAAGACTTTACCAATCTACAGTTCGCAGGTTTTGCCAACCGGCACACGCTCACGCTCGATATTGGCGAGTGGACGGCGCAGAACCCGCTGCGGTTGTTCCTTCATGGCTTCATCGAATATTTTTCCGCCAGCTCCATGTACGCGGCCTGGCAGTCGGGCCTGAAGCCGATGCCTCCATACGTCGAGGCGCAGATGCCGGACGGCACCTGGAAGCGCGTAATGGACGACATGGGATTTCCCGCCGGATTGCCGAGGACCATCGTGGTGGACTTGACGGGCAAGCTGCCGGAAGGCGCGCGGCGCATCCGCATCACGACGAACCTGCAAATCTATTGGGACCAGGTGCTCATCGACAACGGCCCGGATTTGCCAAACCGCGTCCGGCAGACGGAGTTGCCGCTGGCCTCCGCGCAACTCGCCTTTCGCGGGTATCCGCAGCAACTCGATGGAAAAACGCCGGGAGACCTGACCTATAATTACAACCGCATCAGTCAGACTGGTCCATTTATGCGCGCGCGCGGCAACTATACCCGGTATGGCGATGTGACGCGGCTGCTACAGCGAGTCGACAATCGCTTTGTAGTCTTCGGCACCGGGGAGGACATCGATTTGGAGTTTCCCGCCGCTCCCTTGCCTACACTGCCTGAAGGCTGGACGCGAGATTACTTCTTCTATGCGAATGGCTTCGTCAAGGACATGGATTTCTATGAAGCGAGTCCGTATACCGTCGCCACAATGCCATTCCACGGCATGAGCGACTATCCATCGCAGACCGTGGAACACGATGCCGACGATCCATCTCGAATGCAATATGAACTCGACTGGAACAGCAGGTTTGAGTCTGGAAAGAGTGCTCAGAACTATCGATTCCACTACGTCCCTCGCGGGATGCAGCCGCCCGATCTTTCCCGCGGTAGTGCCTTGATTCCAGGAGAAAATGGCGGCAAAAATAAAGAGATGCAATGAGTCACTGGACGCACATATTCGCAGTCGATATGCTTCTTGGTTCGTTCTCGCTCCATACTTTTTGTGATACAGATGCACGGACGCCTTGCCAACGGGGCAGGTGTCTGGATACAACATATCTGTTGGCAGAAATCGTCCTTTGCAGGACGATGGATTCATAGGAGATGATCATGAAACGACTGGCATTCATTCTGGCCCTTGGCGGCATTACAGCATTTGGCGCTGCCCAAACCCCTAAGACCCAAACGCTCGCTGGCTATATCAGCGACTCAAAATGCGGCGCCATGCACATGGATAACGGTCTGGCCTGCGTAAAGAAATGCCTCGAAATCGGTTATCTGCCGGTTTTCGTCGATAGCCAGAAGAGGGTGTGGGCGATTGAAAACCCCTATGCCGTGAAAGACTATTACGGCGATAACGTAAAGGTAGTGGCCACTGTGAATACGTCCGGGAAGAGCATCCATATCACCAAGATCACGAAGACAGGTGGCGTGCTGGGTGGCATGAAAGACGGCATGCCCATGTAAGTGGAAGCCTGCATGCCGCGTCTTAAAACCGCGCGGGAGTGAAGGCTTCCAGCGGCACGTCGGGGGACTCTCCCAGCATTGCCTGGGCCATCACGCGCGCGGTCACAGGGGCGAGCAGGATGCCATCTCGGTAATGTCCGGTAGCGTGCCAGCAGTGTTTGGTCTTGGAGGTGCCCAGGATTGGCAAACCATCCGATGTGCCCGGACGCAGTCCAGCCCACGACTCCATCTGCGATGGGGTCGTGGCTTCCGGAAGCAGACGGAGTGCCGCTTCGATCAACTGCCTGATAGAAGGCTCCTGCACCGTTTCATCGAACCCTGCATGTTCCAGTGTGGCGCCAATGGTCACGCGACCGTCTCCGCGCGGAATCAGATAAATCCCCGGCACACGCACCACGCAGCGCAGACGTTCCGGCTGGCATCTCAGATTGGCCATCTGGCCCTTGACTGGCACAACCGGCAGACCACCCAATCGTGGGCCGCCAGCCCAGGCCCCACAGCAATTCACGAACATGCCTGCGGCGATGCGCTCTCGTTGCGTTTCCACAAGCACTCCATGCGCCGTGCTCTCGACACCCAGGACCGCAGTCCCTTCGAGCAGCGTTCCCTCGGCTGCGCGGAAGGCTGCTGGCAGGGCCTCGCGGAGGTCGTTCGGATCGAGACTGCCCTCTTCCAGCAATTTGAAGCTGTGACCGGTGGCGTCGAGCCCAGGCGCATATTCTACGATCTCGGCCTCCGTCAAAACGCCATCGGATTCGCGCTCAGACTCAAGATGCTGTAGCGTCCACCGGGTGCGCAGTGGCACATGCCGACCGGAGAGCGCCTCGATGCGATCCAAATATGCTGGGTAGAGCGCCCAACTGCGAACGGAGAGCGGCAACAGTTCTGGAGGGTTCTGCGGATCGTTCACCGCCAGCATGCCGCCCGCAGCCCACGATGCGGAACTCATGGCTTGACCCCGCTCCATCACAGCGACCGAAAGTCCACGCTGCCGCAATTCCAATCCAAGCGACAATCCTATGATGCCGCCTCCTGCAATCGCGACATCGACTACAAATGGCTTCTTCGTAGGTTCCATTGTGTTTTCTTCCGATCCTCTGCAAGTAATGGCTCACGCATCGAGCGGGTTAAAAAGAAAGGTCCATCTTTGGCATTCAATTCAATACTCCTCCTCCATTCCAAATTGTTCTGTGATCCCAGACACCTGTTGGATTCTCGCAGGATGCGTAAAATTACAGCCATGGCAAAAGAATTGACAAGCCTGCCATCTCTCACGGCCGACTTAACGGAAACAGGCATTCCTTCTTTTCCGCTCTCTGGCAAGACAGCCCTGGTGACCGGCGGTTCACGGGGGATAGGCGCAAGCGTCGCTCGGCAACTTGCCGAATTTGGCGCAGACATTGCCATCAACTACCGTAGTAAAGCACCCCGCGCACAGAATGTCGCGCACGCAATTATGGCCCTGGGACGCAATGCGCTTCTTCTGCAAGGCGACATTACCAACCAAACGGATGTCACCTCGATGTTTGAACAACTGCAATCCGAGTGGGGGCGGCTCGACATCCTTGTCTTGAATGCCAGCGGCGGATTGGAGAAAGGCAAGTCGGCAGGCTATGCTATGGCCTTGAACCTCACAGCGCAGGTAAATCTGGTCATGGCAGCTTTTCCACTCATGCAACCCGGCAGTTGCATTGTGTTCGTTACGAGCCATTTGGCCCATTTTTATGGAGTGAAGCCAGTACATGACGGATATGGGCCAGTAGCAGCAAGTAAAAAAGCCGGCGAGGACGCACTCCGCAAGATGATTCCTGAGCTGTCGCGCCGAGGAATTCGACTTGTCGTTGTCAGCGGAGATCTCATCGAAGGCACCATCACTCCGAAGCTACTGCAACGGCAAAGTCCGGGCCTCATAGAAGAACGGAGGCGCGCATCTGGATCACTACCGGATGTCGAGGAATTCGCGGCCGCTATTGCACGTTGTGCAATCCCTAATACATATGAGACGGGTCACACAATCTACGTGGGCAGTACAGAATGAATGATACCCCACGGAAGCGTTTGCCAGTGAGCCAACTATCTCGATCTTTCGCATGGGTACACTTTACGCCCGGCAACTCTCACTGGGACGTCACCCAGGTTTCACTGTCGTCATGGATTACGTGGAGGTCCCATACAGAAAAGCAGGCAAGAGGTAGCTATCCAACTAGAAACAACTACTACAGAAAATTCATTTTGACGCAAAAAATATTGCACGCTTTTCTTTACCGCTTCCGTCGATCATCCGTCCTATGCATGTACAGCCACGACTAGGCGACATTCTCGCCAATGCCATCACCCATGGGGTCGGCGCCGTATTCGCCCTGGCAGGCGCGGCATACCTCATCTACGCATCTACCTACGGAAACAGTTGGCTGATCGCTAGCTGCTCCATCTACGGCAGCACTTTGGTCCTCGTTTATATCTGCTCCACGCTCTACCATTCTCTGGTACGCACTCGGGCGCGTCGCGTCTTCCTCATCCTCGACCACTCGGCAATCTACCTGCTGATCGCTGGCACCTATACACCGTTTACGTTAGTGTCGTTGCGTGGTCCTCTGGGCTGGTTCCTGTTCGGCACCGTATGGTCGCTCGCTATCGCCGGTGTCGTATTCAAGGGCCTTGCGGTCGAGCGGTTCGCTGTAGCGTCCGCCACGATTTATCTCTGTATGGGTTGGCTCATCATTTTTGCCATGCGCCCGCTACTTCATGCAATTTCCTGGCACGGGATTATTTGGATCGCTGCTGGCGGGCTGGCCTATACGCTTGGTATTTTGTTCTTCGCTTTCGATCGCATACCCTACTTTCATGCGCTGTGGCACTTGTGTGTGCTTGCAGGAAGCGTCACGCACTATTTCGCCATACTGTTCTACGTTGTCCCGTCCCGTTTTTGAACGAACGAAGGCAATATCTCCACAGGTTACAAACAGTTTTCAACGGGCCATGGGACCAGGCAAATCATCGTAGCGACGTAGGTTGCACAGAAGCGATGATCGATATCGACCGCATGATACGACACGCGAGGAAGTATTGCGCCGCAGCTAGTCACAGATAGCGTAAGGTTCGGTTTCC
>JAKAYS010000184.1 GCA_021826695.1 Acidobacteriota bacterium | reverse complement strand
GACGCCGCCGCGCCAAGCACGCCACTTCCCCACTTCTGGGAACAGATGTTTGGCTCTGGCAGGGCCATTCTCAGCCTGCGCGAAAGCTATCGGCAGGATATACGGGACGTCAAGAAAGTTGCGGATTTCCAGTATGTGCGCTTCCACGGCATTCTGAACGATGAAGTCGGGGTGTACGGCGAAGATAAGCAGGGCGGGCCGATCTACAACTTCACCTATGTGGACCAGATTTACGATGGATTGCTCAAGAATGGCGTACGCCCCTATGTTGAAATTGGTTTTATGCCGAAACAGATGGCGGCGCAGTTGGACTATCATCCATTCTGGTATCACCCGATCGTTTCTCCTCCGAAAGATTATGCCAAGTGGGACGATTTGATCACGCAGTTTGCCCGCCACCTGGTGGACCGCTATGGGATCGAGGAAGTCTCCCAGTGGTACTTCGAAGTATGGAATGAGCCGAACATCGACTTCTGGAAAGGAAGGCCAGCCCAGGAAACGTACTTCCAGCTTTACGACCACACGGCCAGGGCCATCAAGGCCGTGAATCCCAGGCTGCGGGTCGGCGGCCCGTCCACAGCGCAGGCGGCCTGGGTGGGAGCGTTGATCGACCACACCGTGAAAAACAATGTGCCGCTCGACTTCGTTTCCAGCCACATCTACGGGGACGAGAAGGTCAGCAAGGTCTTTCACGACAACGAGCAGATTTCACGCGACCAGATGGTCTGCCGGGGCACGCGGAAGATGCATGACGAAATCGCGGCCTCGGCCCGCCCCAACCTGCCGCTGATCGTCAGCGAGTTCGGCGCGGGTTTTAAGTCTCTCCATAGCCGGGATTCCCTTTATATGGGGCCTTGGCTCGCCGATACCATTCGGCAGTGCGACGGTCTGGCGAACATGATGTCGTACTGGACCTTTTCCGATGTGTTCGAGGAGCAGGGAGTGGCCAAAACACCCTTCCATGGCGGCTTCGGCCTGCTCGCCGTGGGAGGCATTCCCAAGCCTTCCTACAATGCTTTCGCGCTGATGCACCTGCTCGGCGACGTGAGGATCGGCGATCCAGCGCAGAATGTGCTGGTCACGCGGCGCAAGGACGGCACGCTGGTGCTGGCGGTCTGGAACCTGGTCGATCCCGGCGCGCACGGCAACGATCGAGAAGTGCATCTGACCTTCTCTCATGTCAAGCCGCATGCCCACGTATCGATCCATCGCCTGGACGCTTCCCATGGAGACGTCCTGATCGCATACCAAAAGATGGGCAGCCCCCGCTATCCCACACCAGCGCAGATACAAGAGATGCGTAAGGCGTCCCAAATGGGTCCACCCGAACGCGCCAAATTGAAAAACGGCAATCTTACCCTGGATCTGCCTGTCAATGGACTCGCTGTCATCCAAGTCAAATAGTTAAATGGCAGGTCGCAGGCTGCGCTTCCGCCCTCCGTTTGGTCGAGAAAAATCTATGCATCTGCCGTCTTGACCGTACCGCGCTGGTTCAATGGAGCCACGCACGCATCTACTGGTGCGACATCTGCGAAAGCTGACTGATTTATTCCGTTCCAATCCTTTGTGGAGTCATACTCAATGCGTCCAGCACCACCGTAGGAGTCATCGGTAGAGTGCGAATGCGGACCCCGGTAGCATTTTGGAATGCATTACCGATCGCTGCGGCCGCTGTCATCACACCCCCAGATTCGCCTATACCAGAGGCATCCGTTGAGCTTTGGCCAATATAGGATTCGATCAGTTGTACTTTGATTTCGGGAATTTCCCGCGAGCCGGCAATTTTGTACTGATCCAGGTTTGGATTCACCATCAGGCCGAACTTTGGATCGAGCAATCGTTGCTCATACAGCGCGTAGGATATGCCATGGATCAGGCCGCCATGGATCTGGTTAATAACGTGCGATGGGTTCATGGGGCGGCCGCAGTCGTGCACCGCGAAAAATCGTTTCACATGGATAATTCCCAGTTCCGTATCCACTTCAATTTCAGCCACATCCACTCCGCCGTAGGTAGTATATTTGCCCTTATCGTAGTCGGGAATACGTTTCGTTTGCGCGGAGACTTCATCGCTGTCCATCTTCAAGGCGGCGCGGCGGAAGCTCATTGGCTGTACTTTGCCAGACTTGCTGCGGACTTCGCCACGGGTCAGCTCCAGATCTTCCGGCGCCACACCAAGCGCCGGAGCAACGCTAGCGAGGAATTTTTGCGCTGCCTGCCAGGCAGCATCTCGCACTGCCGGGGTAAGCGATGCAGTGGCGGCTTCGCCACTTGAGCTCGGACCCACCGGATAATTCGTGTCCCCAATTTTGACGGATACCTGTGCGGGCGGCACTCCAAACTGCTCGGCCAACACCTGTGCCAGCACGGTCTTGATGCCGGTACCAATGTCCTGCACGGCGGAGAGCACTTCCACGGAGCCATCGCGATGCACGCGGACTTCCGCAGCGGAGTTCATATTGATGTGGCGATACCAGACCGATTGTGCGAGACCCACCCCGCGCTTGATGGGTCCGCGATCGGCATTTGGCGTTGGATTGCGCGATTTCCAAAGAGCGCTTTCGCGGATGATCTGCCGCTCGACACGGCGCACGGGATTTTCGTCGATCCTGTCGCGCAGATCGATGGGATCCATATTCAGCGTGGCTGCAAGCTCATCGATCGTCTGCTCCAATGCGAAGGCTCCCTGGGGATGACCGGGTGCGCGAAATTCTCTACCCGGGCCCGCGTTCAGAAAAACATCATTCTCTTCCGTGTGCAGCGTCGCCCACTTGTAAAGGTTGGTTACAGGGCCGGCGCAGCCCGCACCCATTCCGCAGCCCGCAGACCCATAGCTGATCAACTGAATCGCAGTGATCGTTCCGTCTTTTTTGGCGCCGATGCGTAACCTCTGATCGGAGTTCGGGCGATTCCCCGCCGATAACTGTTCTTCTTTGCGGTCGAGCATCAACCGCACCGGAGCTCCGGTTTGTCTGGAAAGCGCGGCGGCGACAACCCCCGTATTGCCTGCACCGAACTTCGCGCCGAAACCGCCACCCATGAATTCCGTAATCACGCGCACCTGAGATTTAGGTAGCTGGAAGAAAGCTGCCAACTCTGCACGAACACCTGCCGTACTTTGGGTCGAGGCCCATACCGTCAGCAGATTCGGCTTCCAATCTGCAACCACTCCATGGGTCTCTAGCGCGCAATGGGTCTGCACCTGCGTGGTATATTTCCCTTCCACCACCACGTCTGCGTCTCTGAAGCCTTGCTCTGCATCGCCGCGGTTACGTACGAACGGCCCATGTACGTTGCCGGTATAAGGAACATCCTTCATACCCCAACCACCCTCAGCCGTCCGACCTATTTGGTGGGTCGGGCCGGGAAAGACCTGCGGAGCATTCGGCTGCCGGGCCTTGTCCATGTCCACTACAAACGGCATCGGATCGTACTGTACTTTCACCAGTTTGGCGGCTTCTTCCGCAATGTGGGGGTGCGTCGCAGCGACAGCCGCTATCGGCTGACCTGCATAACGAACGATGGGATACTGAAGCAGCAACTCCAGCGCGGGATCCACCAGCGTGGCCCTGCCGCGCACATGCTGAATGACATGCACTCCCTTCACGCCAGGATAATTCTCCGCAACCGATGTATCGACCGATAGAATTTTCGCGTGTGGAACCGCCGCGTTCACAAACTTGGCATAGAGCATTCCAGGCAGTTGAATATCGGCTGTGTAGCGCGCCGATCCGCTTACCATGGCATGGGCGTCCCAGCGCGAGGTCGGCTTACCAATGTACTTCAGGTCTTTATTGACTGGCAGCACGGGCGGCTCCGTCGACGGGACCCGGCGCGGCTCTTCCCGTAGCGTGTAGCCTGGAACGCCGACCGGCATCATGACGGTTTCCGTGCCCGCATCATTCGTCGCTGTACCCGCAGCTGCGGGCTGTAACGAATCCTGAAGAGAATGCTTGGTTTCAATCGTCATGATATTTTGCACTACCAGCTTTTCGGCCCACAGCGCCGCTTGTGGTCTTCCGATCAGTTTCCCGGAAAATATTACTCTCGATCTTGCTTCACCCATGAAACAAGATCGAGGTACGGCATAATTATTGCCAAACAGATAAAGTCGTTCTATTGCTTCTTAGGTTTCCTTTTTGTAGCTCGCGGCACAGCAACTAAATCCGTCGATGGGTGCTCGGAAAGGACCAAGGCCGGAAGCGGTTGCTGATCGAAATTGAAGTCCTTTGTCAGGTCGCCTAGGATGGGGACATCTTCGCGTACCGTCGGTCTGGGATCGGGCCTTCCATCGGTCTTTGGATTGAGCCGGGCTCCACCCATAAAATCGTCTTCGATAAATTTCAGATACGCATCGAAACTGAGAGTTTGATGGTCGATGAAATGAGGTCTGGCATAAGGCGAAATGACCATCGCCGGAACACGTAGCCCATATCCGTTTTCATCCACGACAGGGGGCGGTTCATGATCGTAAAATCCTCCCCAGTCATCCCAAACCAGAAAGATGGCGCAGTCTTTCCAGTCCGGCCCCTGCATCACGGCATTGATCAGACCTGTCACCCAACTTTGGCCAACACTTACCAGTGCAGGCGGATGTTCACTGACCCGGAACGCCGGAGCAATCCAGGATACCGAGGGCAATGTGCCTTCACGTGCCTGGGTGTAGAAATTCTCCAGAGGCTGAATGCGGGAAAGCTCGCCGTCGTCTTTTACCGTGTCGAAATAGGGCAGCGGGTTCCATATCCCCGGGGTCCCCTTGTCCCGTTTGACTGGAGGACAGGACATGCCAGCGCCTTTCTTACAATCCGTTTCGGCACCTTTCATCACGTAATAACCCCAGCTTACCTGGTGAGCGTGGAGTAGATACGTCAGATCCGTCCATGCATAAATCGGCTTCGTACCGATGGGTCCATTCCGTTCGCCACCAAAGTGTCCTCTGCCACCAAAATTGGGGGTTATTCCTGGAGAATTCAGCTCGTTTACACAACTTTTCGGGTCGTCGTGCTTTGTACAATAAGCCGACCATGCTGAGATCTCATATAAATGAGCGGGCAGGCTCCAGGACGCATTCGGTTCGAACATGTGGTCCTGTAGCACGAAGGTATGTGCATAGGCCCAGTAGTTCGGTATGTCGCGGCCGTCGTGATACCCCATGACATCTGGCTTTACTGAGTTGGTACATGCAGGATTCGCACTGTTCAGACAACCCTTGCGGCCTTTTTCAGCCTGGACTACAAATCCATCCATTCTACCGTTACCAATGTCCGCCAGACTGGAAGCTGCCTCATGCGGTCCACCCCCATTGATGTCATTGGTATCGTGATAGGGACTCATGCACTGCCCTGTCTGTTTGTCGGGGTTGCAGACAGTGAAAGCTCCATCCTTCGTCGGTAATCCGTCGGCCCCGGGGAAGGTGCCAAAGTAACTATCGAAAGAACGGTTCTCCTGCATGATGATAATCACGTGCTTAATTTTGTGAATTCCTTGAGGAGTCGAGGGTTGATTCTGAGCCTGAGTACTAGGTGGAATGAGCAGCAGCGATGACATTAACGCATGCATCCAGATGCTACGTATGGGAATATGCGCGTCGCACAGTTTATGCGAGATTCGTTGAATCTTTGCTGAAAACATAAGTTACAAGCTCCCTATCGAGAATGTATTTCCAAAGCTTTTAGAAGTTGATTTTTGTGGCAAGTTGCAAGATTCGAGCGCTGTCGGCGCCAGTTACCTGCCCGAAATTGGTCTGTCCCAGGATAGTGGCGATCCCGTTGAAATTCACGAAATTCGTATGGTTGAAGGTGTTAAATGCCTCTGCGCGGAACTGCATCGCAAGTGAACCTGCGATATGGAAGTTCTTGAACAGGCTCATGTCCCAGTCCGCATATCCCGGACCCACAATGTCCCCAACCGGAGCATTCCCTGGCCGGTACTGACCTGCTGGGACCTGG